>CAINWP010000152.1 GCA_903854475.1 uncultured Verrucomicrobiota bacterium
GCTCGCCCGATTTCGTTCAGCGCCAACAAGGTCTCGCCCAACACCAACCAGGCATGGCCGTCCTTGGGAGCCAATTGAACCGCTTTCTCTAACGGAGTCACCGCTTCAGCAAACCGGCCTTGGCGGAATAGAATCCCGCCCAGGTTCTTCTGACCCCAAACATCGTCCGGAACGTCCTCAACTACTTGCCGAAGCTGCCGCTCCGCTGCAATCCAATCGCCCTGCCGCCCCAAGGCCACACCGAGGGCGACTCGGCCATGATGGTTTCCCGGAGCCAACTCCACCAACCGTTCCAGACACTCAATGGCACGGTCCAACTCGCCCAATTCACTCAACCCAATGCCCAAGGCTTGGAGCAATTTCTCCGAGTCAGGAAATCGAGAACGCAGGGCTTCGAGCCACTGGCATCCTTCTTTGAGTTGCCCTCGTTGCAGCTTTGCAATCCCTGCCTCTATGGGATCCGCGCCAGACTGAGCCCACGTCACGCGGATGGTTTCTGGGGTCACCACAACCTGCCCATTGACGCCCATTTCCAGGAACTGCGACTCGAAGAACCCGGAGACTGCCGATTGGAATTCCGGTGAGCCTACGTCTCGTGCGCCCTCAGGAAGGAGCGGCCCATCGAAGCCCTCGGTGGGGAGTGTGAAAGAATCCATGGGGTTCGAAATCATGGGGCCTAGGGCGAATACTGAATCCACTTCAGCCAATGTCCAAGGCCGAGGTGGTCGGCCCAAGCCTGGATGACCCGGCGGTCGTTTGAAGGGGTCGCCAGAAACCCATCCAGAATCCCCAGCAAGGCCTCACCGCCAGCAGCCGAACCATCCACCACATACGGCAGACACCAGCCGGGTTCGTTGAACTCCACCGACCACACCTTCGCAAACGCCGCGTTAATCGCGCAGTTCGCTCGAAGGGCCGGTGCCAGGAGGGTGGCTTTGGGCGCTTCATGTATCAATATCAAGAACTGACCCCTTTTTTCCTTTTTCTTTTTTATCGGGGTTGGCGGTCTCGATGGCCCGCATGGCCTGCTGCAAGGCCCAGCCCACATCCGGGCTGACCTTCCGAATCTCCCACCAATGCGCCTCCGCTGGCACCTGGAAACGGTGGTTCTCCGGGAACATGGCGAAGTCATCATCCGCGCCTGAGTCCTTCAGCCTTGACCGTCTCCTCGTCGTAGACATCGCACAGACGCTTGAAGAACAGCAGCGGGAAGATGAACTGCTTGTAGTCGCCCGCGTCGATCGTGCCCCGGAGGAGGACGGCGGCGCTCCAGAGGTAGGATTCGAGCTGTTGTTGGGTGATGCGGGTCATGCGAAATTGAACACGGAATTGAACACGGAATTAAACACCAACGGGCTTCGTGTTTAATTTTCCAGACGGGTTGAGGATGCCAAACCGGGTCAATTTCCAGGCAGCGCTGGGGCCACGGCGGGGTGCGAGAGCTTTACCGTCATCCGCCAAACGATTCAAAAGGTGTTGCACCTGTCTTTTGGATTTGGAGGGCAAAACTTGGGCAAGCTCTGTCAGTGGGGCCCCTGCCTCGCCCTTGTGCTCAAGATGCTTGAGGAGAAGCAGCTTGCCCTCTTCTTGATCCAATCCCTTGCGGCGAGTGTAAGTGGCAGATTCACCGATAGCCTGGGAGAACGCGCGAGAGAGAATCAACCGGGCACCTCGACCACGACCGATTCGCTCTAGGAGGCCATCGGTGACGAGGCGATCGGCCAATGGCTTGAGCGCATCTGGGAGCGCAACATCCCGGCGCACCGAATCCAGGACCAAGAGATGAGCCGTGTCGTACAGCCGCATTTTCTCCTGACCGACCCGTTCCAGGTAGGCAAGGAAAGTAGGGTCCTGGACCACGCCATGGAGAGTCAGTTTGAACTGATAGGTGGAGGCGTCGGGCGTCGGGAGCTGTTTGGCGCTGGTGATGGCGTCCTCGAAGATGAGGTTCATCCCCTGCCCGGAACGTTCCACCATCCCACAGCGCTGAAAAACCTCGGCAAGACGGCGATTCCGCGGTGCCTGACGATCGAGCAAAGTCTCTACCGTGACCTGTGGTAGCAGACCGCCGGGACTCTCGATGGTGAGAGTGGTCGGGGCGTGGCGAATAAAGATGCTGTTTCCAAGCAGGTAGTCCCGGTGGCAGACGGCGTTCAGGATCGCTTCGCGCACCGGGCGCTCGGCAAAGGAAGGCAACTGCCGGACGAAGAGCCCCGCTTGGAAGGATTGGCGGGGGTTCCGGCTGGGCTCGTTGACCTGCTGCCAGAGGAGGTCGTGCCAGGCGAAGAAGCCCTCTTGAAATTCTATGCGCAAGTCAGCCGGTCCTGAGGCGGAAGTATTGCGGAATTCATAGACCAACTCGGCTTGGGCAAGATGCCTACGGACCGCTTGCCGGGAGCCGAAAAGAATCAGCGCGGCATGGACCACTGTGCCATCGGCCAGAAGCAACTCGGTGTCGCGAAGAACTTGTTCGTGGCTGAGGCCCTGGATCCGCTCGGCATCCCGTTGCCCGGATTCCTCGCGCCGTGCCCGCAGGGAATCCACCCATGCACGGCGGAAAGCATCGAGAGCGGCCGGGTTCAGGTCGCCAATGGTGAGTCCAGGGCATGCCTCCGAGGAATAGTCCCGACCGATTTCCTCCCAGATGGATTTGCGCCGCGGTTCAGAGAGAGGGACGAGACTGTCATTGTCCCGCATCCATGCCCGACCATCCCAGGCAGCAGGCAATCCGTAGGCATGGCGCGGAACAGTAATGACTAAAACACGTCCTTCGGCAGTCTGAAACTCCTCCCAATGGGTGGTGAGATGAATGCGTTGATTGAGACTTTTGCGCGTGACCTCGAACTGCGGCCAGACCTGAGTTCCTACGATCTTGCGCGGGCGCTGATCAGCGACACCAAGGACAATTCTCCCGCCGCCATCGTTAGCCAAAGCGCATGCGTATTTTGTCAGGCCATCAAAGTCGTCCTTGGTCTTCCACTCTTTGAACTCGCAGTGTTCACCTTCCAGCCCATCGAGAATGTGCTGAAGGTTTGGCGGGATCGAACTCATTCCAGCAAGCCCTCCCGTTTCAATATCCCAACCAGACTTTCCTCCGCGGCAAAGGCCCGGTCAGCACTCTCTCGCAGCCGCTTCATCGCTTCCTCCACGGTGAGCACTTCACTGGTGACCTTTGGCTCGACGTAGCGGGGGATGTTGAGGTTGTGGTCGTTGGCGGCGATTTCATCGAGGGTGGCAACGCGGGCGATGCCGTCCACGTCCTGGAAGGCGCGATACCAGCCGTAGATGCGCTCGACATGTTCAGAGAGCAGTTCGTTCTGGGCGCGGCCGGTTTTGAACTCCTTCGACGCGTCGATGATGAGCACCTTGTTCTTCCGGTCCTTTGCCTTCCTCTGCCGGAAGACAAGGATGCAGGCGGCGAGTCCGGTACCGTAGAAGAGATTTGAACCCAGGCAGATGACGGCTTCCAGCAGATCCATGCCGAGGATTTTTCTTCGAATTTCGCCCTCCTTGCCCATGCGGAAAAGCGCTCCGTGCGGTAGAACGACGGCCATGCGCCCAGTTGCCGGGCACATGGACTTGACCATGTGCTGCACGAAGGCGTAGTCGCCAGTCTTGGCTGGTGGCATGCCGGCAAAGTTCCGACCGTAGGGATCGCTGCTCCAAACCTCTTCACCCCATTTCTCGAGGGAGAAGGGCGGATTGGCGATAACGCAGTCGAAGGTGGCGAGGTTGTCTCCGGAGTAGAAGGCCGGGTTCCTCAGAGTGTCGCCGCGCACGATCTTGAAGTCGGTGGCTCCGTGCAGGAAGAGGTTGATGCGAGCGATGGCGGATGTAGTGAGGTTTTTCTCCTGGCCGTAGAGCTTGCCCCAAAGCGTTCGGACATCGCCGCGCGTTTCCTTCACATGGTGGATGGCCTCCAACAGCATGCCGCCGGTGCCGCAGGTGGGGTCGTAAATCGACTCACCCTCGCGGGGATCAAGGATGTTCACCATGAGCCGAACGACAGAACGCGGGGTGTAGAACTCGCCCGCCTTTTTGTTGGTGGCGTCGGCGAACTGCTTGATCAGGTACTCGTAGGCTTGTCCCAAGATGTCTGCCTCGGCGGCGCTGTTTCCCAATGGCAGCGCGGAGAAGTGCTCGATCAGGTCGCGGAGCAACTTGTCGGGCAGCCGGTCTTTGTTCGTCCACTGCGCATCGCCGAAGATGCCGTAGAGCGTGTGCGGATTCGTCTGCTCGATCCCGCGCAAGGCTGCCTGGAGCGCCTGCCCAACGTTCACCGCCACCGCACGCACATCCCGCCAGTGGCAGCCCTCTGGCACCTGAAAACGGTAGTTCTCCGGGAAGAGCGCGGCTTCCTCATCGCCCTCGAATGCCTTCAGCGCTGCGGCGTGTTCCTCGTCGTGGACGTCGGAGAGACGTTTGAAGAACAGCAGCGGGAAAATGTAGGTTTTGAAATCCGCCGCATCGACCGGTCCTTTAAGAAGCCAAGCGGCCTTCCAGAGATGCGATTCAAGCTGGGAGAGCGATGTGGATTCTGCGGCCATGGTGCTAAAGCGAATCGAAGTAAGTCTTTACCTTAAATGCCATGAGTTTTCTTCGCCCCACAAGGAATGCTTCGTAGTTCAGGCCCCCGGAAAGCACGGACTCCGGGATACAGTTCATGGCGAGGTTGGCTTTCAGGTCTTGGTGCGTTGCTTGACGATGGCGGCCAACTCCTGAGCGGAGTCATTGGCCTTGAACAGCAAGAGGGCGAATCGGGACCGAGATTTCCGGGCGTCCCGGTGGGTCACGGTATAGGCCAAGTCGATGGTGGGGCAGTTTCCGGTCGGAGTGGTGACCGTTTTGTCGGAATCGAGAACCCTGCGAATACTGACCCTGCTCCTGGGCAGCCCTCAAGTCCGGGAATCGGGCTCGGAGATCTTGATCGACCCAAATCCCCACCGGAACCGACCTCACCATCGTCATCAACGCAGTCCTCAGAAATCCGGCCACCTCAGTCTGCCGGTCCGCATCTGAAGGATCCGAGCCCTCATGAGCCCTCGTCCACTTCAGGCAGTCTTCCTCGGCCACCGGGTTATCCGCCAAATTAAACCGCTCGGCCGCTGGCAGACAGTGCAAACGGAGGATGAATGCACAGTGGTAGCAGATTAGATAATCGGCCATGCCCCCAGCACTCGGATGGTAAACCACCCGGTGAAATGGCATCCCCCGGCGAGCCACCTGCACTTTGGCGAGCAGCGGTGCCTGCAACTGCGATCCCTGCTCTTCCACCAAGACCTTGAAGCCCGTCGAAGACTCAACCTCTTTTAGGAATCCTTAAGTTGTCGCGTTCAGTGACATCGATCCAACACTGTAAAAGAACGGTAGGAGCACCGCGAGACTGATGATGCGTTCGCGGCGAAATGAGTCCCCTCCCCCTACTTTGGAGCAATCCGCCCCATGGCTGAGCCAGCTAGAGTCACAGCTAGAGTCACAGCCAGAGTCACAGCTAGAGTCACAGCTAGAACATCAGGCGGTTGAGCATGACGGACGCATACCATTCGCAGTCGGCCACCTCGGGATGGGCATCGCGCCACTGCTTCGCGGTCTGGCCGAAGAGGGCGACGTTGAGCAGGTCGGCCTCGCTGGCATACACGGTGGACGCCTGCGCTTTGGTGACAGACGGCGGGATGAGGGTGTCCTTTATCGCGTCGGTGTGGATGCGGTAATTGATCTTTGCGAGGGTGCGCTGGAGATTCCAACTGAGTTGGAGGCGGTCGTTTTCTTCGTCCTTGAGGCGCTGGAATTCCTTGATCAGGTAGAGCTTGAATTCCGGGCTGAGCCACGAGCCGAACTCGAAGGCGATGTCCTTGTGGGCGTAGGTGCCGCCGTAGCGGCCGGCACTCGCGATGAGACCATTGGCTCCGGTCAGGTCGATCCACTTCTTGGCCGAGAGGAAGAAACTGTTCCGGCCCGCCTCATTTCTAATTCCCTCGAATTCGAGGGAATTAAAACCGGGGTTGTTGATGCGTTCCCAGACGCCGAAAGAGGGGTCAGTTCTTGATATTGTCTACTCTCCGCCCAGCTTCCTCCGGCGATACAAGAGATGGTTCAGGTAACCGCGCGTGCCCATCGCCAGACGTTCGGCGATCCACCCCACCGTCATCGTCGTCTCCGCCCGTAAGCGCGAAGAAGGGGTCAGAGAAGGGGTCAGTTCTTGACATTGTCTACTCCCCGCCCAGCTTCCTCTGGCGATACAAGAGATGATTCAGATAACCGCGCGTGCCCATCGCCAGACGCTCGGCGATCCACCCCACC
>CAINWP010000153.1 GCA_903854475.1 uncultured Verrucomicrobiota bacterium
CGGCCGAGGAGGCCTACCTCGTGCATGGCGCGGACGGAGGGCGCGACAGTGCCGCGGTGGTTGAGGATCTCCCGGACGGTGGCCGGGTCGTGCGAGTTGGCCTGGAAGGACCGATCCACCAGCGACACTTGCTGACGGAGCAATTGGGCTAGGTCGGGGTGGAGTTGAAGTCCCCGTTTTTGGGCCTCCAGGAAGGCCCGAAGAATACGGCCTCGATCCTGACGGAGAATGCCCCGGTCCACCATGTGGAGTTGCCCATCCAAGATTCGGAATCCATCGAACTCCTCTGCGGGCGCTGCGCCGCGTTTGGGTTTTCCACCTTTGGTTTTGCCTGTCTTTGAGTTTCCCGGGCTGGGGACCAGCGCTAGTCGCTGTTCTAGGGTGCGGGTGGTGAGGTACAGGTTGCGGGCGTGGGTGTAGTACTCCCGCATGAAGGCTTCGGTGCGGGCCCTGGGCGAGCGGTCGGAAAATCCCAGGCCCAGCGCGACAGCCGGCTTGACGATGGGCGTTAGGGTTTCGGCGGCTCGGCCTGCGACGTAATGCAGCTCATTGCGGGTGCGCAGCAAGAAGTCGTAGGCCGCCTCCATTTGCTTGCGGTCGGAGGCGCTGAGGAACTCGGCTTTCTGGAGGTCCATGAGCGAGCGGGTCCCGTGCTTAAAGTAGGCCATCCAGAGGAGGTTCTGGAAGTCGCGGAGGCCGCCGACGCCATTTTTGATGTTGGGTTCCTGCAAGGCCGGTGAGTTGCCGTATTTGGTGCGGCGGGTGGCCTGGTCGGCCAGTCGTTGGGCGATGTATTCGTCTTCGTGGCGGCGGACGCAGTGCTTCTGCACTTCGCGCTGGAGTTGTTCGAAGAGGGGTTCGTCGCCGGTCACCCGGCGGGCTTCGATGAGCGCGGTCTTGGCCTGCATGTCTTCATTGGCCAGACGGACGCAGTCTTCCACCGTGCGCACGGCGTGACCCACCTTGAGTCCGATGTCCCAGAGTGTGTAGAGCAGCCCTCCGGTCCACTCGGCGAGGGTCTTCAGTTCCGCACCCTCGGGGCTAAGCCCGTCGGCGTGCAGGAACATCAGGTCGATGTCACTGAAGGGATTGAGTTCACCGCGTCCGTAACCGCCAAAGGCCACCAACGTCACCTTGGGAGCTTTTCCCGTGAGAGCTGGGAAGACGCTCTGGATGGACGTCCACAATTTTCGGATGAGCACATCCATCATCGCGGATCGGGCGCGGCAAACGTCCAGTCCGCTGGCGCCGCCTCGATGCAGAAGGTGAAGTCGATGGCTCTCGACCTTCAGGAATCGCTTGTATCGGGGGAGTTCGTCGGCCGGTTTGCTCAGGGGCGGCAGCACGAGCAGCTTGCGGGCGCTTTCTTCGATCTTCGCAATGAGGGAATTCATCGACCCACCAACCGTGAGCCGATTGGCTGGACCGGGCAAGGGTGTCGCTGGGGCCGCGGTGCTCCAATCATCGGCTCATGCCTTGTCAGCTGGGGTTGGGCTCGCCACCGTTGCGCCTCGAACATGTCGCCGCTGCCCTATGAAATAGCTCTGGCCCTCCGCTACCTGCGGCCTAAGCGGACCTTTGTCTCGATCATTACTCTCATTTGCGTGCTGGGGGTGACGTTGGGAGTGGCGGTGCTGATGATCGTGATCGCCGTGATGACCGGCTTCGGCGAGCAGTTGCGGGAGCGCATCCTTGGCTTCAACGCCCATCTGCGAGTGGAGGCAACCGGCAAACCCCTGTCCGACTGGCGCACGGTCGCGGCGACGATTTCCTCCAATGCCTCGGTCCGGGCGGTGGCCCCCTATGTCCACACCCAGGTGCTCATGGAAACCCAGCCGGAGAAGGGCAATCCCCGCCCGTTTGCCCCGGTGCTGCGAGGTGTGGACCCGCTCCTAGAGCCACGGGTCTCGGAGGTTCCGGCGGGCATGATCTCCGGGAGCTTCGATGTCGGACCGAACAAGGTTCTCATTGGCGTTTCGTTGGCTGAAGCCTTGGAACTCAAGGTGGGGGATTCACTGGCCGTCTATTCGCTCCCGGCCTTGAAGCGGATGCATGAGGCCTGGGAGGCCGGGCGCAAGGAGGTGGATCCTCCGCAGAAATTCCACGTCGCCGGAGTCTTTGATGCCGGTCTGTACCAGTTGGAGATGTCCTCGATGCTGACCGGCCTCGGAGACGCTCAGGATTTACACGGCATCGAAGACAACGTCACGGGCATCACTGTCATGCTGCATCAGCCCGACATGCCCACGACGACCGGAGTGCGCCAGCAACTCAACGCGGCTTTGGGAAGCGAGTTTCAGGTCATCTCCTGGATGCAGGACAATCGCCAACTCCTGGGTGCCTTGGTGGTGGAAAAAAACATGATGTTCTATCTGCTGTTCTTCATCGTGATCGTAGCGGCCTTCGGAATTATGAGCGCGCTCATCACCTTCGTGGTTCAGAAGACCCGGGAAATTGGGATGCTCAAGGCGCTGGGGGCCACGCCGTCGCAGGTGGCCCTGGTGTTCTTGTCTCAGAGTCTGGTGGTCGGTGTGGTCGGTGTGATCAGCGGCTTCGCGTTGGGCTGGACCGGGATCCGATTCCGCAATGACTTCCTCCACTTCATGAACGAGACCTTCAACCTCGACCTCTTTCCCCCGGAGCTCTACCAGTTTCGGGAGTTGCCCGCCCGGATCGTGACGTCCGATGTGGTGATCATTTGCGGAGGATCGCTGGTGATCTGCCTGTTGGCCGGGATTGTGCCCGCGATGCGTGCCGCCTGGCTTCAACCTGTTCAAGCCCTTCGCCATGAGTGAGTTGCTCGTCCAAGCCCAATCCATCCACAAGGGGTATTCCCTGGGCCGCCGCCGACTCGAAGTCCTCCGTGGCGTGGATCTCTGCGTCGAGGCCGGTGAATTCTTGGCGTTGAGGGGGGCATCCGGGGCGGGCAAGAGCACGTTGTTGCACCTCATGGGAGGGCTGGATCACCCGGATCAGGGAACGATTCAGATTCGAGGGGTGGCCCTCCAATCGTTAGGCCCTGCCGAATTGGCCCGGTACCGCAATCGGGATGTGGGGTTAATTTTCCAGGCCTTCCACCTCATGCCGGAGTTCGATGCTCGCGAGAACGTGGTGCTCCCGGGGCGAATGGCCCGGCGTCCGCTGGCCGAGGTGCAGGCCGAAGCCGACGCCTTGCTCAAGCGGGTGGGGTTGGCTGATCGACTGGATCATCGGCCCGGTGAGTTGTCCGGGGGGGAGCAGCAGCGGGTGGCCATCGCGCGGGCCCTCATCAACAATCCCACGCTCATCTTGGCCGATGAACCCACGGGCAATCTCGATTCGAAGACCGGCGAA
Organism: uncultured Verrucomicrobiota bacterium; assembly: GCA_903854475.1. Classification (GTDB taxonomy): domain Bacteria; phylum Verrucomicrobiota; class Verrucomicrobiia; order Limisphaerales; family UBA9464; genus SXXZ01. The sequence goes on from CAINWP010000153.1 coordinate 3,334, forward strand.
GAAATTGTCCAGTTGCTCCTAGAGATCCGGCGGGAGCGGGGAGTGACTCTGGTGGTAGCGACGCATGACTCCCGGTTGGCCGACCGGGCCGACCGGGTGGTGAATCTCGTCGATGGGTTGATTGTCGACGAGTCGCCGGGCCGGTCTGGACCGGGCTATTCTCAGGGTTGATCGGTGTGACCAGGCCTGTGGATTTAGTGGGGCTTCCGAGGGGGGCTCAGCGGGTTTGGGACAATTCGAGGATGTGCCGGAATACCCCTTCTTCAATAGGCATGACGCTGAGACGGGACTGGCGGATGAGAGGCATATCTTTCGTCACGGAGTCGGTTTTCAGCGTGGCTAGGTCTACAGGAGTCTTCAATTGCTGGAACGGTGCGAGGTCTACGACCGACCAGTCGCCCTCGGTGGCCGTCGGATCCGGATACGACTCGCGGACCACCTGGGCGATACCGACGATTTGCTTGCCGGTGACGCTGTGGTAATACAGCACTTGGTCCCCTGTCTTCATGGCCCGCAGGTGATTGCGGGCCTGGAAGTTGCGCACACCGGTCCAGGCGGTCTTGTGGTCGGCCACCAATTGAGACCACGGGTAGGCTTCGGGTTCCTGTTTTACCAACCAGTAGCGTGTCGC
>CAINWP010000154.1 GCA_903854475.1 uncultured Verrucomicrobiota bacterium
CTGGATCGGTTGCCAACGGGTCGAAGAAGCGGGACGATCTATCTATGTCACAGATGGTTCGCTTGACGGGCTTGGTGGTGTATCCGGTGAAATCGGCGCGGGGCATCGCCCTAACACAATCCCTGGTGACGTCGCACGGGTTGGTACACGACCGGGAGTGGATGGTCGTCGATGAGACTGGTCGCTTTGTCACCCAACGGCAGACGCCCCGCATGGCCCTGATCGAAACGGCTCTGACCGCCGTCTCGCTAGAACTCCGAGTCCCAGGCATGGAACCGCTCACGGTCCCCCGGTTCCGGGCCCCAGGCAGTCCGTTCGAATCCACGATCCCGGTGACCGTGTGGCGACACGCCACTGAGGCTCTCGACGAGGGGGACCGCGCTGCAGCTTGGTTCAGCGAGTTCCTCGAATTGCGTGCGCGACTCGTTCGATGGGATCCCACGCGGCGACGCCTCAGTTCCAAGGAGTGGACCGGGTCGCGGGAGGCCGAGAACTATTTCAGCGACGGCTACCCGTTCCTGGTGGCCTCCGAGGAATCCCTGGCCGATCTCAACCAACGCATCGGGGGTGGCTCAGACCTGCCCATGGACCGGTTCCGGCCGAACCTCGTCATCGCCGGCGGCGGCGTGGGCTCCGAAGACCAGGGCACTACCCTTCGCTCCGAAGCCGTCGAATTCGCCCGGGTGAAACCCTGCATTCGCTGTGTGATGACCACGACCGATCAGGAAACCACCCGTCGCGGCCCGGAGCCCTTGCGAACCCTGGCCCGCTATCGCATGGACCCGCGCTTCGATTCCCCGCTCTTCGGCCACAACCTAATTCTCACCCGCGGAGCCGGGGCCACCCTGCGCGTTGGCGATTCCTTAGAGACCTTCTGATCGTCCAAAAGCCCTTTCGGATGCTGGTCGATAAGTCGCTTTCAGCTTCGCTCTGAGCTTGCGGCCGCGGTCCGTTGCCAGACCCTCGCGGGATTCCATGCACCGGTTTCAAAAACTTTTGTTCCTGAGCCTGATCTGGGCTTGGACCACCCGCGGTACGCTGTCGGCTCAAATCTCCCTCAAACACGACGACACCTTGGTTTTCCACGGCAATTCGCTGGTGGAACGCCTTCTGGAACAGGGTGAGTTGCAGGCTTGGATTCATCTGGCCGACACGAACTGTCCGCTGCATTTCCGCAGCTTCGCCTGGACCGGAGACGAGGTCGGCCACCGGCTGCAGGCCGAAGGTTATGCCGACCACATGAAATCTCTGCTGGCGCTATGGCCAGCCAAAGTCGTGGTGGTTGGCTTTGGAATGGATGAGTCCTTCGCCGGCGCCAAAGGGCTACCGGAATTCCGCTCTCAACTGGAGGTGCTGCTCGGACAACTGGAGCGGCTGCATTTGGGTGCGAAGCTCGTAGTCTTGTCGCCCACCGCCGTGGAGGCGGGGCATCCCGGGCCGGACGCCTCTGCTCGCAATGCCGATATCGCCGGGTATGCCGAGGTGCTTAGTGAGGTCGCTGCCCAGCGAAAGGCAATATACGTGAACCTGTTCGGGCCCAGCCAGAGTGCCTTTGCGAACGCCAAAGCGCCGTTGACCTCCGACGGGCTTCACCTGAACGACTCCGGAAACCGCCTCATCGCCCGGATCATCGCCGAGGCGATTGTAGGCGCACCTACGCTGGAGCGAGTCAAACCCGCCCGCTTGAAAGAGGTCGCCGCCGCGTCCTCACAATTGGCTCACTTCGTGGCTGAGGTGGTCCGCCCCAAGAACGGCATCCTCTACTATGGCCAGCGCAAGCGAGCCGAGGAACGGGAGGCCGAGATCCCGCTCTTCCTGAAACGCATCGAGAAGGCAGACGCGTTAGTGCAGCAAATCACTACCCACCCAAGCGCCCGATTCGCCGACGCCCCGTTCATCGCCCTAGCCCCGCCGCCTGTGCCGCCATCCGGTGGATCCACCCACAGTATCGGTATCGTAAAATCGGCTGCCGAGATGCAGGCCGGATTTCAGGTCGCTCCAGGATATTCCGTAAATCTCTTCGCTTCGGAGGAGCAATTCCCGGCGCTGCGCGCCCCGGTGCAAATCGCCTTCGATGGCCGAGGCCGTCTCTGGGTAGTCACCATGCCCAGCTTCCCGCACACACTGCCGGGCCAACCCCAAGAAGATCAGCTCGTGGTGCTCGAAGACACCAACCGGGACGGCAAGGCCGACAAGCTCACCGTCTTCGCCTCCGGGTTCGATGCCCTCGACGGAGTCGCCTTCACGGCCGACGGAGTGCTGGTCTCGGAACAATCTCGCCACTGGCTCCTGCAAGACACCGATGGCGACGGCCGCGCCGACCGGAAGACCGAGCATCTCCGTGGCCTAGATCTCACCGACTCGCATCACGGTGGCATGATGGCCACCGATCCCACCGGAGCCGTCTGGTTCAGCGACGGCGTGTTCCACCGATCTCAATTTGAGACCCCGTTCGGCCCGGTACGCGGGGTTGATTCGACCACCTACCGAATGAATCCCCGCACCGGTCGCATCGAGCCGGAATGGCAAAGCATCACGCCGAACCCCTGGAAGGTGACCTTCGACCGCACCGGTAACGTCTTCCAAATGTACGGCGACGGACTGGTTCTCGACGGGCTGCCGCTGACCTGGACTCCCCTGGGCATTTACCACCCCTTCGCCCATGCCCAGACCGTGGGCTACGGCAAGGGCAGCGCCGCCGCCAGCATCTCGAGCCCGAACTTCCCCGACGAATACCAGCAAGGCATGGCCTCCGCCGCCTGCATCGGGCCTTACGTGGTGTCGCTCACCCGGTTCGACTTCAGCCAAGGCATGGTCCGCGGCAACGGACGCCTCGACTTGGTTTCCTCCAAGAATGCGGCCTTCCGACCCGTGGACGTGGAGTTCGGGATGGACGGGGCTCTCTATGTCTCCGACTTCGCCAGCGCCATCATCGGTCATGCCCAACACCCCATGCGCGACGTGCGCTGGAACCACGTGAAGGGTCGCATCTGGCGTATCCACAACACCTCCCGCCCGCTGGCTACCGAATGGCCAAAAATCGAGGGAACCAAACTCCCCGCCCTATTGGATCTCCTCACCCACCGGCAGGACCTTGTCCGCAAGCACGTCCGTCTCGAACTGCGCCGCCGCGGCCCCACCGCCCTGAAGGCGCTGGACCGCTGGGCTGCTACCCATGCCAACGACGGGCAGGCACTGCTCGAGGCGGTTTTCGTGGCCGAGAGTTTCGGCGAGGTCCGCCCGACTTGGCTGGACCAACTGCGCATGGCCCAATCGCACTCACACCGGGCCGCCGCCGTACGATTGACCCGCTACCAAGCCGACCGGCTGGTCGGAGTGGCCGACCTGCTGCACACCGCGGCGGCCGATCCGCACCCGCGTGTACAAATGGAAGTGGTGGACGCGGTGGCCCATCTGCGCCCGACCATGCCCGAGGTCGAGCGAGCGCTCGAAGGCCTTCCGGAGATCCATGCTGACGTGAAGCGCATGGTCGCCGACCTCCGCCATGGCACCCGACCGGCCCGCGGCCGCAGTGTGCCCGTTCTAGAGATCGCCCCCGGCACTCGGCTGCGCCACTGGCAGTGGCTCGGTGCTCAGGGTAATTCGGAACCGCGCGTCTGGGACGCCGAGGCCACCGACACGGCCCGAACTGGAGCCGGACTCTACCGGACCTTCCTCCGCAGCGAGGTCTCCCAACCGTCGACCCTGTCGGTCAAGCACGGCTTCCTCGACATCACAGTCAACGGAGTACAACTGCTCTCGCACGATTCACAATGGAGCAGCGAACAGCAGGTCCAGCTTGAGCTGCAACCAGGCCTCAACTGCATCGAGGTTTCCTTCCGCAATCTCGGCGGGCGTCCTCCCGCCGTCTTCCTTTACGATCCGCTCGGAGCTCCCCTGGCCCGAGTCCGCCTCGCTGACGTCGCCGCGACCTTGGGGCAATTCGCTCAGGCTTGGGAGGCGACTGAACTTAGCTCCGGCCCCACCTTGCGGGTTCAGGCGGCAGCCGGCTTGCGATTCGTGCCCCGCGAACTGCGCGTGGCCGCAGGTTCCCCGGTACGACTGGTCTTCGAAAACCCCGACCTCATGACACACAATCTGGTGCTGGTGGACGCAGGATCCGCCGACGAAATCGGAGCCCTAGCCGACCGACTGGCTGCCGACCCGCAGGGCATGGCCAAGGGCTACTTGCCGGTGTCACCCAAGGTGCTCCAGGCCACGCCGCTGGTGAACCCCAAGGGCCGCGCCGAATTGAAGTTCACGGCTCCGAAGACTCCGGGACGGTATCCGTTCCTGTGCACCTTCCCTGGCCATTGGCGACTCATGCGCGGCGAGCTGATCGTGGAGTGAGCGCCACCTCACAAGGCTGCGGAAATTAACGCAGCTCAGCGAATCTCAACAAATTTCAGCCATTCTCAACGAGGCCCAGTCCGGGATCCTTTGGCGGGTTTCCACACCTCGCAGAGCGGCGGAGACACCCGCTGCCAACCCGGCGGTAACGACTCGTCGGCTAACCGGTAAATCCGTTCGGGGCTTCCCGTCTTTCGGCATTCGTGCAAGGCAATGACACCGCGCCGAGACGGAGCCTGTGTCGCCGAGATATCTCGCCACAGTTCCAGCGGGCCGGTCGCCGAGTCGTCTTCCAACTTCCAGGAGCCAACCCATCGATCCTTCCGTCGTTCGACCCACAGGCGGTAGTGGTCGTTGAGATAGGCAACCTGCAGGTCCAAGCGGCCGCGCTCCAAGCGTCCCTCGGTCAAATGGGCGAAGCGATAATCGGTGTCGGGATCAAAGCGCGCTGAAACGCGTTGGCCATCGACCGCGAGTTCCAAGGCGAAGCGATGACGCGAGCGATCTTCACGAATGGCCAACGCCTCCCATCGACCTGAGATCTTCCCAGCCTCGGACTCACGTCGCGGCGGCCAGGCAAAAAAGACGGGGTCGCTGAAACTCTCCTGTCCCTTGCCCGGGATTCGACGCAGCTCGATTCGCCCGTGGGTCTCAACGGCGAAGATGGGCACCAAACCTGAGGGAGCCGCCTTGCCCGTCACCGCACGGAAGGTGACCACCGTATTGCTGACCACAGCGACGACCGGCGTTCTTCCCGAGGCCGACTCAAACGCAAACCCGCTGAGCGCCGCCACCGTCTCGTCAGCCCTCATAGACCCCGAGACAACCAGACCCACGACCGCCAGCAAAACGGTTAAGGCCCGCAGGCTGCGGAGAATACAGAACCTGACGGTTAGCCGACGCTCCACAGTCATTGGCCCTCAATCATCGATGGTCTGGCCGACCAATTGGCGGAACTTCCAACCGGTATTGTCGTCGCCGCCCTGCGTCTGCTTCATGAACACGCCGAGAATTTGCTCCTTGGGATCAGCAAAGTACTGAGTGTTGAAATAGCCGCCCCAATCGAAGGTGCCCGCGCTGCCCTCGCCACCCCGAGCCTGTCCCTGCTCGGTGACCACCCCGAAGGCCAGTCCATAGTGCTTGTCGCCGCCGCCGAAGAGGTTCTTGGCCACTTGCTCGCGCATCATCATCTCGATGGTCGTGCGGCTGAGAATTCGCTTCCCGCCCAGCTCGCCACCGTTGAGGTACAGTTGCAGGAAGGTCGCATAATCGAGTGCCGTGCTGCACAGCCCTGCGCCGCCCGAGAAGAACGACTTGGCGCCTGTGATCGGATAGTTCGGATCGTAGAAAGTCACCGGATACCGCACCCACTTTCCGCCCTCGGGCTTCTGGACGGCCACCAACCGAGCGGCCTTCTCAGCCGGCAAGTAGAAGCCCGTGTCCCTCATGCCCAGCGGCCCGAAGAGACGCTTTTGCAGGAAGGTATCGAAGGGCATGCCCGAAACCACCTCGATGAAATAGCCCAGCACATCGAGCCCCTCGCTGTAGGTAAACTTCTCACCCGGATGGTGGTGCAGCGGCATCTTGGCCAGCCGTAGCACGCTCTCGCGAATGGTCACGGGCTCGGTGGTGAAGAGATCCACCACGCCGGCCTTGGCGTAGAGCTTCTTGAAGCGGGCGTCGCCGTCGATGACGCCGTACCCGAGGCCCGAGGTGTGCGTGAGCAAATCGCGGATGGTGATCTCACGCTTGGCGGGCTCGCCGGTCCAGGTGCCATCGGCCTCGTTGTAGGTCTTGAGCACCTGCGGCTTCTTGAACTCCGGGATCCAGTTCGACACCGGATCATCGAGCCGGAACCGCCCTTCCTCCCAGAGCATCATCACCGCAGTCGAGCTGACGGCCTTGGTCTGCGACGCGATGCGGAAGATGTCGTCGCGCTTGAGCGCCCGGCCGGCCTCGTTGTCGGCCATGCCGAAGGCCTTGTGATAGACCACCTTGCCATTGCGGGCCACCAGCGCCACCGCGCCAGGAATACGCCCCTCGCGAATAGCCTGCTCGCAAACGGCATCGATACGTGCCAGACGCTCAGGCGACACCCTCGCCTTCTGCGGCGGCACCTCACGCAAGGCCGGCGAATGATGGATCGAAGCCGTCTGAGCCACCATGGCGGGTGTCCACACCGCAACCGTCGCCAAGGTCAGGCCTAAGGCCAGGGCACGGCCAGCAACAGTGAACGAATCGAAAATCGAGATCGGTTTCATGAGGGAATCGCGGAAAACCAGACGGATGAACGCGTCGATAAGGAACGATGGCATCGGAAACTGGATAGTTCTTAAAAACTCCCCC
>CAINWP010000155.1 GCA_903854475.1 uncultured Verrucomicrobiota bacterium
ATTGGAATTCCGGTGAGCCTACGTCTCGTGCGCCCTCAGGAAGGAGCGGCCCATCGAAGCCCTCGGTGGGGAGTGTGAAAGAATCCATGGGGTTCGAAATCATGGGGCCTAGGGCGAATGCTGAATCCACTTTAGCCAATGTCCAAAGCCCAGGTGATCGGCCCAAGCCTGGATAACCCGGCGGTCGTTTGAAGGGGTTGCCAGAAACCCATCCAGAATCCCCAGCAAGGCCTCACCGCCAGCAGCCGAACCAGACACCACATACGGCAGACACCAGCCGGGTTCGTTGAACTCCACCGACCACACCTTCGCAAACGCCGCATTGATCGCGCAGTTCGCTCGAAGGGCCGGTGCCGGGAGGGTGGCTTTGGGCGCTTCATGTATCAATATCAAGAACTGACCCCTTTTTCTTTTTCACCACAGATGAAGCGGAAGTGAAAACCAATCTCAGAGCAGACGGTCAACGTTTTTGACCGTTCGGAAGCGCACCGGCTTTGGCTTGGTTACCCGCTCAACAACCGCTTCCGCTTCTAATCGAGCAAGCCACGCTTTTGCCTGCGGTTTCGTGACCTCGAGAAGGTCTGAAATCTCTTCCTCAGTTCGAGGTTCAATAAGTTCACGGCGCAAAATGTTTCGGACCGCCGTCATTAACTCAACTTCTGCCGACGCCTTCGAAATTGCTGCCGGTAGCTGCCTGCTCCCGGCGACCGCTTCAGCTTTCTCAGCCACAAGTGCAGGCTCACAAGCTGACGGTTCCTCTCGTAGAGTCAGCGGCAACGTGTCTTGCTTGAGTTCAGCAGCTACTGACCCAACAGCAGCGGTGAATGCCATTTCGAATTCCTGAACGCCGCGCGGATTCGGCCACGGTTTGCCGCCGCGGCTAAGCAGCGCCGAATTGCCTTTGCCGGCATTATCTCCGTTGCGAACAAAGATCGGCACGAAGTGAAGGCGGTCGAGTTGCTCAATGGCTCCAGCCCATGTTCCGCCCTTCTCGAAGTCCGAGGTCACCACCAAAGCCGTGTCCGCGAGGGCATAGATGAGTTTGTTGCGTTGCATGGCATGCCCGACATTGAAGCCCGCCGCAGGATCATAAGGAGAGATAAGCACCAGTCGGCCTTCCATCAGTGGCTCGCGATTTTCCCGCGCCAGCGCCGCCCGATCCAAGCTATCCGCCATCACGCCCGCCACATCGCCGCCCGCAACCAAAGCACCATGCATCGCTGCCCTGTCGATTCCCTTTGCTCCACCCGACACGATGTTGCGATGGGCGTCGGCGCTCAATCGCCCAACGCCTTCAGCGAATCCGACGAGTTCATCATCCACATGGCGAGAGCCGACGACTGCCAGCCCGCCTTTTTCGAGCAAAGCAATATCGCCGCACCCATAAAGCAGCGGTGGCGCATCTTCCTTGAGCCTTGCCTTCAGCCGCCTCGGATACTTGGCGTCAGCCCGGCTGATTACCCAGATGGCCCGCGCATTCCAACGTTCCACGGCCTGACTGAGCAGGAACCCACGCCCAAGCAGCGCATCCAGCCGCGCTCGGCCGAAGGGCTTCGCACAATCTTCAATCAACTCCTGAGCATCCGGCGCGAGCAAGTCCGCAGGCTGCTTCTGCTTTTGGCGCAGAATGACAGCGAGCCGGTTGTACTCACCCAGGCTGAGTAGATCGCGGGTGGTCTCGCCGCGTCCGGCAATCAACGGAGCGGTCAGGAGCATGATCGCCTGCGTGTTTGGTGTCAGAGGCTGGATCATTCGTCAGAGTTTGCAGTTGATGCCAGCGCCAAAGGATACACCGGGCCACTGCCGTTGGAGGTTAGAAGATACGCGGCGACCGTCAGAGTCCATTTTGAGTCCACCATATCATCAACCAGAAGCACGGGACCAGTCGGCACCTGTCCACGGACGGCGAGTGCGCCATCCACGTTTCGCGCCTGCTGGCTACTGTTCGCCATATCCTTCTGTGCATCCCGGTCGTCCGTCTTTTCCAGTACTGGCACAAATGGCAGATTCAGGGCCACAGCCAGACGACGGGCAAAATCCGGCACGAGATTGGGATGCCTCCGCGAAGGAATGCATGTCACCCAATCAGGTGCGGGTTGCGGTGCCCAAGACCCGACCATTGCGACACAAGCTTCGACTAACTGGTCAGCAAAGTGCTCGTCATGCAGCTTGCCCTGCTCCACGAGAGATCCCCAGCCTGCATCATTCCAAATGCACAGGATTCGACCGGGTTGAGCGCGGAGAGCCGCTGCGATGGTTCCGTTGACATTCGTATGGGGCAGGCCTCCAACCGGCCATTGGCGGCGCGGTTCCAGAGGCAGACTGGTCCGACGCAAATAGGTTAGCGCCTCACGGGCGATTCCTTCGTCGAATGATTCTGGCAGCGGGGCCAGGTCTGGCGATGGATGTTCGCTTACCTCTCCGTCCAATGCATGAACGAGGAACTCCATGTGCCCGACTCTCAGTGCCACATATTCCTGCATCTGCTGTTGCTCGGCCCGGCGTAGCGCAGTCAGGCGGTCTGCCCGCTGCCAGAACGCCTCCGTCAAGTTGGTTGCGGTGAGCAGCCACTTGCTACCTTCCTTCACGATCGGGGCAGGCGATTCCAGCGCCATCAGTTGCAGAGCCTTGTCGATCCGACCTCGTCGTGCGTTCACCAACGGCATTAACTGCGGGATGGAAAGCCCGTCCGGCGCGCCTTGCAGCGCAGCCAGCACTCCCGCCACCTCCTCGCGCGAAGGAAAAGCGCTCTCGATGAAGAAGTCCGTGATGTCGGTTTCCTCTGCGCCGCTCAGCAGCACCCCATGGGCCGCTTTCAGTGCCCGGCCAGCTCGGCCCACTTGCTGGTAGTAGGCCACGACCGAACCCGGCGTCTGGTAATGAATCACAAACGCCAAATCGGGTTTGTCGAAGCCCATGCCCAGCGCCGTTGTCGCCACCAGCGCCTTCACTCGATTCTCCAGCAACGCGTTCTCCAGTTCCACGCGTCGCTCGCCGGTTTCGCCGCTATATGCTTCCGCCTGGATACCTCGCGATTGCAGCCAGCCCGCGATCTGCACCGCATCACGCACAGTCAGCGTGTAGATGATGCCGCTGCCCTCCAAGCTCGGCAGATGAGTCGCAAGCCAGGCCATCCGTCCCACCTGGCTCGGGATACGCATCGTCTGGAGCAGGAGCGATGGCCGGCCCAGTCCGCCGCGCGACACCGTGAGGTTCGGCCCCAGCACGACCTGCAAATCCTCCAGCACTCGGTTGTTTGCCGTCGCCGTCGTGGCCAGCACGCGGAGGTTCGCGGGCATCGTGCGCAGGATACGTTCGATGAACCGATAGTGCGGGCGGAAGTCATGGCCCCAGTCCGAGATGCAATGCGCCTCATCCACCACCAGCAGCGAGATGCGGGCGGCAATCGGTGCGAGCACCTCCGTGCGGAAATGTTCGTTGGCCAGCCGCTCTGGGGAGATGAGTAGAATGTCCACCTCGTTCCGTGCCAGCGCCTCCTCTACCGCCTGCCATTCGTCGCGATTCTCTGAGTTGATCGTCACAGCACGCACCCCCATCCGCTCCGCCGCCACGATTTGATTCCGCATCAGCGCAAGCAAGGGCGAAATCAAAATGGCCGGTCCCATGCCCTCTTTGCGCAGCAGCTTGGTCGCAATGAAATAGACAGAACTCTTGCCCCAACCCGTTTTCTGCACCACCAGCAGTCTCCCGCGCCCATCCACCACATGCTGGATTGCTTGCTCTTGAGCATCACGAAAGACCGCCACCGGGTTCTGAGTTCCGAGGCGGAGAAGTTCGAGAGCGCGTGTTGGGTCGTATGGCATAGCCGATAATTTCCAAAGTCCGATCAGAACCAACGAACCACTCTCACCATCGCTTCGCTTTTCGTGAAAGCCAATACCTGCCCGCCCACACGACCCGGATCCCCGTGACAGTCCAGAGCAGCCTCTCCGACGATGCATCTGAGCGACTCGAAGAACCCGGAGACTGCCGATTGGAATTCCGGAGAGCCAACGACTCGCGCCTCCTCAGGAAGGAGCGGCCCATCGAAGCCCTCGGTGGGGAGTGTGAAAGAATCCACAGCGTTCGAAATCATGGGGCCTAGGGCGAATGCTGAATCCACTTTAGCCAATGTCCAAGGCCTAGGTAGTCGGCCCAAGCCTGCATGCCCCGGCGGTCGTTTGAAGGGGTTGCCAGAAACCCATCCAGAATCCCCAGCAATGCCTCACCGCCAGCAGCCGAACCATCCACCACATACGGCAGACACCAGCCGGGTTCGTTGAACTCCACCGACCACACCTTCGCAAACGCCGCGTTGATCGCGCAGTTCGCTCGAAGGGCCGGTGCCGGGACATCCTCCCGAACTCGCGGGCTGAC
>CAINWP010000156.1 GCA_903854475.1 uncultured Verrucomicrobiota bacterium
AATTTCCATTATTGGATCGGTAAAGGATTGGAATGGAACCGTTCAGTTCTTGTCACCCTGAGGAGTGAAGTCGGACTTGGCTCCCGGAACGCTGTACTCATAGGGGCCGCGGTAGGCGACCGGTTCCTGAAGAAAGTTACCGTGTGGCGGGGGAGTCGGGGTGGCCCATTCCAAAGTGGTCGCCTGCCACGGATTGTCCGAGGTGACACGCTTACCAGCGAAGATACTGGAGAAGAAATTGATGATGAAGGGGATCTGACAAATTCCCAGACCAACCGCACTCCAAAGGATCATGTTATTCAGCTTCAGAATGCCCGGATCGACGCCCTGACCGAAGTAAGTGGTACCACCATCAGACATACGTCGGGACATGCCCTTGAAGCCCTGAATGAACATCGGGGCGAACACACAGTTCATAAAGAACAGAGAGCCAGCCCAATGAAGCTTGCCCAAGACTTCATTCATATGACGCCCAGTAATTTTCGGGAACCAGTAATAAATGCCTGCAAATACGGCAAACATCGTTCCCGGAGCCACCACGTAGTGGAAGTGACCGATCACATAGTAGGAATCATGCAAGAAGATGTCGGAAGCGTTGAAACCCAGAGGTAGGCCGGTCAGTCCACCAATGCCGAACATCGGGAGGAATGAGAGCGCAAAGAGCGAGGCAGAGTTGAAGCGGATTGAGCCACCCCAGAGAGAAATAAACAACGCCGTGAGGATGATCACCGAGGGGATCGAAATCATCATGGTCGTGGTCTGAAAGAAGGTGGCCACCTTCGTGCCCATGCCGGTTAGGTACATGTGGTGAGCCCACACGATGAAGGAGAGGAATCCGATGCTCATGGCCGCATAGACCATGCTCTTGTAACCCCAAAGCGGCTTACGAATGTTGTTGGAGATCACCTCGGCGACAATGCCAATGGCCGGCAGAATCAAAACGTAAACCTCGGGGTGACCCAAGAACCAGAACAAGTGCTGCCAGAGCAGCGGGCTTCCGCCACCTGAAACCTGCAGCGGGGTTCCACCGACCACGAGACCCTGGGGCAAGAAGAACGAGCTGCCGAAGAGGTTGTCCATCAACTGCATCAAACCGGCGGCTTCCAGCGGGGGGAAGGCCAGAAGCAGCAAGAAACCGGTTACGAACTGGGCCCACACGAAGAAAGGCATCCGCATCCAGCTCATGCCTCGGCAGCGCAACTGGATGATAGTGGCGATGAAGTTCACCGAACCCAGCAAGGACGAAGTGATGAGGAGCACCATGCCCATCAGCCAGTAGGTCTGACCATCAAAGAGGTTGGTTGGATCGGTGATCGAGGCTAGCGGGGAGTAGGAGGTCCAACCAGAGCGAGCGGCTCCACCCGGGGTGAAAAAGCTGGCAAACATCACCACCCCACCCAGGAAGTAACAATGGAAACTCGCCATGTTCAACCGAGGAAAAGCCATATCAGGCGCACCAATTTGCAGTGGGGTGACATAGTTACCGAAGGCACCGAAGAGCACCGGAACAATGGCCAAGAACACCATGATCGTGCCGTGCATCGCGCCAAAGGAATTGTAGAGGTCACCGCCCATGACGCCTCCCTTGGCCATGTCTTGACCCAAGACGAATTCCAACAGAGGCCCCACCAACGGGATGGGTTCGCCGGGATGAGCCAACTGAAAGCGCATCGCCAGCATCAGGAAGAAGCCGAAAAGCAGGAACAACAGCGACGACACTCCGTATTGGATGCCGATTACCTTGTGGTCGGTGCTGAAGATGTACTTGCTGAAGAAACCCGGCTCATGATGCGCGTGACCGTGCGAAGAGTCGGTCGCGCTCGTGTGGGCGTGGGATGCGGTGGATTGCATAGATTGGAGTATCAGGATCTGTCTCCCGGAAGACTAAACCGTCGGTAAGGTACAAACGCGCCGGGGCGCGGTACAGAAATTGTTGAAGTCCCTCGGAGTAATGAGCTCTTCGAAGACTCTTCCTTAGTTCGATCCATGACCAGCACGGCCAAGAGGACGGGTAGATAGAAAATCGAGGCGAAAAACAGCCGCCGCGCTGCCATGGCGTTCAGGAGGAGGGCAAACCGGATGGCCTGAATCAAAAAAAGCCCACCCAAGACCAATGCCACGGAAAGATAAATCCGGCCGCTGATTCCCTGAAGGAAGGGGACAATGCTGACGAAAATCAGGGCAATCGAGTTGCGGATGGCTGATGAGGCTGAACGACGCCCTTCGGGATCACGACCGGACAGCATCCGGAAACCCGCTTGGGCATATTCTTCTCGGTACAGCCAGGCGATGGCCATGAAATGGGGCAGTTGCCAGAAAAACAGGATCGCAAACAACGACCACCCTCCAGCGCCGAGTTCGCCGGTCGCCGCAGTCCACCCCATTAAGGGAGGCAACGCTCCGGGTATGGCCCCCACCCAGGTGTTGAGTTCGGTGATCTGCTTGAGAGGGGTGTAGACAAATACATAAATGGCCAAGGTCAGCGCCCCCAAGAACGCGGTCAGGAGGTTCACTAAGAAAACCAGCCACATCAGCCCTAAAATGGACACCACCACACCGAAGGCCAAAACGGTGAGGGGCGTGAGAATGCCGGCCGGAAGGGGCCGCGAGGCCGTACGGCGCATGCGGGCGTCGAGATCTCTCTCCCACCACTGATTCAAAGCCGAGGCGCCAGCCGCCAGTAGCGATGTGCCCACGATGGCATGGAAGCAAGCCGTCCAATCGGGTGCCTGAGCTGAACCCAGGGAAAAACCCATCCAGGTGGTCAGAACCACCATTAAGGTCAACCGGGCTTTGACCAAGTCGCTGATGACCCTCACCCACCCGCGCAGACCTTGCGTGGCAACGGTGGTTTCAATGGAAGCAGCAGCGTTCACAACAAATAGACTTACCGTACCGCGGGCATTTCCGGGAGGAGTGATCCCGGCAAGACTTGGTTTTCTTCAGCAAATGGACGCTGATGCACTCTCACAGCCCAACAAGACCAGCACCCTACAGCCAGGGTCAACGACCCCACAGCGACATGTGCTGTAGCGATGTCCGCGGCTCGATCGGTGAGGACGGTGAACAATCCCAATGCGAACTGAACAGCAACCAGACACAACCAGGCCGTTCCCAGGGTCCGCAGGGGATGTCCCTGGGGCTGATTCCTCGAGAACCGGAAGGTCATGCAAATGGCTAAGAAAGCCAGCACTGCGTTGATCCGGTGAAACAGGTGCATGTGGATCTGAAGGGCTGTGATGGAGTCCACCCCTTCACGTCGGCCCGCGTAGCGCACCAAAGATTCAGCATCCGTCTTGGGCCACCATTGACCATACGCCAGGGGAAGATCCGGGATAGCCAGACCGGCATGCTGGTGGCGCATCCAAAGCCCAAGAATCAACTGCCCGAACACCAGGGCCGTCGCCAAAAACACCCAGTGGGACCCTTGAAGGTCGGTAGCGGAGCGAGTCCATCGTGGGTACCAACCCGAGAGGGACACGGCCAAGCAAGTGGTTAGCACGAAGAAAACTTGTCCCAGGCACCCGTGGATCATTCCAAAAACAGTCCCTCCGGTGGTACCACCGATCGCCCAGGAATCGAGCACCACTCGAAGACCCCCTAGGCTCCCTTGGATCTGGACCAACCAAAATGCGGCCCAGGCCAAGCGGACCGACAATCGGGAAGCCGGAGCGTTCTTCCAGCCGACCGCAGCAGCCGCCAGAACCACCCCGCCAATTCCGAGCAGAAAATGAGCCTCACCCTTCCAGAGTGGGCTGACCCGCATGAGGATTACTCCGGCCAAAACCTCTGCGAACCCTACTCCAGCCAGGGTTTTCCGAGAACCACTGCCCGCGGTCCACCGGGCCAAAAACACCACCAAAAGCCCCACTCCAGAAGCCCAAACCCGATGGGTGTGTTCGTGAAAGACCCCCCCGGTCATCCACATGGAGATCGGCAACGCAAACATGCTGTAGCCGAAACTGGTGGGCCAATCTGGAACCGACATTCCGACCCCCTTGCTGGTCACCAATCCACCAATACACACCAACCCGAGCGTCGCCAGAGCCACCAAGGCGGCGAAGCGAAACAACCAAACAGAATGAAGGTTTTGACGGGTGGATGAGCTCATACGAAACGGCCGCGGCGGTTCGCGCCGCGGCCTTGGATTCGCTGACCGGCGTATCGAATCGACCCCGGCTTACTTAACAGCCAATTCCAGATTCAGCGTGGCCTTGCCACCCTTCACCTCGACCTCACCGGTCACCAGGCCGGACTTGATGTGATTGGCCTCGACGGTGTACTTGCCATCGGGCAAATCGCCGTTGATGACGAAGTTACCATCCTTGTCGGACACCGCGAAGAACGGGTGATCGAACACGTGGACGTACCCGGACATCCAAGGATGAACGTTGCAAATCAGCTTGACGGCCAATTCGGCCTTGTCGAACACGCGGGGATTCACCTGACCCTGAGTGGCCTGAGCAAAGTTGAAGCCCTTGTTCACTTTGGCCTGACAGTTCACGTTGTGCATGAACGAGTCGGAATTCTTGATGTCCACGGTCTGTCCAACCATGGCCGCGGAGACCACCGGCTCATAGACGCAGCCGACTTGATCAATCAACGGCTTGCTCGCCGGAGCGGTGTAGGTCTTGCCTGCCGGAAGACCGGCCTTGATGTAGACTGCCACATTGGCC
>CAINWP010000157.1 GCA_903854475.1 uncultured Verrucomicrobiota bacterium
GGCTGACTCGGAGAACAAGGCATCCTCCAACCGAGATCCGCTCAGGAACCCCTCCTCATCACCCAGCACCGTCGCGGCCAACAGCTTCACCGTCGTACCCTGCGGACTCACCAGACTAACATCCAAATCATCGATAGAACCGGCTGCGGCCGATTCCAATGCCAAGCGCACGCCCACTCGATCCAAATACAAATCATCGGCCACCGCCACCGTGTACGAAGTGACGCCAGAACCGTAGTTCTTGCCTTCGATGGGATACTCACTATCGGCGACCACGCGGCTCACGGCCGTCGCCCATGTCACCAATGCCCAACCGCCCCAGCGGATCCAACCTTCGATTGAACTCACCCGGAACGCTCTCATACCAATACACCTCTCGCTGCGCGGACTGAGCGATTCAACCGCTTGGAGGACCACTTACCAATCAGAAGCCCCTCGAAATCCCCTCCATCCATCCCGATCGAATCCAACGGCATCCGAGTCGAAACCGATGCCGAAGCTGTGGAAATCTTCACTACCGAATCCAATACAGATGGCCCGTTGAGCCAGAGACGCACCGCGTGTGAGGCCTCCGACTTATAAACCACATTGTTGAACCTAAAGCCATCCGTCGTCGTAGACAGGCGCGCGCTCGTCAGGCTGACCTTGAGCCACGAGTCCTTCACCACCGAATACCGTAGATTGCCCTCGGTTTGGAGGAAGGACTGGATGTCCACCAGCGATCCGATCAGCGTCACTGTGTTAGTCCGATCCCCTTGGATTGTGAGATTGGGAACGCTCAAGGAACCCACCGTGGCCGAACTGTCCTTGGCCCCAACACGGCCCACATCAATGAGTCCGCCTAAATCCGTACTGAGGGTAACTGTCACAGCCTGACCCGCGAAATCAGGCACTAACCTCAACGGAGCCGCAGTTCCCGTTGAGCTGGTCCCGAGGATCGCCTGAGGGGTTGTTGGCGTAGTCGCTCCGGCCTTGGCGTAGCCCACTTGGAAGTATTCGTAGCCGCCCAACTCGATGAAACGAACTTCCACGCGGTAGTACTTGTTCGCCTCCAAGGCAACCGCCGCCGAGCGGGTCACCAAGTTCCACTGATCGCGAGAAGACGCATTGCCGGTGCTGGCCACCGCGCTTCCGCCCAGGGGCTTGCCATCGGCTCCGTAAATCCACAACTGCACGGCATCGTCACCGATGGTCCAGAAATGGTAGTTACCAGCCTCAGACGCACGGATCCAGCCCGTAGCAACCATGCCAAAGTTATCGGCGGCAGCCATGGTCGGAGTGGAGAGCCCTGTCTGCCAGAGGCGGACACTTTCACCGGACGGGTTAGTTGAAACCCGGGTCATCAGGTTTTCCATCCGCTGCGAGGACCCATTTCCCGTGAGGCCATTGTAGGTTCGCTCCGTCCAACCGTTACCCACCAAGCTCCGCAGATCCGGGAGGCCGGTCAGCGGCTTCAGTCCACCATTTAGTTCCACCACGTTCACCGGACCCTCATTGCCGACGGCGGCGGCTTCCAGTTTCACGCGTGCGCCCTCCACATGGGCATCGTCCTTGACCATTAAAGCCTCAATGAAACCAGCAGCCTTCAGCAGCACGTCGCCGCGATCGGCCGAGACATAGCCCGGGCGGATATCGCCCGAACCCAGCGTCTGCAACTGGATCGAAGCTCCGACACCTAGAGCCCTAACCTCCGTAGCCCTGAGATCACCGTCTTCCACCGACACCACAATCCGACCGCCATTGGCGGCCGAGTTGATCGCCGACACCAAGGTCAAATCGGTCTGGTTTAACAACTGGATGTCACCACCGGTCGTCGCCACCGTTAAGTTCCGCACCAGCATCTCCAGCGTGCCCAACGAACCGATGCCCGCTGCCGCCTTAAGGATGGCCGATTTTGCGATCAGGTCGGCCAGAGAGTCGCTGCCGATCTCCTCGATGCGCCCTCCTGCGGTGGCTGTTAGCGTTCCACCCGTCGCCTGGGCCAAGCCAATCCGAAGGTCACCCGCCGCATTCAGGGTCATCGCCGCATTGCGCACGCGGGCCAGATCCACCCACAGATCACCGGTGCCAGAAATCTCAACTCCGCCATTCAGGCTCTCCACTTTGGACAGGCGGACGCCCCCTCGGACATCCGACACCAGGACAGAACCCGATCCGAGGATCTCGATCAGGCCCGCGGATCCGGAAGCCACGGCGACTGTAACCGTGCCCCCTGTGCTCAACAGCGAAACCACTGATTTTGGACCGGCGGTCATGACACTGGAGATCTTCAAGTCGCCCGAAGCACTGACCGTCAGGGCGTCCGAGCGAGTGGACTCATCCACGGTGACCAAACCCGCAGTGACGGCCAGAGTCGCACTGCCATGGCCCGTCAACTTGGACGGAGTGCGTGTTGTTCCCGCAATACTCACCACACCGCCATCACCCAGTACCACCGACTCTCCTACGCCAACGGTCACTGTGTCCACGCCGCCACCGGCAATGACCACGTTCCTGCCGGTACCCGCGTCGATGCGGTCGTTGCCGAAATTCTTGGGGTTGATCGACGAAACGGAGGTGATGGCGCCGTCGGTTCCGAAGGTCATAGCACCCTCGTCGCCAATAATGACGTCGTTGCCGCCGCCCATGGCGACCTCGCCGCCGCCATCACCAGAAACCTGAGCCATCAGGGCCACTTCGCCTATTTGCATTCCACCGGCATTGCCAGCGTCGACGAGGGTCGGGAAGAGAACTCGATAAGAAGTATAGGCCTTCGTGTTGGAGAACATGAGGGTCTCGGTGTGGAAGCGCGCAGAGTTGGCCGCCAACACGCCGGTAGCAATCACCTCGTAGTCGCTCCCGTTGTTGGAACCCAGCAACTTCCAAGAGGACGGATCCCGCTCCGGAGCGTCATTAGCGGTGGTCAGCGAAATTGCCGTGACCACGGAGGAACCCGTCTTCGGGGTCACGGTGAAACCGGTGTTGAGCT
Organism: uncultured Verrucomicrobiota bacterium; assembly: GCA_903854475.1. GTDB lineage: Bacteria > Verrucomicrobiota > Verrucomicrobiia > Limisphaerales > UBA9464 > SXXZ01. Next base: position 2,969 of record CAINWP010000157.1, read on the forward strand.
TATCGAAATTCAGGTACTTCGTCCTTGGGTCGCCGTCGATAGCGTTGGACGCGCCCTCGCTACCGGGCGAGTTATTGGAGGTCGGCACGAGGTTGTCCCCCTTGCTCAGCACGTTCATTTTGAAGGTTCCGAGCAGCGCCACTTCGGATATTTGCATTCCACCGGCATTGCCAGCGTCGACGAGGGTCGGGAAGAGAACCCGATAAGAGCTATAAGCCTTCGTGTTGGAGAAGACGAGGGTCTGAGTGTGGAAGCGCGCGTTGTTGGCCGCCAACAAACCGGTGGCAATCACCTCGTAGTCGTTGCCGTTATTAGAACCCAACACCGTCCAAGAGGACGGATCGCGCGCCGGGGCGTCGTTTGCGGTGGTCAGCGAAATTGCCGTGATCACGGAGGAACCCACCTTCGGAGTCACGGTAAAGCCGGTATTGAGCTTATCCAAGTTCAGGTACTTCGTCCCAGAGTCGCCGTCGATGGCGTTGGCCACACCCTCGCTACCAGGCGAGTTATTGGAAGTCGCCACGATGTTGTCCCCCTTGCTCAGCACGTTCATTTTGAAGGTTCCGAGCAGGGCCACTTCGCCTATTTGCATGGAACCCGCATTGCCAGCGTCGACGATAGTCGGGAATAGCACCCGGTAAGAAGAATAGGCCTTCGTGTTAGAGAACACGAGGGTCTCCGTATGCAGGCGTGCGCTGTTGGCAGCTAACAGGCCGGTGGCAATTTCCTCGTAGTCGTTGCCGTTGTTGGAACCCAGCAACTTCCAAGAGGACGGATCGCGCTCCGGAGCGTCGTTTGCTGTGGTCAGCGAAATCGCGGTGACCACTGAGTATGTCGCCTTCGGGGTCACGGTGAAGCCGACGTTGAGCTTGTCGAAGTTCAGGTACTTCGTCCTGGGGTCGCCGTCGATGGCGTTGGCCACACCCTCGCTACCGGGTGAGTTATTGGAGGTCGGCGCAATGGTGTCGCCCTTTCTCAGCACGTTCTCCCCGATGAAGACTGGGGGCAACAGGGTCATCACATCCGCTCCATCGCCACCGATGATGTAAGCCGTACCGCTCGAAGACATTATGATGTCGTTGCCTCTAGATCCCTCCAACGAGGCAAATCGGACCAGCACCGAGCCATCGTTGCTCATCTCGAAGGTGGCCCCGTCGCCGGCCACGTAGGAGGTGCCGGTTCCGAGGGTAATCACATCATCGCCGCCCCCACCCATGATGTAGTCGGTCCCCTTGCCACCCATGATCACGTCCGGATTGCCGCTTCCGAACGTCCGGTTCACGCCATCGCCAGCATTCAGAGTGAAACGAATACCCACTCCGGCTTCATTGGCCAGAATCGTATCGTTGCCGCTGCCGGTGGTGATCGAGTTCATGAGGGCCGAGCTACCGCCCAGCAACGTGTAAGTGTTGTTGCCGCCCGTGTCGTTGACCACGATCTGCGCCTTAACCCCTGATTGGATGCTCACCGAAGCATTCTCTGAACCGCCCTTGACCTCGATCCTGCTGGCACCACGAATCGTAGTTACTCTGCCCTGGAAAACCACCTCGAGGGCGTCATTAGATGGCGTACCAATCAGCCCCACTTCGCTGATTTGCATCGAATTCGCCCGACCGGCATCGACGACCGTCGGGAATAGCACCCGATAAGAGGTAAAGGACTTCGTGTTCGAGAACGAGAAGGTCTCCGTTCGGGCTCGCTTACTGTTGGCGGCCATCTGGCCGGTTGCAATCACCTCATAGTCTGAGCCGTTGTTCGAACCAAGCACCGTCCACGAGGTCGGGTCACGCTCCGGGGCATCGTTCGCGGTGGTCAGAGAGAGCGCCGTCACCAGGGTGGTGCCCGCCCTTGGAGTCACGGTGAATCCGGTATTGAGCTTGTCGAAGTTGAGATATTTCGTCCCGTTCGCGCGATCGATGGCATTGGCCACACTCTCTGAAGCAGGCGAGTTATTGGAGGTCGGAACAATGGTGTCTCCTTTGCTCAGCACGTTCACCCTGACGCCCGAGGCGACAGATCGGATCGTGTAGCTAGGATCGGTGTCGTTCGACTTAGTCAAGTCGAGAATCAGGCGTCCGTCCGCACCGAGGCTTTCACCATCAACCAACACCTTGCCGTCGGAATCCAACAGAGTTGGCACCGGTTGAGTAGCAGGATCCGCCCCCTTGGAAGGTCGAGGCAAAGTACCGAGATCGAAGGTCGCCGAGTACTTCTTCTCGTTCCAAACAATGAACCACCAACGCTGAGTGTACTCGATATGGGCCTGAAGCCTTCCGTTGGATTCATTGTACTGGAGTCCGACCGAATCGATATTGATGGAGAAACCGAGGATCTTGGCGACCCCCGCGGCCGATCCGGATAATCCAAAGACATCCGAGACAGAATCGAAATAGATCTTGCCCGCCATGTTACCGGAAAGTCCCAACCAGGAATCACCCAGGTTCAGGCTCCCAGACATACTTGCACCGAAAGAACCATTGGACTGCAACCAACCGGACAACTGAAGGGAAGCGACTCCAAGGAACGAACTGCCCCCCTTAAAGCTAAAGGCCCATTCACCCCGATTGAGTGCTACGGAAGAGGCCATTCCAGATCCAATCGAAGATTCTGGTCTGTAGAAGGTGCCACCCATCTGGACCGTCATCGAGGTATTCATACTGAACACCCCCATGATCTTGACGACACCATCCAACTGCAGGAACGCCGTGGAAGCTGGCAACTCGGTCTTCCCATTCGGCGTGACGTACCGGGTGGAGCGGGTGTTGATGTACAGTTTGCCCACCGCATTAATGGTGGCGATGCCGACGACGTTGGCATTGACCGACACATCCGCCGTCAACACTAGGCCGGTCGAATCGAGAATGATGGCCACGGCGACCTGCGAGTTGAGCAGGCTACCGACATTGATTGACAGCTTCCCGATCATTGTGAAACGACCCGCCGCCACATCGTACTGCAGCAGCAGCATTCCATCCGTATCCAGCAATCCTAAGAAATTGAAGGTGCCGACCATGCGCACTAGCGCTCCTCGCGCCACCGTAACGGGACTCGACCCCAAGTAGACCGTTTGGACGGCAGAAGTGGTGTTGATCTCCATGACCACTGAAGCGCCAATCCGTAGGCCAACTGCGGAGGCAAATTCGCTGCCCACATTCATGACGAAGGCTCCGTAAATGCCTGTCGTATCAATCCGCAAGAAGCCCGCTGCGGTCGCTTCACCCAGCGGACCCATTTTCATCGTTCCACCAAAGGACACTTCGAACTTGGAAAGGGTCAGCAGGAAGCTGAAAGAACCCCGGATGACGAAGGCTTCGGCCAGGCTCATCTCGCCCATTCCGCGCACCTGCAGATAAGGCTCCATCGCCAAAGTGGTCCCGTCTGGATTGCGGGCCCCGCCCGTGACGGACACCTGTCGGATGGGCACCGTCGCCGAAAGAGCATTGCCCGAAGCGTCCGTCTTCCGGGTCCCATCTGCGTTCAGCACCGGAACGCTCTTGTTTGCTGTAGTCTCAAGTTTGCGGCCCTGCTCGTCGCGGATGGTCGGGAAAGCCGGATCGGTCTCAGGTATAGTGAACACGATGTCGTGTCCGAAAGTGTTGATCGCCACCATCAAACTGGCTCTGAAACCGAGACCCGGGATGAGACTGACGCCCCCTGAAGCTTGGAACATCCCGGCGAAACCGAGGGTGCCATTATCAATCCCGAGGAACATCAGTGCAGTGACGGACAATTCTAAGAGCGGAGACGAACTGGATCCCACCCGCAGATTGCCTGCACCCAAGATAGAGAAACCCCTCGAGTCGATCAGGAACGCGAACCCGCCATCGAGACGGAAGTATTCCGTGGAGCCGACACTGAAGGCGAGCACACCCGTCGCCACCAGACTCAAAGAGCTCGGTGCCGCCTGGATGTGGACCTCAAGGTTGTTCTTCGATCCGTAGGATACCTTGTAGGTGGCGTCCCGCGTGATTGTTGCCAGCAAACGGACCACCGAGTTGTATCGGTCCAGCACATAATCCCCGGTCTTGCCGCCGTCGGTCGACTCCTTCAGCAACGAGTTGCCTGAGCGGACCTCCACAGCGGCCCCTGCGGTAATCGAGTGACTGAGCATGAGCAGTCCGGAATCGCCGGCTTGGCGAATGAAGGCGTCTTCCGTCTTCAACTGGGGCTTTGCGGCCAACAACAAATCGATCGGCTTGACCACATCGGTGGTGTTCACCACCAAGGTCATCTGCGCCTGAGCCACTAGGCCGTATTTTTCGAGAACCTTAAGCCCGTCGCCAGTGCCCAGACGGAGTGCGCCGTAAATCTCGATGTTCCGAGGATCCAAGAGCTGGCTCAACTTGGGCGGCTTGACGCGTAGTGTCAGATTGCCCACCGCCGACCCTAATACGCCCAGACCAGCTACCTTGAGTTCGGCATTTGCATCGAGGCTCATGGTCACGGCCTCAGAGTTGACGAACAGCTTCATCACTATCTGTCCGCTCAGTTCGATGAAGAGGAAATCACCCAGGAAGTCGGCTCGAACACCACCGCCGATCAGCATCATGACACCGGCCGGTTCCGGCACCTGAGCATTGGGATTGGCCGCCAACTTTCCTGTACCCGGATCGCGGTACGGAGCCTTGTAGGAATAGTCGACGACGATATCGTCGCCGGCAGCGGCAGGCGTGCTCAACACCAGTCGACTGCCCCCGGCGATCTGGTAGGCTCCAGAGGCGAGGACCTTGCCTCCGACCGTCACCGTCACCGGGGCCGACTTGGTGACCAGGTTCTCGAGGATGTAAGTAGTGGCCTTACCGTTCCCCGAGAACTCCTCTCGGCCAACGACATTGATATAGTAGCGCTCTTGAAGACGCTCTTGGGTGATCCGGTTGCCCAGACTGTCCACCAAGGCCAAGTCCAGCAGTCCGTAAAAACTCACTCCGCCGACGTCGCGCCACGGGCGTCCAGGCATATCCATCAGGAAGATCAATCGGGCGTTGCCCGAGGCCAACTGGGACAGGTCGCCGAAGAAATAGGCGGCGAGGCTTACCCCATAATCCGGACCACCGAAGGTCGCGGTGCCCGTCATGAGAATCTTGCCGGTGAGGTCGATCTGGACATCCACTTCAGCGTAGAAGGTGTACACCGAGACGTAGCTGCTGAAGAGACGCGCCCCACCCCGAATCACCATATTCTTGAAGAGATCGAAGAAGTTGGCCTTCCCGCCGCCGTTCTTCGTCATCGTTGAGATCTGGCGGCGCAAGTTTGATTCCCATTGCCCGATGCTCATCGTCCCCGGATTTCCTGAAGAGACTACTTTGCGAAGGTTGAAGGCCGTCGCGGTGACATCGACCTTGGGCGCGCCGGTGGCCGGATCGATCACGCTATCACCATTCGCCTCCTTCGCATAAATGGTCGGGGACTCGATGGAGGCGCCAAACTCGATGCCAGCACTGAAGTTGCCTAGCGAGAGTCCCGTATTGGGTTCGAAGAGCAGGGGTACGTCGGCATTGATGAAGATTGACAGCGGACCGAAGTCCGAAAGTCCCATGCGGAAGAACACACCGCCTAGGCCAGGGATCATCAACCCGCCCATGAGGCCCGCATAGAGCGTCCGCGTGACGACCGGGGTCGTGAGGTCGGTCGATTCGATGGGGTTAGAATCCTTGTCCATCTTCAGGACCCCGAGAATGAGACCTGCCTTCACCCCGAAACTTCCGATCATCCCCGACACGCTGATATTGAAGGAATCGATTCCGAGGATGGGGAAGGCACCCTTAGCCAGCAGGCCCACATCGATGGTCAGTCCGCGGAATCCGCCCGCGACCTGCACTAGAGGCAACCCTTCGATGCCCTTGACCTGTGCATCGATCACGATCCGGAAATCACCCGGGTTGGTGCGGAAATTATCACCCTGCCAATACAACGCGATGGCCATGCTCTCCAGTGGCAACCATGAAGGCAAACCCAACCCGGCAGATCCGCCCGCCCCAAGGCTCAAAGTGATGGCAAAGTTATCGCCCGTGTAGATCGAACCGTTGCCCAGAATTCCGAAGTTCTTGGCGCCGCCCCCTAGGCTGACAGGGCCTGCATTCACAGTCACCACAGCGCTCCCGATGGCCAACAACGGCGCGCTCAGAGCCACGGTCGGGTCAAATTTGATGCCGGAGGCGGTAAAAGATAGGTAATCGCCCACCCTCAAATTCAAGGTGTCTACCTGGAGATTGAACCCGCCCACACCGGCACCCAAGGGCGTGAAGTTCTTGAGCGGATCGAGAAAGACGTCTAAGCCAACGGTGCCTGCCACACCGTACTCGTCGGAATCGTTTCCGTCGGTGATGGATGTTGCGAATCCGCTCAATTCCACGGCGCCGCTAGTGACGCCGACGGTCACAGAAACCGAGACCTTGACCTTCATGTCCTGGGTGAAGGACACGCCAAAGCTGCTTATCTTCACCGTCGGGTTCAACAGACTCACAGGCCCCAACCGGATTACGGTGGGCAGGTTGGGCGCGGCTTCGAGCAATTCGTAGCCATCCGCATCCGACCCACCAACAGCCCCTGTCTTGGAGTCGGGTATTGACGGGGCTGAATCGTCCGCAAAGTCGGTGGGTGCCGTCTGTTTTCCGGGGAGGAGATCAAAACTCGACACCGCGAACCGATCTATCTTGAAGCCATCGGATCCACCGTAGTGAAACTCACCCGCACCGGCCACCCGGATCATTGTTTGGGTTTCATCTTGGATGCTGAAGCCGAGGTTGGCGAAGGCCACCCGAGTTAATTTTGAATCGAAGTCACCAGTACCGAGAATGATGTTGAAGTTCCCGAAGAGCGAAAGAGTGGATCCGAAATCGATCTTCCCACCCACCACCATGATCTGCTGAGCGCCAGCATCGTAGCGGACACCAGCGAGGGTTACCCCGTTCTTGAATTGTTTGTAGGTTACCGAGGCTGCGCGAAGGCTCAGAAGTGCCGGACTTCCGAAGACCAGCTCGGCATCGGTCACCTGGGTTATGCTCTCTCCGAGACGACCCGCAGGCATGAATTTGTACGTTCCACGAACCGTGATATCGCCGAGGGTTATAACTGCGTCCTCAATCGAGATGGAACTGAACGCTGACCGTCCCGCAGTGGCAGTCTCTTCAGCGGTAAACACGACAGGCACAGTCCGAGCCTGCACCGAGATCTTCTCGTTGACCGCGAAGCTCGTCGTGTTATGACGGATTTGCACTATCGCCTCCGCCGTCAAATCCCCCGCTGTGGCTCGGCCGCGGATCGAGCCAGTGAGGGCGTAGCCCAACGGATCACCGGTGCCCGCCCGTTCGAACAGGACCAAACCGAGATCGCCTCCGCTCAACGTGAACTCATCGTTGCCGGCTGTGCCTGAGACAACGGACGCCCCGATCATCACTTTGGTCCGCCCGGCCACCGTGTCCACCTGTCTGGAGAAGGAGAAGCTTCCCGACACCTTGATGAGGCCGGCAATCGTCAACGAGACCGAGCCGCCGAGGGACATGAACGGATTGGCGGCCCCTCCTTTGGCGACCCGGATCGGCACCGTGACCGAACCCACGGTCACGACGCGGTCCACGACGGCGCCCATCGTGTTGTAAGAGAAGCTCAGGTCGTGAATCTTGAAATCGATCACCCCGACAATGGCACCCGGCAGGGTTAGGTACGGAGTGCCTTGAGCTTGTATCGCGAACGTGCCGTTGGCGGCGAACACGGCTCCGAGCGTTGCGTCGCGAATGCCCGCCTCGAAGGTTTCCGTGGAAACGCTGGCCTGAGCTCCGGAGACCACGGCAACCAGATCCCCGCCACTCTTGCTAAATCCGAAATCTCCTGACAACCGCACCGCGTCGGCTATGTCGGCCTTGAACCCGCCAACCACCACCTGGGCGGTGTTACCACCGACGCGCAACGGTGCGCTGAACGAACCCACGGTAATGATCCGATCTACAGCCCGACCGGTGTCATTGTAGGCCACGGTCGCCGTCACAGCAGACACCGATGCAAAAGTGGCAGGAAGCGTGAGCACCGGCGTTCCGGAGGCCTGCAATTGCATGCCGCCGCTCTTGGGAACCACCAGCGCCAACTCTGCGTCCTTAACTCCCACCTCGACGCCACCAGTGCTCAAGAGCGCAACGCCTCTCTGGGCCACCACATGGATATCCCCACCTTGGTTCGAGAAGGCAAAATCACCTGCTAAACTCGCGAAGCCTTGAAGTGACGCCTTGAACCCGGTCGCCATCACCACCGCAGTATTGGCCCGTGCGGTTAATGGAACACTGATCGAGCCCACCTTGATACGGGTGTCGACGGACTTGGACGTATCATTGTAGGTGACGGTCACCTTGTCCGCTGTGGCTGAACCGAAACTGTCGGGTAGGACGAGCACCGGAGAACCCGAGGCCTGCAATTGGATTCCGCCCTGATTCGGCAACACCAACGCTAGATTCGCCGCTTCCGCACCCAATTCTACTCCACCAACAGTGAGGACTACTCTCGCTCCTTGGGCCACAACCTCCATTTGTTCACCCCGTTTGCCGAAGCCAAAATCACCACTGAGGCTGCCAAACCCGCCGATCGAAGCCTTCAAACCAGCCACCATCACGGCCATGGTATCGCCCGGCACCGTCAACGGAACAGTGATCGAATTGATGGTGATCCGGGTGTCCACAGCCTTCGCTGTGTCATTGTAGAACACGGTCGCCTTGTCCACCTTCACCGAAGCGAAACTGTCGGGCAGAGCGAGCACCGGCGTACCGGAAGCCTGCAATTGGATACCACCGCTTTTCGGCAACAGGACACCCAGAGCGGCCCCCGTGACGCCGACCACCACTTCACCTGAAGTCACGAGAGCGCTGGCCCCCTGAGCCACCACCTGGATGTCGTCACCTTGCTTTGCAAAGGCGAAGTCACCCTCGAGACTTGCGAAATCTCCCATCACCGCCTTGAACCCCGACACCATCGCCCAGACCGTGTTCGCTGTTACCGACAATGGGACACTTAGAGTTCCGATCGCCACACGGGTATTAACCGATCGGGACGTGGAATTGTAGCCGACGGTCACACGCGAAGCCCCAACGGAAGCGAAGGTTGTAGGAAGCTTCAGCACAGGGGCACCCGACGCCTGCAACTGAACCCCTCCATCGCTGGGCAGCACCAAGGCGATTTCGCCTCCCGTCATGCCCACCTCGACGCCATTAACGCTCCACACAGCACTTGTTTGCACTGCAACGGCCTGGATCTCGTCCCCAATCTTGGCGAACGCGAAATCTCCTTTGAGGCGGACAATATTCCCGAGAGACGCAGACAGACCATTCACCATCACCATCGAAGCGCCTGCGACCACTGATAGCGGAGCACTGATAGAACCCACCGTCAGTTTTGTGGCGACCGACCGATCCGTGTCGTTGAAGGTAACGGTGACGTTCCCAACCGATACGGCTGCAAAGGACGCAGGCAATTTCAGAATCGGACGACCCGAGGCCTGCAACTGCACACCGCCACCCACCGGCAAAATCATGGCGAAGGCCGCAGCGGTCACACCCAACTCGACTTCCCCGGAGCTCAATACAACGCTGGCACTCTGGGCAACCACATGGATGTCATCACCCGCCTTCGCGAAAGCAAAGTCGCCGCGCAAGGTTAGCAAGTTCCCCACCGATGCATTCAATCCGGTCACGGTCACCATCGCGGTGTTGGCCGCGACAACCAGCGGGGCACTGATCGAACCGATCTTCAACCGGGTTTCGACCGAAATCGCCGTGTCATTATAGAAGAGATCGACTCGCGCCGCCGAGACGGACGCAAACGCGGTGGGCAAACGCAGGACAGGCGTGCCAGAGGCTTGGAACTGAACGCCGCCACCCGTAGGCAACACCAGCGCCAGATTAGCCCCGGCTACACCTAATTCTACGCCCGACGCGCTCAAAACAGCACTCGCCGACTGAGCGATCGCCTGAACTCCCCCGCTCTGTTTCGAGAAAGCGAAGTCGCCCTTAATGGCAGCAAAAGTTCCGAGAGAGGAAGCGAAACCGTTGACCATTACCGCCGCGGTGTTGGCCGCCACAACCAGCGGCACACTCACGGCGCCTACCGTTACCCGTGTGTTAACCGCGGTTGACAGGCTATTGTAGTCGACCGAAATCTTGGCGGCGGACACCCCACCGAAGACATTGGGAAGCCTCATCACCGGATCACCGGATACCTGCAACTGGACCCCCCCGTCACCCTGCATCAAGAGTCCAAGCTTCGCATTCCTCACGCCCAATTCTACGTCGCCAGCACTCAGCAGTGCACTGACGCCTTCAGCCACGACTTTTACCTCATCTCCCTGGCTCGCGAAGGCGAAATCTCCCGTGAGCGAGACGAATCCACCCAGTTGTGCGGTCAACCCTTCGACGATCACCCTCTGGGATTTGTCAGCGACCTTTAGCGGTGCACCGATCTGCGTCTTACCAACAACCACCGCGAGCACACGATCTTCATCGGTTCCCGTATTATTGAAGGCTACGGTCACCGAAGTTGCCGACACATCAGCAAAATCTTTACCCAACTGGAGATCCACAGCCCCCGAGGCCTGCAGAGCCACTGTCTGGTCGCCACGGACCAACAACGCAACCGTCGCGTTCTTCACACCCGCGCGGAGGCTCTGTCCTAAAACCAAGGAGGCGGATGCACTCTTCGATACCACCCACAACTCACCGACGGAGTCACCTGTACCTGAAACAGCCTTCAGGCCGAAGTCGCCGGATACGGTCACGAAACCTCCGATGGTGGCCTCAAGTCCTTTGACTGTTATTGACGCAGTATTGTCAGCGACACGCAGCGGAGCAGACACCGTGGTGGCACCCACGGATACCGTCAGATCCCGGTCTACCTCTCGGCCCGTGTTGTTGAATGCAACGGCCACCTCGTTCGCCGATGCGCTTGCGAAACCGTTGCCGAGGTTCAGGTAGGCAGAGCCCTGTGCTTGGAGCGCAAGGCTCTCATCCCCCCGAATCAACAATCCGACAGCGGCATTACGTACCCCCGCACGGATCGCCGATCCCACTGTCAAAGAGGCAGAGGCCTTCGCCGAAACAAACGTCAATTCATCCTGCGACACTGTCGCACCCAACGTTCTTTGGAGTGCGAAGTCACCGGACAGTTCCACGAAACCTTTCACCTGGGCTTCCAAACCCTTTACCAACAGAGCCGCTTGGCCGTTCTTCACACTCAACGGTGCACGGACCGAAATCTCGCCTACGGCCACAGTCACCGTACGATCAAGTAGATCCCCACCGGTGTTGTTGAAGACAACCGCAACTTGGGTTGCCTTCGCGCTCCCAAAGCCGCTTCCGAAGCTCAAGTCCGGGAGACCGGTCGCTTGCAGCGCTAGAGTCTGATCACCACGGATCACCATCGCGATGGTGGCATTAGTCACTCCAACACGGAGAGAGGTCCCGGCCGTCAGCGAAGCCGATGCCTTGTCTGACACCAAGATCAACTCGTCTTCTGCGGCCGTATTTCCGGAGTTTTTCTGGATACCGAAATCACCAGACAAACTTACGAAGCCCGGCACCTTCGCTCGCAACCCCTTCACCAACAGGGCCGCTTGCCCATCCTTCACATTGAGCGGGGCATTAACCGACGAACCGCCAACCGCCACGGTCACAACACGATTGACCAAGTCTGCGCCCGTGTTGTTGAACGCCACACCGACCTGCAGTTCCCCCTCGGTGGTCAGGCCGGCTCCCAATCTAAGATCGGCCGTGCCGGTCGCTTGTAGAGCCAACTTCTGGTCGCCCCGGATCACAAGTGCCACAATCGCATTGCTCACCCCGGCGCGTAACGTGGTCCCCGCGGTCAGTAAAGCCGCGGCATTGTCAGACACCATCAACAACTCATCTTGTGCGGCTACGGAACCTTTTTGCAGGCGAAGCCCGAAGTTCCCACTGATCTCGACGAAATTAGCGATCTTGGCTTTGAGACCGGTTATGGCGACCGTGGAAGCACCCTGGGTCACCTTCAGCGGCGCAGTCGCCGAGGCCGGTCCAACAGCTACAGTGACACTGACGTCGATATCTGCACCGGTATCATTGAACGAGACACTGGCGCTCTCGGCTGAGACCGAGGCGAACCCCTCGCCCAACTCCAAATAGGCAGATCCGGTGGCCTGAAGAGCGACGCGCCCATCTCCACGGACAAGCATAGCCAACCGTGCACCGCTCACTCCAGCTTGCACCTGGGAACCGGACCGCAACGAGGCTTCCGCCGAGTTTGCCACCCACCACAACCGCTCTCCATCAGCGCTGGAAGCGCCTTCGTACCTCACACCAAAATCTCCAGATACCGTTACGAACCCGCCCACGGAAGCAGAGAGGCCTTGAACGACCACCGCCGCCACCCCGTTCTTCACCGCCAGCGGAGCCCCCACAGAAACCCCACCCACCTTGAGCACGATTTCTCGATCGATGTCTGCGCCGGTATTGTTAAAGGAGACACCGACGGCCTTGGCAGACACCTCAGCGAATCCACCGCCGAGACTGACATCGGCCGAACCGGTCGCTTGGAACGCCATCCGCCGGTCTGCGCGGATTATAAGTGCCACGGAGGCATCCTTGACACCCGCCCGAATCGTCAACCCGGCATTGAGCGTTGCGTTCGCGGCATGGGCTGTCGCGACGAACGATTCCGGATCGGTCCCACTGGACGGCCGCTTTTGGAATGCGAAATCACCAGTTAGGGTTGCGAAGTCCACAACCTTCGCTTGCAGGCCCTTCACCGCGACCGTTGCAACACCGTTTTCCACCTTGACCGGCACACTCACATCCACTCCGCCGACACGAATCGACAGCGTTTGATCCATGTCCCGCCCGGTGTTGTTGTAGGAGAGTCCCACCTGGTCGACCGACACTCCGGAGAATCCGCTGCCGAGGTCCACGTCCGGTGATCCGGTAGCCTGCAGGACCAGAGTCTGATCCTCATTCAACACCAAAGCCATCGTAGCCGACCGAACGCCGACCCTCATTGAATCTCCAAGAGACAAAGCGGCCGAGGCGTTCCGTGTGAGAATAATCAGTTGATCATCATTGGCATTGGGCCCGGCTTTCTTCCGGATCGCGTAATCCCCACTGAGAGTAACAAAGCCACCAATGGTTGCATCCAACCCCGTCACGGCGATGGACGTCTCCTGATTCCGCACGGTCAACGGCGCCGTCACTCCGACACGGTAGGCGCTCATGTCCAACTGCTCGTCTAAGTCGGATCCGGTATTGTTCAGAGAGAAGCCCATTCCCTGAACCTTCACCGTGGCGAATCCCGACCCGAGGTCCAGAGACGCCGCTCCACCGGTGGTTTGGATCCCATAGGTCCCGTCTTTCTTAATTAGCATGGCGACCGTCGCACCCGAGACGCCACCGCTGATGCGATCCCCGACGGCAAAACCCACAGCAACCTTGGCGGCAGCGATGGCCAAATCACCATTGCTGCGGTACTGGAAAGCAAAGTCACCCGCCAACGATGCAAAATCACCCAGATTCCACTTTAGACCCGTCACGATAGCCGAAACGAAGGGATGGCTCTCGGTACCGATGGGCAATTGCAGCGTCTTTGCGAAACCGCCAGCAAGCTCTTGGTCAACCGCAGACCCGGTCGAATTGTATTCGAATCCAATTCCTCGGAGTGTCGGTGCGCCAGCGACAGCACCGCCCAGCGCGGATTCCTTGACGAAGGCCAGTTCACCCCCGGGGCCAAACATTCTGGCGAAATCTTCCCCGAGCACGAAGAATGGCTCACCGCTAATCGACATCGCCACCCCGCCCGATGCTCTTAAGATCAACCCCATGTTGCCATCAACCACCCCCGCACGGAACGCCGGGGTCTCGAAGGTGGCGTCCGCATCCGTCACTGCCACGGTGATATCGCCGCCGCCCGCTGTGCCGGTGCGTTGGAAGGCAAAGTCACCCGAGATCTTGAGGAAACTACCCAAACGGGCGGAGAAGCCCTCAGCGATCACCACGGCGTACGGACTCTCCTTCGTTCCGGTTCCCAGGTTCATCGCTACACTCAACTCGCCCACGGTCAGGGATCCCTGAACGGCGGAACCCGTCGAGTTCCAACCGAACCGCAACAGCTTCGCCTTCACCTCGGTAAGACCCGAGAGACGGATGGTCGGCGTCCCACTCGCATCGAGTGCGAACCCGCCGCCCGGGGTGATCTCCATGCCTGAAAAGGCGTTGCGAACAGAAAGCTCATTGTCGCCCACCTTGAGAACGAGGTTCGCGTTCCGAGAAATACCAATGACGGTGCCTTGATCCATCTTGAAGGCGAAGTCGCCACTCAGGTCGAAGAAACCATCTTCACCAGGACCAATAGACGCCTGCAAATTGATGATTTCCAGCTGTGCGAAGGGCAAAGCAGCGCTTCCCAAGGGCACCTGAAGGCGGAGTCCACTGCTCACACCGTTACTGTTAATCACCGTGATGTCCTCATTGACGAGGTGGCCGGTGTTGTTGAAGTCAACGGTGACACGCTCGACGCTGACCTTGCCTAGAACCTCCGGCATCTTGATATAGATACCTGATTCGTCGGCGGTCTTTCCGGACTGCCGTGCCGCCGAGGCATGGAACGCGATGCCGCCAGACTTCTCAACCAAGATGCCGAATTGAGAGCCGATGATACCTGCGCCCCACGCATCGGTTCCAGTGATCAGCTTGAGGGAGGCCGACGAACTGGACATGAGGAAATCGCCGTTCGAGCGCCGCTTGACCACGAAGTCCCCTTCCAAGCGGACGAAATTGAGCATCCTGGCTTCTAAACTACGCAGGTCGACACCGGCCAGAGGGACTCCGGGGAAACCATCTGGGGGCTGAACGGCTACCTTGACGACCAACGGCTTCGAGGTCTGCAAAGCAACACGCCGATTGATGGTCAAATCCTGGGCCAGGCCGGTATCATTATAATAGACCGTGGTCAGACTCTTGACACTGCTAGGGTCGATCAACCGGATTCCCATGAGCGTTGGGAACTCCAGGACCGTCTTGCCTCGCTGGTTCTCCAGCATGTTGCTCTGAAGGGCGATACCGCCCTTCGCCGTGACCACCATGCCTACGTCGGCTCCGGACACACCGGCGCTGAAACCATGGACGCTCATCGTCAACCGGCTTGCCCCGCCCGATGCGGAACCGTCGACCTCTACTTCCAGACCCCCGCCCACTCTCGAGTAGATGTAGGTGCGCCCCTGCATCTTGATCAATCCACCGATCTCCATGCCCAAATTGCCGCCAATTTGACTCTCTCCCGCCTGAAAATTCGGCACCAGAACCGAATTCGCGACTCCCTGCACTTCGAGGGCGCCCGAGGCCGTTCCGCTGGTGGACTGGCGGATTTGTATCACACCGCGCGTATTCGAGACGTTGTCTCCGCCATCGAATGCGAACTGGCCGGAACCGAAAACACGCCGGGTGCTGTCACGGAACAACTCCACCGAGGCCTTTGAAGCCACCATATTTCCCAAACTCACATCCGCGATCTGGAAATACTCCTGACCATCGTGGATGCCCTTTGTCTTCGAGAAAACCAACTTATAGAACTGGAATGCGGAACCGTTGGTAAAGGTCACCGTACTGGTGGCACCGCGGCCGTCGCCCAAGAGCGTCTCACCGGAGCTAATAAACAGCCAACCGTCGGAATTCCAGTCCGGGGCCGCATCACCATTAGATCCATACAGATTGTATTGGCTCGGGTCCCACTCCCAGATGTCATCGCTGGCGCGTGTAGTCAGGGTCATCGAAGAGACTGTCGTGGCCACTGGCATGGAAAGAATCAGACCAGATCCCGGCCCCCTAGTGTTCAGATAGGATGTGCTCGGATCGCCATCGACTGCATTGCTGACCTGGCCATTGCCGCTCGCTGATCCCGGGCCTCCGACGACAGAAACCCCGGACCCACGTCGGAAGCCGATGAAGATCTTATCGTTGTCACCGGTACGAAGCCCGCCCTCGACATCGGTTGAAACAAAGACCCAGGAGTCCTTAGAATGATCCGCGGCATTCGTCGATTCTCGGAAGTCGAAATCACCGTCGAGGTAAGCAAGCCCATCGATCTTTACGAGCACCCGACCCACGTTCTTCGGTTGCCGGATGAAATAACCGGTGAAACCCATGCCGACCTCGTCTTGCCCAGAGGTGCTGTCGACGTAGATATGAATCTTGTGATCTCCAGCTCCAGGGATCCGAGTCGTCTTCAGGTGCAGAATATTGCTCTCCGGAAGGTCAACGTTGGTTTCTTCAACCAGATCGTAGGTCAAATCACCATTGCGGAAGAGGCCGGATGCCGAGACGAATCGGCCAATGACGGCGTTGAACAAAATAGCGTCTTCGCCCTCCTTGCGGTCAGTCTCATGGTTGAAGCCGCTCTGGAAAATAATCGAAAGCTTGCTCCCTGAGACGTCCACCGCAGCGACCCCATCGACCCGCGTCTGCAGAAGCTTGCCTGAAGAATCACGCCCAATCCACAGGGTGGTGTTTTCCGACAACTTCAGTGTGGCCGTAGCCACATCTCCATCGATCCGATAAGCGTCCGCTGAATCGCAGGCAACGATTTGCAAGGTTGTCAGAATGCCATCCAAATCGAAGCCCCCTTGCCCCAGATCCCCCAGGATAATGGCCTTGGTTGTAGACTTAGGAGCCGTGATCTCGTCAGTTCCCTCACCACCGACTAAGATCGGCATACCGTCGGTCACCCTCAGCACATCACCGGCTCCCGCAATGGAAGCAATGGCCTTAACTTGCTTGAGCAGGTAGGCCGTGGCCTGCATCGAAACCTCGGATACCTGGACATACTGCTTTCCGCCGTGGGTCCCCTTCACGTCGGTGAAGACTACCTTGTAATACGGGTATGCGGTGGAATTAGCGAAAGTGACCGTGCTCGAGACACCTCGTCCGTTGGCCAAGTTAGTGCTTGTCGCCGCGATGAAGGTCCACTTTCCGTTCCAGTCGGGATTCTCGGCAGATTCCGAACCGTAAATAGCTACAGCCTTTGGATCCCATTCCCAGATGTCGTCTCCCGTGCGGGTCGTCAGGGTGAGAGCCCGCATGGGATCCACCGTGGATGCCTTCAGTATCAAACCACTGCCAGGCCCATTCAAATTGAGATACTTAGTATCCGTTCGGCCATCGTTAGCGAACTGGGCCCCTTGACCGGCCGGCGAGGAGCCGGGTGTTTCGATGACCGAAGGCACCGACTGTGTTCCACTCGAGGAGGACGAAGTAACGGTCTGGAACCCAAAATTGACTTCAGCAATACGGACCGTCGAATGGGTCGTTGTAACACCGTTCACAACGACCGTCTGCGTACCCATCGTGGTCGGGAAATCGATCGCGTAACGTGAGAAGGTCTTCGTGTTGTCGAGGAGGAATCCACGACTCTCACCCTGTGCTCCCGAGAAACCGGTATCGCTGGAGAGGAGCAGCTGCCATCCGCCAGAATCGATGTCTCCGGTGACCCCATTGGTCCCGTAGACCCGGAAAGAAGAAGGAATTGTCCGAGTATTTCCTGTCTTGGAGGCCGTAAGGGTCAGTCTGGTTGCCGCCGCCGGTGTGGTCAGGCTAACAATCAATCCGTTGTTGTTCTGCAACCCACTCGTCGCTCCGAGGCCATAGGCCGCATAATCCGTGTCCGTGTTATTGTCCGTCGCACTTCCCGGTGAACCGGCATCGGTTTGACCGGAACGCCAGGCTGCAGCAACTCCATCCGCACTGACAAACCCGGTGCTTTGGATCGATGTTAATGTGGGCGGCGGCAGAGTCGACCCCATGAAGGTAATCTCACCTGCGTCACCGATCACCACGGAGCGAGCTCCTGAAGCCGAAACCGTATCCTTGCCACCGCCCGCAATGATGAAGTCGTTGCCAGAGACTCCCGAAATGGTGTCAACACCGGCCCCATCATTGCCCTCCACGGCTAAGATACCGCCCACGGTATCGAACTGGATCCGGCCATAATCGCCGATCAGTACATCCGTCCCGGATGAGGCAAGCATCGTGTCATTTCCAGAACCACCTATCATCCTATCATTGCCACCGTTACCCGTCAGCGTGTCATTGCCGGAGCCGGCGACGCTGAACACCGACAGAGGCACTTGACCTTCAGAAAGAACAATCTCTCCGTCATCACCGAGAAGCACATCCGACTTTGTGCCGCCGATCAATGTATCGTTGCCCCAGCCACCGATAAGGTTAAAAGGAATGGAGGTGGGAGAGGAAGTCCCAACCATCTTGTCATCTCCACCTGCCCCTGAGTTGGCAATCGCGTAGGTGACCGTGACCGAAGCCCCAGTTGCGGGTGTCGTGAGCAATGTGAGGGCATTCCCCTTTAACGAATAACCCGCTCCGACAACAAGGGTACCACCCACTGTCACCTTGAAGGAGTCGCCCACCGGCGTGCCCGTCAAATTCATAACGCCCCGGATTGAATCGCCGGTGAAGGAGTCGCTCAAAGACGGGTTAGTGGAGATCCGCTCCAACCGCCCGGCTTCGGAAAACCAGAGGCTGCCCTCATCACCCAGGACCATAGTGGCAGCGCCGCCGTGAATCGTATCGTTGCCAAGCCCACCGAGAATGTAATTGGTCCCCGACGCCGCGTACACCGTGTCGTTGCCCCCGGTTGTCCCCAAGGTGGAAATCCGCGGAGCGAAGGAGTAACCCGGAGGCACATTCATCGACCCTTGGTCGCCCAAGATGTAGTTCGTGCCGCCGGCAGTACGAATCACATCGGAACCTGTATTCCCTGTAATGTAATTAATGCCTGAACCACCAATGATTTCATCATCTCCTGCCCCGGCCTCCAATTGGTTGATCCCCTCGCCACCCTCGATCCGGAATCGTCGCCGAACCTCTGAACCTCCCACGATGATGACATCGTCACCGGAGTCCCCCGTGATGATATTCAGATCGGTGGTGCTGCCACCATCGACATAGTAAGTGTCATTGCCGGAACCGCCGTGGAACTCCAATCGTGAAGTAACACCTTCCCTAACATAGATCGTCGAATTAATCACGGCCCCAACGCCGCCGTTCGCCACCAAACTATCCGACGAGTTAGCCAAGATCTTTCGGACACCTGAATACGTTTTCACTCGCCCGTCGTAGGCAACCATCACGGTTTCCGAGCCATCCGCTTGGGTGCTCAAATGACTCACCGTATAGGTTGGATTCAAATCGTCCCCGTCGAAGACCCGGGCCCGTTGGTTCTCAATCGTCAGACTCAACACCCCATCGTCACCAGCCAAGGAACTCTCATCCACCAGCACACGTCCCTCCAAGGTTGTAGCCAGCCAGAACGGCTTCGGGCGCAGGGCGATGTGGCCGACTGTCCAAGTTCTTTCCACGCGTTTTGTGAAGAATAAAAAGTCGATATCCGCCGCTACGCTGACCGTCACAGAACCTGTGGATGAGTTGTAGTTGAGCGCCGTTCCCAATCCGAGACCGACGCCGCAAAGATACACCTTTCCTTGCAAGGAGCCCGAAAACCCGAGTTCCTCCAACTCAAAGATGTAGTAGAGTTTGGCTGACAGGGAGGCTTCGAATCCAAAAAAACGGTTTCCGAATTTCATCGAGCCGGAAATGGCTATCCCGTAGGAACCGTTGGACTGAACCCAACCGGCCAACTGCACGTTGGCGGTCCCAAACAAGGTTGTTCCGGCCTCGAAACTGAAGGCCCATTCACCACGTCCCAACTGGACTTCTGTCGCCACATTCGGACCAACGGTATTCGAAGGACGCGTGAAACGCCCACCGACCTGGGCGGTGATCTTAATGTCGAATTTCAGCAACTCGATGATGCTGGCACTCCCTTCGAGGGCGATATAGACCGACTTGGCTTGTATCTCCCGACCGGCAAGGGTCGTCTTGCGGTTCATCGTGTTGATGAAAAGCTTCCCGGAAGCCTTCACCTTGACCAACTCCATGAGATTGGCCTCGAATACAATATCTGACCCAAGCGCTATCCCCTCGCTGCTGATTTCCAATCCGATCTGGATATCCACCTTCGCGATACCGACAAGATCTGCCTGCGCTCTCCCTTCCATTCTGAACACCTTGGAGACGCTATTATAAGAGATCTCAGCCCATACCTCCGCCTCCATCACTCCGGCAAACACCATCTTACCCTCCACCCGGACCAACACTCCGGGGTTCAAGGTTAGTGTCGTCTTGTCGTCCAACTTCACCGACCTAGCCTTCGCAGTTGTGTTCAACTCCATCCGGAGCTTGGCGTTGATCTCCAGTCCGATTGACTTTCCGAGAGTTTCTCCTGAAACCGCCTCAAGCCGGAAGGCTCCCACCATACCTTCATCGGAGATGTCGATGTAGGCGTTGACTTGAACCCGTCCAATCGGGCCTAGAGTCATGTAACCGTTGAGGCTCAACGTGAACTTCTGATCGGCGATCAGGAAGAACATGTTAGACTCGACCTCAAAGCCCCCGGCGATGGTAAGCTTTCCAGAGGCTCGCATCAGCACATACCAACCCGCGGGCTGATAGGTACCATCGAGGTTTTGAGCCCCACCCTTAACCGTCACGGTGCGGACGGTCGCCGGCATAGTGAGTTGGTTTCCGTCAGCGTCTAGCTTGCGAGTTCCATCTGAATTGTAGGCAGGCTGATTCTGGATGCTCGACTCCTCCATCACCTGCCCCTTCTCGTTCCGAAGCGTCTCGAAGGCGGGATTGCTTTGTGGGATCGTGAAGACAACGTCCTTGCCGAAGGTGTTAATCTGCACCAGAGCCTGTACGTCAAGACTCAAACCCTTGATTCCGGCCGAAAGGTTACCAGCGAAGGTAGCGGCAAATCCGAACTTTCCATCTTGGACACCGAGGTAGATCAGGGCCGTGACGTTCATCGACAGCAACGGATCGCTGCGCGGCCCTACAGTCAGTCTGCCAGAGGCGATAAGAGTGAAACCGTTTCCATCGATAGAGATGGCGAACCCGGCCGCCAAGCGAAACACCTCGGTACTACCAACCTTGAAGGCCCCCATGGCGGCGATCACGAAGGTGAAGCTCTTAGCCCGCGCTACTTGGTGCACGTCCAGATAATCCTGGGAGGCGTACTTTACAATCACTTTGGTGTCACCGCGGACCGGTTGCAGCAACCGGACGGTGGAGTTGTAGCGATCTAGGACATAGTCGCCGCTCTTCCCGGAGTCCTTGGACTCGACGAGGACCTTTCCATCTTGGGCGACAATCAACGTACCGAGCGGTTTCGGCGTGTGAGTCAAATAGAGGAGTTCATAGTCGCCCGCTACCAGATTGAAGGTGTCGGTGGTCTCCAATTGCTGAGTCGAGGCCAAGCGAAGATCGATGTTCTTGTCGATCCCCGTGGTGTTGATCGTCAACGTCAATCCTCCCTGAAGGAAGAGACCGTACTGCTCCAACTTCTTGAGTCCATCCCCGGTTTGAAGACGCAGAGCTCCATACATCTCGAAACCGTTTTCTTGCCGGATAACCAGTTTTCCTGCAGCGGAACCCAACACCCCGAGGACCGCGATCTCCAACTTAGCAGACACATCAAGACGGAACTCTGTCGGGGTGAAGGTGAGGGTCGCCTGACCGTCGAGTTGTGCCCAGAGGACGTTGTCGAAAAGATCGGCTCTCACACCTCCGGCGATGATGACCTGAAAACCGCTCGGTTCAGGTACCGTAGAAGCAGGATTAACCGTAACCGCTCCGGTGATGGGGTCCGTGTACTGTGTCCGATAGGTATAGGTAATTTTCACCGACTGGCCCTGTGTGGGCGCGGTGACTAAAGTCAAAGTATTGCCCGAAACTTTATAGGCCTCTGAGCCAAGCGTACTATTCCCCAAAGTAACCGTCGTAGTCGTCCCCTTAAGCACCGTGTAATTCAGCGAAAGTGACGTCGACGTCGAGGTCGGTCCGGCGACAAAGGTCTGAGTGCTGGTCCTGGTAACATAGTACCTCGATTCGAGCATCGCTGCGGTCAAACGACTCCCAGCCTCGTCGGTTAACCCGAAATCTAACATCCCGTAAAGACTAACACCCGCCTTCGAACGGACGGGTTGGCCAGGCATATCAAAGAGGAAGAGGAATCGACCCTCACCCTTGGCTACTTGGGTCAGGTTTGCATAGAAAAAGGCGTCGACCGACAGGTTGTCTGCAAAGATGGCCCTTCCGGTCAGGAGAATCTTGCCGGTTATGTCAACTCGGAGGTCCACCTCGGCACGGAAGGAATTTTTGGATGCGTAGGCCGTGTAGAGAGTGGCGCCGGCGTTAATCACCATGTTTTTGGTGAGATCACTGAAAGAGACCGGGTTTCCACCACTGTTCTTCTTGATGGTGGCGATCTGAAGTCGGAGATCGTTTACCCACAACTCGGAAGTCGTTGAGGAGAGTCCGCTGGCAAGGGACAAGTCACGCAGCCCAAAGGCGCTGGACTTCACATCCACCTTCGCGATTCCAGTGGATGGATCAATCACAATCTGGCCGTCTGAGTCCTTCTCGTAAACGGACGGATCCTTCAATGTTGCACCAAATTCCATACCTCCCCGGAGGTCTGACAGTGTTAGACCGCTTTGCGGATCCAGTAGAATCGGAATAGGGGAGCTGATGAACAGGGACAGAGGACCGAAATCACAAAAACCGACCCGCGCCTCGATTTTGCCCAATCCCGGGAGAGACAGGCTGCCCATGAGCCCGGCATAGAGCACCCGACTGGACACCACCGTGATGTGGTCAGATGGATCGATGGGCCTGTAACTACTGTCAATCTTCACGATACCACCAACCACCTCACCCTCAAACTGACCACCAAAGGCATTTCCGGAAACAGATACATTGAAGTCGTCTATATCCGTAATCGGAAAACTTCCTTTAGCCAAAAGCCCCACATCGATCTGCATTCCCCTGAAACCCCCGCTAAACTGAAGTCCGGGCAACCCGTCGATGGAGCGGATCTGGGCATCCAAGGTGATGTCGAAGGCGGCCGGATTTTTGTTGAAATCGTTCCACTCCAATCCGACTGCGAGTTGCTTGAGCGGCATCCAGGAAGGTAGCTGAAACTTGCTGGTGTCATCCGGTTCTAGGCTGATCGACACTCCGAAAGACTTACCAGTGTAGAAACTTCCATCTGCATTAATGCCAAAATCTTGAGCCTTACCGCCTACCGATATAGTAGGAAGGTCCAACATAGCGGACAGCTCCGAGAAGTAAAACAGCTGCTCGCCGCTCTTCGGTTGAAGATTGTAGCGGACTTTGTCCCCTGAAGCTGAGAGGTAATCACCAATAATGATTACAAAGTGATCAACATCGAGTTTGAAATCTCCGACCCCTCCGCTAACCACCTTGAGTGCCTGTGCAGGATCCAAACCCGCTTGGAACGTGAAGATTCCATCCACGCCGTAATTGTCGACATCAATTCCATCCTCGAAGGTTGCCTCTGAACCGCCAGGAAGTTGAATGGTGGCTGATTCAAACCCGATCGTAATTTCAAGCGACAGGGTCACCAACTGAGTCGCCGCATTAAAATCCGAGGAGAACCCGCTGACTCGTAGACTCGGATCTACCAATTTCACCGGACCCAACGTGTAAGTTTCTGGCAGTCTCGGCAGGGTTGGGTTCAATTCGCCAGTATCGGCGTTGAAGGCACCGATCGCCGGCGGGCCGGATCCTGTGCCACCCGAACCACCCAGAATGAAAGAATTCAAATCCGTCTCATCCTCGGGCAGAATCTCGAAGTTCGTCACGGCAAACGACTGGAGCACGAACTTGGGTCGAGCCACGTCTCCGTCGCGGAACAAGAATCTCCCCTCACCCGCAACGGTCACCACCGATTTCCCATCCTTGACCACACGGAATCCGGCATTGCTGAAGGCTACCTTGGTTTCGGTGTCGGTCGTACCGAGAAGAGGTCCGGCCGTGAGGCCTTGAATGATGTTGAAGCTGCCGAAGAGGGTCAGCGACTCTCCGAACTTCATCTGTCCCGAAGCGATCATTACCTGTTGGGCACCCGTCGTGTAGACGGTCCCGTCCAAAGTAATATTTCCCGGGTAGGACTTGTAGACCACAGAAGAAGCGGTCAACTCGAACAAAGCAGGATTTCCAAACACCAACTTCGCGTCGGTGATCGTGGTGATGGTCTCACCACGGGAGCCAATCTGTTGGGTTTGGTAGATTCCCAAGAGATTGATATCACCGATCTTGATCGGCTGATCCGTTCCGGAAGAACCGCTCCCCGTCCCACCGTTCGGACTCAATGCGGTGATTTGGACAGACGGCGACTCAATCACATCAATGGAGGCACCCTTGGTTCCATTGACAGAAACCCCACCATTTCCCCCGTTGAGCTGGACCGAAACAACACCAGCCCCAGCCACCTGGATCTTTCCAGACACTAAATATTCTTGGATGTTGTCCACCAAACCGTAGAGGCTCAATACGCTACCACTACCGGAGGCCAACGAATTGAAGTCACCGACACTGGGCCTAATTTGCGAATCTTCAGACCATGACAAACGCGTAGCACCACTTGAAGCGAGGGTTACAGTGACGAAACCAACGCCCACCAAGGAGCCATGGCTGAATGGGATAGAGGCAGTGTTCCCTTCAATCAACATGACACTCGAAGGCAAATCGATTGCCATCATTGCATCCGCTCCAGGAAACTGGCTAAGCGGCGTCACCTCAACTTGGGTGGAAACCTCTGCGCCTTTAGAATTGGAGTAAGTGACTGTCAGCTCCAACGGTGTCTCACTGCCAACCGGTTGGACATTCCCTGAATACTTGACATTACCGGCTCTCAGAAACTCCTGCAAACGACTGGCAGGCCCGCTCAAGACCAGAGATACAGTATTGGAAGAAACTTGGCTGTTGAATCCGTCCAAAGACGTTTCTGGAGAACCTGTGTACCAGACCACGTCAACCTGGTCGTTGCTCTGAGCATAAAGAGATATGCCGGAACCAACACTCGACGGGACGGAAATCGTGAGCGTCCCGATATCATCTCGTTCACTCATTCCATCGTCCAACACTGCATTGGTGAAGACCAATGAAGCCGATGATTTGTTTCCAGCGTTCACCGCAGTGGGCAAACTGATTATCTGGTTAATCGCCACTGATGTCGTGGTAGGCCCTACCGCTTGTATTTTGGTCTGCGCGTAAGCTTCGGCAACCACAGACGTTCCCAAGCGACGTTGGACCGTCACCGTGAGAGTGTAGGGTGCAGGGGAAGCGGATCCGCTAAACAATACTTGCTTGCTGGTATTGAGATAACGGCTGAGATCCGAAGCAGTTCCGGACACCGTGAGCGTCTTAGAATCAGCACTGGCGCTGACCTCAACGTTACCTGCACCCGGTGCTGACCCTGCGTGATTCGTGAGCCCGGACCCGAACGAGGAGGACGTCAACGTTGCGTTGTTGTCAGGCCCACCGGACACAGTCAATAGCACCGTTAAACGCTGACTTCCAGAACCCACTGCGTTGGGTATTTTGATCTCGCCCTGATTGGCGCCAGTAACCAATCCAGGAGGAAGATTGAAATCAAGCGACAGAGCCAGAGATTCAGTGGCTGGAGCCGAAAGGTTGCCAGACGCGTCAACCGCAAAGAGCCGGTAAAACCCGTCTTCCAAACCGCTGAGATCCAATCGGGTGGATTTCCCTGCTTCCACCGGAACGGAGTTCCAAACCTGATCCGGTAAAGATGTAATATCCCCGACATTCGTGACGGCACTGGTTGTTTTGACGAGGTAAAGAGCACCGTTTTCGCTACTGGTTCCGGCAGGATTACCGCTGTCATCCAGGTCACTGGGAACCAGTTCTGAATGCGGGGGCACCGTATCCGGCCCACCACTCTTCGCAGTCTTGGGAAGCAACGGACGGTCAATTTTTTCAACCTGAGAGAATCCCAGCCCGTCCTGCGGTTCGCTCAACGAGTGGAACGCCAGACTCTCCCCATCCATGCCCGAGAAAATGTCGGCGAGCAAATGATGAGGGCACCCTTCAGGAGTCTTTGCAACGTTGGACTCAACGGTGGCATTTTCCAGCATCTCGATCGCCCCGGGGGCTCCTGAGTCGTCGACACGGTCCTGAATCATCAAGCCTCCCGCCAATCCATCGGCGGAAAGCATGACCCGGGGCTCCAACAATTCTAGATTGTGTCGTCCGGACATGATTCGTTACAGGAGAGGTGACCTTGGGAGCCAAGCAGCAATCAATCAAGTCTTTTATTTATTTTTATCATTTCTTACACGGTCTGTCTGGAGCGTCTGAAGCGGATTTGCTGCTTTTATTGGGTTTTTTGAATCTTTCCATCGTTTCAAGGGAGCCTCCTCCCTGCGCATTGGACGGATTTTTACACCGTCCCCCCGACCCTGGGGCCTCGCATCCTGCCTGGGGGCTGCCTGGGTCTCCGGCTGACCCTCCGCCGTTGAGAGCATGGTGTTCTGGGTAACGAAAGGTGGCGGAACCCGGTCATGGAGGGAAACCGCTGAATTTTTCAATAGGCTGAAACTCTACCTGTGCCTCGAATCATTTAATACTTGGTTTGTTGAAGCTTAAAATATTTACACTGTGCGATACGGCCGTGGACTACAGCGGTAAGGTCTGTATTCTGGGAGCCTACGATACTG
Source organism: uncultured Verrucomicrobiota bacterium (assembly GCA_903854475.1). GTDB lineage: Bacteria > Verrucomicrobiota > Verrucomicrobiia > Limisphaerales > UBA9464 > SXXZ01. The sequence goes on from CAINWP010000157.1 coordinate 29,580, forward strand.
TCGCCGCCGCCGAGGCTACTTACATCCTGACACACTGTGCCTTCGTCGATTAAATGCGCTTCCATCGAATCGACGAGGGCAACCACAAACTACGAATCACCCTAGCCCATCAGAATACAAAAATGCTCATTTCGAATGTGGATGCTCAAGTCGGGGTGCGATTCACTGACCAAGCCCAAAGCGCCACCTGCAATCTAGTGATGCAAATCAATCTACTAAAGTTAGACCAGTTTTGGAAATAAACAGTAGTTCTAGCAATAAATAGTGTGCATCAAGAATTATTGCCGTTACATTTTTGTAAAACACCTCAAGCGGCTGCCGCAGAGTCCGAATCCAGATCTTGATAGATCGAGCTGCTTCTGAATCATTAGTTACTATTTAGATAGCACCTCGTTTATTATTAGAAGTTGCGATTTATTATATAGTAAAATCGAGATTTAGAGCGATTGTTTAATGTTCTGTTTTGTTTTTAAATTGCGATCTCAAACACAAAATAACAACCCCGTTCAGTGGATCTGATTTTAACAAATTTCTAGGACACTGCACCATTTCAAATCTGTTTAGCAACCTGTATCAAAAGTGATATTTGAAGGTTTACGTCCTCTTAAGTCAACGAGCCGGGGCAAATAATCGTCACAGTGCAAGGACTGCAGGGACGGACCGCTCGGAGATCGGTCCCTACCTAGGAGCAGGGTCGGACTCGGAGGCTCATCAGGCTACATCGCGGGTTCCTGCTACAAACTCCACCTCACCCGAACGCCTCCGAGGTAGGGCGATTTCTCCGA
>CAINWP010000158.1 GCA_903854475.1 uncultured Verrucomicrobiota bacterium
CCGACCAAAACGGCCAATCACGCCGGCCAGCGCGGGGTTCCCGACGGAGGTAATTTTCTCTTCGAAGATGGCCATGTTCAATGGATCCAATCCCGCAACGTGACGCTGGGATCCAGTCAGAGCCAGTGGCAGTGCTTCTACGGCATCCGCCTTCCCTGAAGCGCCTTGAACCATCGGACGGTGGAGAGCACGGAGGGCAAGGGGGCGGGGCGCCACGAGAGGTCCTCTCAACGCCCTCGGTTACCGATCGTTACCGCACGGGCAATCGGTAGCAGGCGGCCTCGCGGTCATTGCGCACCAGCAGGAGGTCGCCAGCCAGTGCGACGGGGTTCCAGGTTTTGTCGCTGAAGACCTTCAGGCGGGCCCGTTCTCCGGGCCCGTCCGGAGTGGGATGCAAAAGCACTAATTCACCGTGCTCGGCCATCAGTAGGTACAGTTCGCCGATCAACAGCCCTTGCCCGTGCCCGTGCCGACCTTCCTTCCAACGTTGCGAACCGTCCTTTGCGTCCAAACAGGCCAGGATTCCGTCATCCAAGCCGTAGAGAAACCCATCCCGAAACACGGGATTGGAAAACTTGGCTTTCAATCGCTTGGAGGTCCAAACCGATCGGGCCTCGAGTGTGCCCGACGGGGCCTTCGAGATCTCCAGCATTTCCGCCCCGACCCCATAACCGGCACTTAAAAACACGCGGTTCGAAGAGACCCGTACCGGATTGGCCACCAGCGGGAACTGCACTCCGAAGGGCCGGTTCCAGAGCACTTGGGCCGTCTCGGGGTCGTGGGAGCTAATCTCTCGGTGGTTGAACTGGAGAATTTGGGGTACTCCGGCCAACTCGGTCAGGTAGGGAGAGCTGTATTCAGCCGAGGAGGAACCTCCCGAAGCCAGGAGCCGTCCTGAATCCAGATGCCACATAAGCAGAGAGCGTCCCTCCCGGCCCCCAGCACTAACGATAACTCTGTTGGAAATCACCAGCGGAGAACCCGAAAGCCCCCATTCGGGCATTCCGGCTTTGGAAAATTCGAGAATGTTGGTGCCCCAAAGCCGTTTTCCGGTCAACAAGTCCAGCGCCTGAAGCCAGCCCCGGGCCCCGAGGGTGACCACGCGCCCTTGAGCAATTGTGGGTGAACTCCGGGGTCCTTCTCCGGCGATAGGGGTGAAATAACGGGCTGAATTGCCAGTTTTCCATACAACATTACCGTTAACGATGTGGCGGCAGACAACCATTTCTTCTTCTCCCTCTTGCTCCTGACTCACCGCCAGATCGCCGACCACCGAGAAACCCGACCAGGCACCACCGACGGGCTTCCTCCACAGCAGTTGGGGTGGATAGAGCGTCCAGTTGGTTTGAAATGAAGGTCCGTCAACGATACCGTTGCGGTTTAATCCTAAAAATTGGGGGTAATCACCCGGTAAACGGGCGTTGGAGCTGGAGGGAGCGCCTGGAGCCGACTTGGCGTCGGTTGTAGTGAGTGTGCCGGCGGTGGTGAGTGCCATAGAGGGCTGCGCCCATCGGGTTTCAACGATGGGGATTAGGTCTCCGGTCACCCCACGAATGCGGAGAGTCAGGCGGGCGGTTCCTGCCAGGAGGGCGATTCCGGCGAGACCAGCCAAGCGCAACGTCCAACGAGCTCGCGACAAGAAAAGCCACCACAGCACCTCGAGTCCTGCAGCCCCACCCGCGATGCCTAGGCAGATCAAATTCCGGCGCTGAAAGGGAAACTCGCTCCACGACTGCACCCCACCCATGGCCAAGACCATCAGTCCCAGGATGACTCCCGCAGGCCACCAGCGAATGCCCACCGGACGTGGTGGGGGAGTGGACTGCAACGAATCGATCGACATGGGAGGAGTCTTCCCGCCAATCGGATCTCGGCAAGCCCTTGAAAGGTCACTTTCCGGTTACCGGCTGGTACTCTGTGATGTGGAAACAGGTAGGAAGTTCTCCGAATCGGCCAGTCCCACAAACAAGATCGAGCTGAGCATCCCAGTCCGTGGCGGCATGAAAACCCATTTAAAACTGCTGGTTTGGAACCGTCTTGGATGAATGAGGAGGGCAAAAAGCCCTGGGATAATTGCGGTTCCTCGCTGTTTTCAGTGGGAAAGGGGGGAGGTGACACTTGGAAGGTTGCTCGAGCTAGGCAGGGCTTGGCGTGTTCTGGAAGTGCGGCTGAGGCGAACCTCCAAAAAAACCTACCTCACCCAAGCACCTCCGAGATAGGGCTACATACCTGGATCCTTCCACAAACTTAGCCTTACCTGAGCACTTCCGAGGTAGGGCGATTTCTCCGAAAGCGCCGCGTCCGCAGACACGGACCACTGCAGAGATAGGACTGTCGCAGGGGCGGACCGCTCGGAGATCGGTCCCTACCCAGGAGTCATTGGGCGACATACCTGGGTCTTTCCACAAACTTAGCCTTACCTGAGCACTTCCGAGGTAGGGCGATTTCTCCGAAAGCGCCGCGTCCGCAGACACGGACCACTGCAGAGATAGGACTGTCGCAGGGGCGGACCGCTCGG
>CAINWP010000159.1 GCA_903854475.1 uncultured Verrucomicrobiota bacterium
GCAGGGGGGTGGCGATTTGCAGCGTATCGGCATTTTCGCCACGCTGCATGGCGATGAACCGGAGGGAGTGCTGGCTTTGGGCAAGTTCCTGCAAACCTTGGAAGAGCGGCCGGAAATCGCCGAGGGCTACGCGCTGTTCATCTATCCGCTTTGCAATCCCACGGGCTTTGAAGACGGCACTCGCCATTCCCGCGCCGGGGTGGATTTGAACCGCGAGTTCTGGAAGCAGACTTCCCATCCCGAGGTTCGGTTCCTGGAGTCCGAGATTTGGATGCAGGCCTTCCACGGCATCGTTACCTTGCACAGCGACGATACCAGCCAAGGACTCTACGGATTTGTGAAGGGGAGCGTGTTGTCCGAACACCTGCTGCAACCCGCTCTCCTCGAGGCCGGCCGATACTTGCCGCGCAATCACGGGGCGGTGATCGATGGGTTCAACGCCCGATCCGGCATCATCCACAGTGGATACCCGGGCATGCTTCAATCCATCCCCGGGATGGCCCGACCGCCCTTTGAAATCACGCTGGAAACCCCGCAAAAAGCCCCCTTGCACCGACAAGTCGACGCCCTGGTGGCCGCGCTCCAGACCATTCTAGTCGAGAACCGCTACCTGCAGGCCATTGCCCAGAACATCTGAGCACCGATTTCCCGCCGACCCCACCCCGGGGAGGCTTCACCACGACCCTGAGACCGACCGGACTCCCGGAGGCATCATCCATGAAATCCATAGACCATGTCTCCTGCAGTCCCTCGTTCCCCAGCCTCCCTCCGTTCCCATGGGGCGGCCTTCACCCTCATTGAGCTTCTGGTGGTCATCGCGATCATCGCGATCCTCGCCGGAATGCTCCTGCCCGCGCTAGCCCGGGCCAAATCCACCGCCAAGCGGGTTCAGTGCTTAAGCAATGTTCGCCAAATTGGCATCGGCTATCTCCTGTACCTTCAGGACAATCAGGACCGATACCCCAACCATGTCACCGAACGCACGGCTCCTTCTGGAACACCCGATACGGTCGAGGCCCGTGCACCGTATTCCTACCGCCAAGTCTTGATCCCGCTTCTGGGCGGGGCCACGAATGTGTTCCGATGCCCGAATGGTCCCAAGTGGGATCTGCCGAAGGCCGGGGCGTGGTTCACCACCGACTACGGCAACAACCACAACGAGGCCAACCTCGAGGACGCCTCCCAGCAGGCCTGGTTTTTGGCCAATCCGGATTTTGGGTTCAACGAAACAACCCCGCCCTCCTCATTCCGACAACCGTCGCAGTTCATCGTGCTGGGGGATGCCGGTCGGGCCAACGGAACGCCCTCCCGCGGCGGCATGTACCCGCAACCGTGGGCCTTTGACGATGCGTCGTCGGCTCAGCAGCAGGCGCGCATGTTGGGGCGGCATCCCGGTCAGTTGGCCAATATTACTTATGCAGATGGCCATGCCGAAGCGGTGAAGACCAACCGGACCTGGAGGTCCTACACCGACAACGATTGGCGCCGCCAGGGTGGAAACCCTTGAGGCCTTAATTGCTCAGAGGCCCAGCCATCTCGGTTGACCGAGCCATAGGGCAGAGCCGGAACGATTCAATTGGATCGGTCGCTCTGGCTGCGTCTTCTTCCGCAAGAGCTTTGTTGTTCGCTCGATCCGGGTCTCAACCATGGGCCTTCCATCGGCCCGCGCCTCGCTCTCGCCTCGTCTTGCGAAAGAATCCGCCACGCCATCCCTTTCCTCCCAACTGAATCGTTCCGGCAGAGCCTCACGGCTGGGTCTGAAGGGAGAGTTTAATCTCCTGGATTCGCGGGGTGGCTTCGGGGGTCAGGGTGAGAAAGACCTCCAGGCTGCGGGTTTCACCGATGAGGCGGAAACGGCCTCGGAGTCGGTTGTCCGGGATCAGGGGAGACCGGTCGCGGATGGGGCCGAGTTGTTCGAGGAGCGCGCGGGTTTCGCGGCGCCAGGTCTCGAGGCTGTGGTCGAGGAACACGTTCGGAGCGAGGGCGGCGTGCAAGGCTTCGGGCGTCCAATCGCGGGTCAGCAAGGTGGCCAGTTCCTCGGCCCGACGGAAGAGCGTCGGATGCCCCTCGGCCGGTCGGGTGGGAATTTTCGCCTCGTTGATGAGCAGTTCCATGGCCTTGTGGTTGACGGCGCTCATGGGCGCGTACGTGCGGTTGGCGAAGGCGATCAGGGCGATGCCGTGGTCAGGCAGGAAGCGGAATTCGCTGCCAAAGCCGGGGAGCCCGCCGGCATGACGCACCCAAATGAGGCCGCGCTGATCCTGGTTCCAACTCAATCCGGCGCTGTAGCCCGCCACCCGGGCCACGGAATGCCCCTCGGAGTCGTGGAGATCTTGCACCACTGAAATCACTTCCCACGGGCGGTGCATTTCCCGCCGGGTGGCGCGTTTCAGCGGGCCTGTGTCGGTGCCGTCGCGCGGAGGCCAGGCATCGAGGTGGAAGGCCGAATAGCGGGCGAAGTCTTCGAGGGTGGTGATGAGCCCGCCCATGGCGCCCCAACTGCCGTCGTGCAGCATGGGTTCGGGCTTCCAACGCTCGTCTTCCCAACGGTATCCCAGCGCCAATGGATTGGCGGGATCGGCGGGAACCTTGTCCCACTCATAGACCGTATTGGTCATGCCCAGTGGCTTGAGGATCCGACGGGTAATGTAAGCCTGATAGGGCTCTCGGGCCACGCGGGTCACGATTCGGCCCAGTAGCGCATAGCCGAGGTTGCTGTATTCCCAGCGAGTTCCCGTGGGCGAGGCGGCGGTAAGGCCTCGCGTCACGAGGGCGTCGAGTTGGGCGTCGGTCTCGGCGAGCTTGCGGTCGCCCCAGGGGTCGTCTTGTGGGAATCCGCCCGACATTCGCAGCAGGTGCCGTATGGTGAGGGTCGGGGAGTCCGGGGTGGCGGGCTGCACGGTGCGGAACTCGGGCAAGTGCTTCGAAACCGGGTCTTCGAGGGAGAGTTTGCCCGCATCCCGCAATTGCAGGACGGCCGTCGCAGTCACGCTTTTTGACATGGATGCGATCCGGAACCGCGTGGCCGGAGTGACGGGTTGATCGGGCTCGACGCGGGCCATCCCGGCGGCCCGCACATGCAGCAGTCGGCCGTCGACCACCAATCCCCAGACATGCCCCGGGATGTGGTTGGATATGGCGTGCGCCTCGTAGAGGGCGTCGAGTTGCGGGATCAATGCCCGGATTCGTTCCAGTCGCGCCGAACTACCCCAGAGGGGATCGGGCACCTGAGCCCGACCAATGAGCATTCCTAGCCATAAAACGAGCAGCAATCCGCGCATCATGCGGGTAAAGAGGGCCACCGTGAGCACTGCTGGGGCAATGGTTTTTCGTAACCGGCTGAATACCGGTGAGCCGAAGTCCGTTTTGACATTGGTGTCGGGCCGGCAAGGCTGGTCGGACATCTTACTCATGATGCGACCTTTTCATTTGGCTGCGGCGTTGCTGCGGATTTCCGCGGGCGGGCTGTGTGCTTTCGGGCTCACTGCGGCCGATCCGTCTTCGGTCGAGTTCTTCGAGAACCGCATCCGTCCGGTCTTGGCCGAGCGTTGCTACGAATGTCACAGCGCTCAGTCCGAATCGCTCAAGGGCGGGTTGCGCTTGGATTTCAAGGCAGGTTGGGAAAAGGGCGGGGAGTCCGGAACGCCATCAGTCATTCCGGGAAAACCCGAGTCGAGCTTGCTCATCCAGGTGGTGAAGGGGACGGCGGCCGATGTGAAGACCATGCCTCCCAAGGGTGGGGCTTTGAAGCCGGAACAAATCGCGGACTTCGAGGCTTGGATTCGCGCGGGAGCACCCGATCCGCGGACCGGCGCCCCTACCGCGGCCAAGCCCGATCCCGCCTCCCGCCACTGGGCTTTCCAAGGGCCGCGCATGCCGCCCCAGCCGACGGTCCGCAAGTCCTCCTGGCCTAGCACCGGTATGGACTGGTTTGTTCTCGCCGCCCTGGAGGCCAAGGGCCTGACGCCCACTCCAGAGGCCGATCGTCGCACGCTGCTCCGTCGGGCCACTCACGATCTGACGGGGCTGCCTCCGACGCCCGAGGCAATGGAATCCTTCCTGAAGGACCGCTCCGAGCAGGCTTACTCCCGGGTGGTGGATCGATTGCTCGCCTCAACTGCCTACGGTGAGCGCTGGGGTCGGCACTGGCTGGATGTGGCCCGTTATGCCGACAGCAAGGGTTACGTTTTTGAAGAGGAGCGTCGGTATCCCTACAGCCACACCTACCGCGACTGGGTGGTGGAGGCCTTCAACCGCGATCTGCCTTACGACCGGTTCCTCATCGAGCAGTTGGCCGGAGACCAGTTGGCCACCGAGACCGATCGCAAGCCCTTGGCGGCCATGGGGTTTCTGACCTTGGGTCGCCGGTTTCTCAACAATCAGTCAGACATCATCGATGACCGAATCGATGTGACCACTCGCGGACTCATGGGACTCACCGTTCAGTGCGCCCGCTGCCACGACCACAAATTCGATCCCATCCCCACGGCCGACTACTACTCGCTCTACGGTCTCTTCTCCAACAGCCACGAACCGGATCCCAAGCCTCTGGTGGGCGAGAATCCCGATCGTCAGCAGGCGGCCGACTACGACAAGGAACTGGCCAAGCGTCGCAAGGATCTCGATGACTATCGGACGGATCAAACCGCGGCGGTGATCCAGAAGTTACGGACGAAGATCGGTGATTACTTGCTCACGGCCCAGGAGAGCACTGCGTTGGATGGCGGCGCTCAGGAAAGCCTGGCCCGGCAGCGGAGCTTGGATCCGGGATTGGTGGGTGCGTGGAAAGGGCGATTGGAATCGTTGAAGAAATCTCCCCATCCAGTGTTCGCCCCCTTCTTTGCCTGGGCGGAGCTGGGGACCAATGACTTTGCGTCACGGGCTCCGAAGATCGCCGAGGAGTTGGCCGCGGGTCGGTGGCAGGGGCAACCGATCAACACCCGTCTGGTGGCGGATTTCAAAGGATGGGCCCCCACTAATTTGGCGGCGATGACGGCTCGCTACGGACAAGTTTTCAATCAAATCGACACCGAGTGGAAAGCCGCTGTGGCCGAGGCGAAAAAAGACGGCAAGCCGGAGCCCAAGTCATTGCCCGACGCGGCAGCCGAGGAATTGCGGCAAGTATTGTATGCGGGCGATTCGCCCATCCAAGGGGCGCTGGGCGGTATCGATCGGTTCTTTGACACGCCCGTGGCCCAGAAGAGCCGGGCCCTCAAGCGCAAGCTCGACGAACTCGATTCCATGCATGCTGGGGCGCCCTTGCGGGCTATGGCCTTGATGGACAACGCCAGCATCTCGGAACCGGTTATTTTTAAGCGGGGCAACCCCGGCAATCACGGGCCGAAGGTGCCTCTGCAGCAATTGGCCATTGTCGCCGGACCGAATCGAAAGCCCTTCACCCAGGGAAGCGGTCGTTTGGAGTTTGCCCGGTCGGTGGCCTCCCCAGAAAACCCACTCACCGCGCGGGTCATGGTCAACCGAGTTTGGATGCGGCATTTCGGATCGCCGTTGGTCAAGACTCCCAGTGATTTCGGGGTGCGCACCGAACCTCCGAGCCATCCAGAACTGCTGGATTATCTGGCGGTTCATTGGGTCCAACAAGGGTGGTCTATGAAGGCGCTGCATCGCGAGATGCTGCTTTCGGCAGCATATCGTCAATCGAGTGATCCCGAGGCAGCAGGGCTCTCGCGCAAGGCGCTGGCACGGGCGCAAAAAGTCGATCCGAGCAACACCCTCTTCTGGCGGATGAACCGTCAGCGGACCGACTTCGAATCCATGCGCGACGGGTTGCTGGCGGTGGCCGGAAGCCTGGATCCCAAGGTGGGCGGGCTCGCGGTGAGTATTTACGACACCGACAAGCCCGCGTTGCGTCGCACCCTTTACGGTTACATCGATCGACAAAATCTTCCGGGGATTTTGCGGTCTTTCGACTTCGCCAGCCCGGACAC
>CAINWP010000160.1 GCA_903854475.1 uncultured Verrucomicrobiota bacterium
GACCTTCCATTGGTCGGGCGAATACGAGGTCAACATGAACAACCGGCGGACGGTGGAAACTGTTCTCGGAGTCATCGAGCACTGGCAGCCCGCGCTTCCGGCGGCCTACGAGTCCACGCCGTTTGTTCTCTTGGCCAATATTTCTCCGGGTGTTCAGCACCGGGTGCTCGATCAGATCTCCAAGTCCAAGTTCGTCATCGCCGACACGATGGACCTGTGGCTGAACATTGCATTGCCCGAGGTCCTGACCCTGTTGAAGCGGATCGACTGCCTGGTGCTCAATGACAGCGAGGCTCGTCAATTGGTCTCCGACGACAATGTGGTCAGCGCCCTGACCAAGATTCACCGGATGGGCCCGAAGTACGTGATCATTAAGAAAGGCGAGCACGGATCCATTCTCTCAGGTCCGAAGGGGCTCTTCATCGCGCCGGCCTATCCGCTCCGCAAGGTGGTTGACCCGACCGGTGCCGGGGACTCGTTCGTGGGCGGTTTGATTGGTTATCTGGCGGCCCAGAAAACCGGAACGGTCGAATCCAATCTCCGACGCGCTATCTTGCACGGCAGTGTCGTGGCGTCCTTCTGTTGCGAGGGTTTTGGTCTGAATGTCACCACTCGCACGACCAAGGCTAAAATCTTGGAGCGGGTCAAAGAGCTCGAGCGCCTGAGCAAGTTCTGATTCCTTCAAGGGGCCGTACATAAGCGCCCTTCTTCAGTGAGGCTGTCCATCGTCACTTCCCACCCGGAACACGAGCGTTGAGCAGCACGGCCGAGATGCGGGGCGCAAATGGGGCGCAAATGGGGGCTAGACAGGTTTCCCCTGGGCCTCGGGCAAAGGCCGCCCGTGGCCAGGGAAACCAAGGAGAGCTCGATCAGATCTCCACTTGCATGCCCAATTCAACGACCCGGTTGGCGGGCAGGCGGAAATAGGCCGTGGCGCTGAGAGCGTTGCGGACCATGATTGCGAAGAGTCGCTCCTGCCAGATGTTCATGCCGCCATTGTCGGCCTTCGGGATCACTGTTTCGCGACTGAGGAAGAAGGTCGTTTCCATCTCATGGAACTCGAGATCGTGTTCCGCACATTGCCGAAGAATGGCCTGGATATTGGGGGTCTCCATGAACCCGTAGTGTGCCTGGACCCGCCAAAAGCCGGCCTCCATCCGCTCTACCTCCAGCCGGTGGGCCTTGTCCACCACAGGGTCTTCGTCCACGCAGATGGTGAAGAAGATGATCCGCTTATGGAGCACCTTGTTGTGCTTGAGGTTGTGCAGCAGGGCCATTGGAGTCGTGTGCGGGCTGCTGGCCATGTACACGGCGGTTCCGGCCACCCGTAGCGTATCCTTTTTGGCCATGTCCGCGATGAACTTGACGGCCGGCATGGCGCTGATCCGGAGGCGTTCCCAGACGAGGCGTCGGCCGGTTTTCCAGGTGGACATGATGAGGAACATTGCTCCGGCGATGAGCAGGGCGAACCAACCGCCTTGGGGGATTTTCAGCAAATTGGCTCCTGCCAATGGAAGTTCGACGAGGAGCATGCCGCCAGAAACCAGTGAAGCATGCCAGCGGGACCAACCGAAAACTCTCTGCGAGGCGAAGAAGAAGAGGAGTGTGGTAGTGACCATGGTCAGCGTCACCGCCACTCCATAGGCGCTGGCAAGGTTTTCGGAGGATTTGAACCCGAGAATGAGTCCGATACACGCGATCATCAGGGTGAAGTTGACCTGAGGCATGTAAATCTGGCCTCGCTCGTGTTCGGAAGTGTGCTCGATGATAAGACGAGGCATGTAACCCAATTGGATGGCATGCATCGTGATGGAGTAGGTCCCGGAAATGAGTGCTTGAGAGGCGATGATGGCCGCTGCTGTGGCCAAGCCGACCATGGGATACAGTGACCAGTTCGGGCAGAGTTGATAGAACGGGTTGAAGGAGCTGTTGGAGGCAATTTCCGGGTTCTGAATCAGAAGAGCTCCTTGACCGAGGTAATTCAGCAGCAGGGCCGGCAGGACCACCAGGAACCAGGCAAACCGAATCGGGCGAGGCCCGAAATGCCCCATGTCTGCATAGAGGGCTTCACCGCCGGTGACAGCCAAAGCGACCGAACCGAGCACCAGGACTCCGGCCCATTGGTGATGAGCCAGAAAGCTGAATCCATGAAGCGGGTTGAAGGCGCTCAAGACGGCTGGATTCATCAAGATGCCGCGGATGCCGAGGAGGCTGATGGCGATGAACCAAATCAGGGTGATCGGACCGAAAATCTTCCCCACCTTGGCGGTTCCCGCCCGCTGAGCGGCAAACAGGGCAATAATGATCCCGACCGATGCAGGTAGAATGTAGCGTTCCATGCCGGACGCGGCCACTTTGAGCCCCTCAACGGCGCCCAGCACGGAAATGGCGGGCGTGATCATTCCGTCTCCAAACAAAAGGCATGCACCGGCAATGCCAATGGTCGCAAAGGTCTTGGCCAAGCGACTGCGGTGGCCAGATTTAGCTTCAGGAAAAGCCAAAGCCAACAACGCCAAGATGCCACCTTCGCCCTTGTTGTCGGCCCGGAGGACGTAGACCAGGTACTTGATGGTGACGATCAGGATCAGTGCCCAAATGATCAGAGAGAGAACTCCGAGCACATTGGCAGTGGTGACCGGCGCTCCATGACCGGGTGCGAAGCATTCCTTGAAAGCGTAAATCGGGCTGGTGCCGATGTCTCCGTAAACGATGCCCAAAGCGGCCATTGAAAGGCCTACCAAGCGTTTGCCAGTTGCGGGTGCGTGTCGGCTCATAGCGAGGGATTCTGGTGGGAGAGTGGCAGGGAATTGGCCAAGAGGATCCACTCTGGAACAACCAGAATGATGCGAAGTAGCGGGCGGAATGAGTTCATGATGTCTGCAACAGACCAGCGACCGAGGGTCACCGTTGTCGCAAGCCCGACTCCGCCGAACTGCGCACGACCGGATACCCTTCCATATGCCTGCGAGGTTAGCTGACGGGCTAGGGCTTGGAAGTGCCCCGGGTCGGTTTCCCGACCCTACGCCCCGTGCTGAAATCATGGATGGATCTCGGCCTTGGGTCCCCCGCGCTTGTTCGATTGGACACCGATCAAGCTTCGGCTGCTGGGCCGTGTTACGCCAGAACTCGGCCTTCTGTCAATACGAGTGACGGTCGGGTCACGGTCGCATCACAGGAGGTAATTACCGCCGGAAGGCAGGGGGATGAACCTGCGGGTACCCTCGATAAGGGGCAGGTTGCTGGGAGTTCTGGAGCGTTCTCGACCACTGATTAGACATTCACTCATGCAATTCGTCCCTTGACGGGCGGGGGCTCTCGGAGGCTCTTGGGAGTGCATGTCGCGCAAGACGTTTATGGCCGCCTCGCTGGCGGTGTTCTGCGGAACCGGGGCCCTTCGTTCCGACGAGGGAATGTGGCTTTACAACGATCCTCCCCGGGAACAGGTGCGTGCCAAGTATGGCTTTGAGATGACCGACGCTTGGCTGGAGCACCTCCAGAAATCTTCGGTGCGGTTCAACTCTGGGGGCTCCGGATCGTTTGTCAGCGAAGACGGATTAGTCCTCTCGAACCACCACGTTGGGGCCGACGCGCTCCAGAAGGTTTCCAGCGCCCAGAAGAACTACTTGCGAGATGGATTCTATGCCCGATCGCAGGCGGAGGAGATTCCCTGCGTAGACCTCGAGTTAAATGTGCTGCAATCCATCGCGAATGTGACCGAGCGCGTGAATGCCGCGGTGGCCGCCGGCTTATCGCCCGAGGATGCGGTGAAGGCCCGGCGCCGGGTCATGGCAGCCATCGAGAAGGAATCCCTCGACGCCACGGGCCTTCGGTCAGATGTGGTGACGCTTTATCAGGGAGGTGCCTATCACCTGTATCGGTTCAAGAAATATACCGATGTCCGGTTGGTCTTTGCGCCGGAACAGCAGGTCGCCTTCTTTGGTGGTGACCCCGACAACTTCGAGTATCCGCGCTTCGACCTCGATATCTGTTTATTTCGAGCTTACGAGGACGGCAAACCCGTGAAGGTGCCGCACTCTCTGAAGTGGTCTAAGGCGGGGGCCGCTGAGGGCGAATTGACCTTCGTCTCGGGGCATCCGGGCCGCACGGAGCGCATGCTCACCGTCGCCGAGTTGGAGTACCTTCGCGACCGTCAGTACCCGATAGCGCTCGCCTATCTCAAGCGCCGTGAGGTGCTCCTGAGATCTTGGAGCGAGCGCAGTGCTGAGAATGCCCGGCGTGCGAAGGATGAACTCTTTGGCATTCAGAACAGCCGCAAGGCCCGCGATGGCGGTCATGCCGGCCTTTACGATCCGGCCTTGATGCAGTCCAAGCGCCAGCAAGAGATGGCCTTGCGCACAAAGTTTGCCGCCAATCCGGCCTTTGCCCCCGCCGCGGCGGCCTATGACCAGATCCAGCAGGCCCAGTCGTCGATCGCGCGGTATGAGCGGATCCACCGATTGCTGGAAGCCGGACAGGCCTTCCAGTCGGAACTCTTCGATATTGCCCACATCCTGGTCCGTGCGGCCGGAGAATATCCCAAGGCCGACGGGGAACGTCTGCGCGAGTTTGCCGAGGCAGGACGCGCTTCGTTGGAGATGAGTCTTTTCTCCGATAAGCCCATCCACAATGACCTCGAAATCATCAGCTTGGCCGATTCGTTGACCTACCTGAACGAGCAACTCGGAGCGGAGTATCCTATCGTCAAAAAGGTGATGGCCGGCAAGTCGCCGCGGGCCCGTGCTGCAGAACTCATCAATGGCAGTCGCCTGCGCTCGGTCGATGAGCGTCGTCGGCTCTATAAGGGCGGTACGTTGGCGATCGATGCTTCCGAGGATCCCCTCATTTTGGTGGCCAAGTTGGTGGATGCCGAGGCACGCGAAGTGCGGCAGTTGATGGAGGCTCAGGCCGAGATTAAGAAGCAGGCCCATGCGGCGATTGCCTCAGCCCGCTTTGCTCTGGAAGGCAAGGGGCAGTATCCGGACGCCACGTTCACCCTGCGTCTCTCCTACGGGGTAGTGAAGGGGTATACTTCGCTGGGTAAGGCCATCCCGGCAACGACGTCGCTGGGCGGAATCTTCGAGCGTTCCGCCGAGATGGAGAATCGCCCTCCGTTTGATTTGCCTGAACGCTGGCAGAAGAAACGTCGCGCCCTTCATGCGGATGCTCCGTTCAACTTTGTCTCTACTCATGACATCATCGGTGGGAACTCGGGCAGCCCAGTGGTGAACCGGAATGGCGAATTCGTCGGCATCATCTTCGATGGCAACATCGAGTCGTTGGTGCTGGGGTTTGCTTACGAAGAAACCCAAGCCCGGGCCCTTTCGGTCCACAGCGCGGGTATCTTAGAGGCACTTCGCAGTGTCTACGTCGCCAAGCCTCTGGTGGAGGAATTGGTCACCGGCCAGCGAAAGTGAGCGGAGGCGGGGGGCTTTTGCTCCCCGCGTTGCTCCTCGCAAACCGGCTGCCTCAGAAGCACTCGGAGGGTTCGCTCTGGGTTTGGCCGAGCGAAGCGTTCCGGTGCGAGTGTGTCTATCGGCGATGACCGTAGCATGGAGGCTGGCTGGAGCCATTGCGTCGAGGCGTGGCGTTGGGCCCCGGTTAATTTCGCCTCGTCTGTGATTCCTGCGGCCAGTCAGTGCAGGCGGTTTTGGCGAAGGGGTTTGTCGCCGGGACTCACTCCGGGGTGCCGCGCTCGACCAGCTTCTTGTGGCGGAGAATGCCGTCGGCAATGGCGGCGGCGAGTTGGTCTCGAGACTTTTTGGAGTCCATCAGCCGGGTGTCACCAGGGTGAGTCATGTAGCCGCCTTCGACGAGGAGCCCGGGCATTCGCAGCAACGTCAATTCTTTGAAGCGGGCGCGGCGCACACCCCGATCGGCCAAGGGGGTCTGATCGAGGATGGCCCGATGGACGAGGTGGGCGAGGGTGACGTTCTCGCGGTCGAAGCGGTTGGCGTCGAAACCGGCCATCCGACCGTGCCGTTGGGCATCGTTGCTCGAAGGGGCCCCAGCAGGCGTCAGGCAATAGGTTTCGAGGCCTTGCACCGCGTCATTTCCAGGCCCATCGAACCCGTTGAAATGCAGGCTGACATACAGGTCGGCCTCTGCGCGGTTGGCCTCCGCCGCCCGATCCGGAAGGGCGATGAACCGGTCCGAACTGCGGATGAACACCACCTGAAACCCCGCCGCCTTGAGGTGTCGGGCCAGGTCGATGGCCAGATCCAGCGTGTAGGTTTTCTCCATCCGACGGCCCTCCATGTTGCCGGGATCGCGTCCCCCGTGCCCGGCATTGATTGCAATGCGTCGGATGGGGCGCGAGGTGCGCTTGGGTGGCGCCAACAGCGGTGCCATTAGTGAGTTGATGTCGCGCTGGGAGACCCGGAAATGGCCGCCTTCAAAAGGAATCCGGTCCGACAGACGAAACTCCACCTCGTTGAAGGTCATCCGATCCGAGTCCTTTCGGAACCGCATTCGAGTCCAGCGGTTGGTGAGCAGGAGTTCCTCACCCAACGTGATGGGCCGCAAATGCATCTCGCGGCCCCAGGCGGCCAAGTCGCGGAATCCGGGTTCCCAGTCCCGAGCCTGGACGAGGCCGGACATCCATGTCAGAGCCAGAATGCAGGAGACTCGCAGCCAGCGAGGTAAGGACGCAGACATGGGGGGTGTGTTCCGGACCGGACGGGTTTTAGATCCCCTCAGCGGAGATTTTCCGGATTGAGCCCGTGGAGGTCCTTCGGCACGAAAAGACCGTCCCGCCGGATTATTTCGGAATCGAACCAAACCTCGCCGCCGCCCCATTCTGGCCGCTGGATTTGCACCATGTCCCAATGGACGGCGGACTTGTTGCCATTGCCCGGATCTTCGTAGGCCTGGCCCGGAGTAAAATGCAGGGAGCCGGCGATCTTCTCATCGAACAAGATGTCGCACATCGGGTTCAGGATGAAGGGATTGAACCCGAGGCTGAACTCGCCGATGGACCTGGCTCCGGCATCCATATCGAGGATCTCGTTGAGTTTTCGCTCGGTGCCGCCCTGACAGGTGGCCTTGATGATACGGCCCTCCTTGAGTTCTAAACGGATCCCCTCGAACTTGGTGCCCGCGTACAGGGTGGGCGTGTTGAAGGTGATCACGCCGTTGGCCGACTTGAGCGTTGGGCAGCTGAAGCACTCGCCATCGGGAATGTTGCGCAAGCCCTCGCAGGGCTTAGCTCCGATGTTCTTGATGGAGAAAGAGAGGTCGGTGCCCGGAGCCACTAGCCGGACCTTGTCGGCCTTGATCATGCGCTTCTCCAGAGGCTTCACAGCTCGCGCCATCTTGGCGTAGTCCATGGTGCACACGTCGAAGTAGAACTTCTCGAAGGCCTCGGTGCTCATGTTGGCCGACTGGGCCATGCTCGGCGTCGGCCAGCGCAAGACACACCAGCGGGTCTTGTTGATGCGATGATCGAGAGCGGGGCGGAGAGTCTTAGAATAGAGCCGGGTCTTCTCGGACGGCACGTCGCTGTTCTCGCTCGCATTGTTCGCGCCGCGGATGGCGATGTAAGCCTGCATCTTGCGGATGCGGTTCAGCTCGAGATCTCGCACCAGCTTGGCATGACGTTCATCGGTCCCGATTTGAACTTCGCGTAGGACCCGCGAATGGCGCATTTCCACAACCGGAGTAGCCCCAACGGCCCGTGTGGCGCGGATGAGTTCCACGGCCATCGCATCCGGAGTATCGACTAGGTCGAGCAAGATGTTCTCTCCCGCCTTCAGTTCGCAGGAGTATTCGATGAGAAGCTTTGCCAGTTTGGCGTAACGCGGGTCGCTCATGTGTTCTGGGCCTAAATAAAACCACGCCTTCCCCCCAGAGGCCACGCAAACATTAAAAACCACCCTGCCGGGGTCAGTCTCACCTATTTACACAAAAGGGGACGATCTCACATATTTATTTGGTGACGGGGCTGTCGCTGGGGACGAGTGCCTCGAGGGGCTCCGCGGGCCCGGTCCTGCGCTCGCAGGTAAGCTCAAGGGAAGGTGGAACTTTCGCGCTGTTCGCGGGGGGGATTGGGTGTTGGCTTCCAACGCTCGCTGCGGACCGATCCCGCTGCCACCAGGGTGCGTCCCCCCAATTCATCAGTCCTAGTTTTTACACTAAAAGGGCCTGTCTTGCATATTTACAAGATCCTCCGGTTCGGCCACAACAACATCCATGGCCCGTAAGCAACGCATCGAGTATCCCGGAGCGATCTACCACGTCATGAATCGAGGCGATCGACGTGAAGCCATCTTCCGCGACGATGTCGATCACCAGTTGTTCCTCAGCACGCTCGACGAGACTTGCGTGAAAGCCGATTGGCTCGTTCACGCCTATTGTCTCATGGGCAATCACTTCCACCTCGTGCTGGAGACGCCACGGGGCAATTTGGTGTCGGGTATGAAGTGGTTCCTGGGCACCTACACTTTGAGGTTCAACCGGCGTCACGGCGTCACGGGTCACCTTTTTGGCGGGCGCTACAAGGCTCTCGTGATTGATCCAAGTCAGCCCGATTACCTGCGGACGGTCTGCGAGTATGTTCATCTCAACCCCGTGCGTGCCCAGTTGCTGCGACCCTCGGAGCCGCTGCAGGCGTACCGATGGAGCAGTTATCCGGCCTATTTGGATCAGAATCGGCGGCGGCCTGCCTGGCTGCAGGTGGAGCGGGTCTTGGGAGGGATGGGTATTCCCAACGACAGCTCTGTGGGCCGGAAACAGTTCGAGCGATTGATGGAAGAGAAGCGACGCGTAGAGGACCCCGAAGATTACGCCGGAATTCGGCGGGGGTGGTGCTGGGGCGATGAGTCGTTTCGCCGAGAGTTGCTGGCGCAACTGGAGTCCCGCGGTGCTCCCGTGAACTCCAGCGTTGAGTTGCAGGAGACAGCCTCTGAGAAGGCGGAGCGTTTGACGGGCGAGGCATTGGCGAAGCTTGGCTGGAAGGAGACGGACTTGGCGGAGCGCCGCAAGGGCGACCCCACGAAATTCAAGATCGCTTTGACACTGCGTGCGGAGACGACCATGACACTGAAATGGATCGCAACCCGTCTCCAGATGGGTACCGCGTCGAGTCTGAGCAATCTTTTCTCAGCGAGGCGAACTACCAAGAGGTGAACAGGCCTTTTACGGTCAGACCCTCAGCACTAGGTCGAGGGATTCCGGCGTGCCAAAGAGATCGAGGATCTGGCGGGATCGGGTGATGCCTGTATAGAGGAGGTTGCGGGTGAGGAGCCGAGATTCGGCATTGGATGGTAATTCGAGGGCGACGGAATCCCATTCGCTTCCCTGGCTTTTGTGGATGGTCAGTCCGAAGGCCGGTTGATGCGCGGGCAGTCGGACCCGCGGGATTATTCTCGGGACCCCATCGGCCCCCGGAAAAAGAACCAGTGTGGCGGGACCGCCAGGGATTGGTCCGAGGGCGATGCCGATGTCGCCATTGCTCAGGCCCAGCGAACGCTGGTTGGCCAGAATCAGTACCGGGCAACCATGGGGCAGTTCGTTGGGAGGGTGAGACCCTTTGCTCCAAAGCAGTGCAGTGCCGGCCTGGTTGGCGCGGTCCACCTGATGATTGGTGCTGCAGAGGAGTTGGAATCGCCCCAGATGTCGCAAGGCCTCGCTTCGAGCGGGGTCTGGAGACTGGGTCTCGGGACCCAAGTTCTGGCACAGATCAGTCCAGGTGCGGGCCAGCTCGCCCCAAAATTTCCAGCGCTCTTGGCAAAAGATCCGGCGGGATCGGTCGGGGGACTCACGATGCCAAGTGAGCACCGGTTCGGTCGCCGATGAATGCCGATCGAAGCACTCCTCGACGGAGTTTCGCGACTGACTGCCGCCAGGCCGGACGCGCTCGGCGAGATCAAGAATCCAGGGCGCGTTCATGGCGCGCCAACTGTGCTGGAGCCCCACCACTAGTCCGGGCAATGCCTCGCAAGGGCTCTCCGAGGGAAGGTGGGGCAGCCCATGATCATAATCAGTTTGGACTTGGTGACTTGAAACCCCAAGCCGAGCAGCCAAGCGATCCCGCAAAGCCTCCGGGAGGATGCGGTTGTGGCCCGCCCGTTGGACCAATTCAGAGAGGATTCCACCGACGTCGACGCTCTCCAGTTGATCGCTGTCGCCCAGCAGCAGCAGCGATGCCTCCGGCGGCAAGGCTCGGATGAGCGCATGCATCAGCGACAAATCCACCATGCTGGCTTCATCAACGAACATCACCCGGACTTGGAGTGGTCGGAGCGCGTTTCGCCGGTAGGGTCCGCCGCGTTCCGGAGGCTCCGGTCCCCATTCCAAAGCTCGGTGGAGCGTGACCGTGGTGATTCCTTTGAGGAACGCCCGGTCCTCGTCGTTGAGCCCCGTCAGTCGGGCGGCGGATTGTGCGATCGCTTCCCCGATGCGGCTGGCCGCTCGGCCGGTCGGGGCGGCGACGAGGATTTGGTCGGGAGTCAGGCCCGCGTCGATGCGGTGTCGGACGGCCAATAGCGCGGCGGCCGTCGTCGTTTTGCCCGTTCCAGGCCCACCGGTGAGGATACCCACCGGCGCATCCACGAGGGCAGCGATGGCCAGGCGTTGCTGGGCGTTGTCGAAGTAGGTCTGGATCGAGCCGGTGCCCGTTCCGCTAATTCGCTGCGGTGGTAGGATTTGCCCGAGATGGCGGGCCACTTCGGCATCGGGTAATCGCGGACCTTGAGAACGCAGTCGCGCTTCCACGAACGAGCGGATCTCCCGCAGTTGCTGTGCGTAGCGTGGCAACACCAGGGCCGATCCTTCGAGGACGATGCAGTCGGTCCATCCTTCAAGCGCGATCCGCTCGTCGGCACTGAGCCGCGCTTCGGCCAATGGCAGCGAACCAATGCCGGTGCTGGCCCGCCGCATCAGTTCGGCCAAGAGGCTGCGCAAGCGCGGCTGATGCTCAGCCATCGGAGAGTTTTGATCCACGCTGGGCCAGATCGCCTGGGCGAGTTCTTCAAACCCGTCCGAAAGAGTCGCGAGGGGGCTGGAGAGTCGGTGGGGTTGACCGGGATTCATGGGCAGAAGTTGGGTCCGTGGAACAGGGCGTCGAGGCGGTCCAATGCCTCGCGCTGCGGTTGATCTAGCCACACACCGTGTCCGGGAAAACCGCGCACAAAGAGGTAGGCGACTCCGCCGAGGTGACGGTCGGGTTCATAGTCGGCGAGGTTGGATCGCAGGTGGCGATGCAGGGCCAGCAGGTAAAGACGTGCCTGCAGTAGGTAATGCGCGTCGAGCATCACCCGGTTCAGAGCCGCCGGGTGGTAGCGTTGGAGTCGGTTGCTCTTGTAGTCGGCGACATACCAGCGTCCACCTCGTTCAAAGATCAGGTCGATGAAACCCTGCAAGAATCCGGTAAACTCCGTGAAGGACCATCCCGCAAGGCTCTCAGCCCACTCCAGTCCCCCGGGGATCGCTTGGATGCCGGGATCTTGGACGAGGACCGCCGACAGGGCTGCTGGCGAGACATGGCCTACGGGTAAGTGAAACTGCATCTCTGTGATGCAATCGCCGCGAAGCTCTCCCAGGCGAAGGTGTACGCCTGAGGTGAGTTCCAGATCGGCCTCCAAGATGCCTGCGAGGGCTTGTTGCCACTGTTCGGGTTGGTTGTAGCCGGAGACGGACTGCTCCAGCGAGCGACCGTTGCCCAAGTAGTCTTCGAGGGCGCGGTGCAGTTGATCGCCCAAGAGGCTGCCGGCCGCCCCCAAGTTCGCCAAAACATCCGTGCTCTCCGCGGATTCGCTCGCACCGGACGGCGGGGCCTCCACGGCGGCCAGATCTCGGTCTGCGGCGCTCAGGTCGTGGTCGAGATCCGATCGAGAAAGCGAGGTGAAGCTGCGGACTGCGAATGGAGCGAAGAGATAAGGCCTGGGCGCGGGAGGGCGGAGGAGTTCTTCGGGAACCCGCGGCGTGCCTGCGGGCGCTCCGGTCCATGGCGACGACTCGCTCGTCACTGGGGCTGTTGTTGTTGGAGAGTCCGCCAAGAAGTGGATCCCGTGCGCATCGAGTCCACTCCAGAGGTGGGGCCATTGATCCATCGACGGCGCAGCCAATCCAGGCAAACGGGCCAGCGGCGAGTCCGCCGCCGAGTTGTTTTTTGGTCCTCGTTTCGAAGCCGCTATGGGGGCCATCCCTAGGTAGAGCCGGTGGCGAGCTCGGGTCAGAGCCACGTAGAGCCGACGATCGTCCTCTTCGGCCTCCTGAACCTGGGCCGCTTCTTGAGTGGTCTCGAATTCATCGGAGCCGACGTCAAACACCCACGAATCTCCCAACCGCGCCACGGCTGCGTTGGTTGAAGCAAGATGGCTCCGTCCTCGGACATTCCCCAGGAACGGGCAGAACACGACCGGATACTCCAGCCCCTTGGCGCCGTGAATGGTGTTGAGCTGCACCGCCGAGGCATCGGTCTCTAGGCGCATCAGGGTGCTTTCGCCGTCGGCATTTCCGAGCGACTCCGGGGCTTCAGAAACCTGGCGGGCCAGCCAGGCGGCCAGCGATTCAGCACTCCGCAGTCCTTGCTCGTAACGACCCTGCAAAAGCAGCCCCACGTGTCGCCAGTTGGTGATCCGCCGTTCGCCATCCGCGCAGCCTAGGTTTCGGGCCGACACCTCGCTGCTGGTGATCCACCGAAGCAATGGCGCTAAGGGGCCCACTCGTCCGAGTTCTTGTTGGGCTTGCAAGAAGCGTTGGAAGGCCTCGGCCTGCAGGGTGGGATGGCTTTGAATTTCCAAGACATAGGCCGCCGACTCCGCGCCGAGCGGGCTCACGAGGAAGGCCGAAAGTCGTCCGAGTAATTCCCCATGGTGGTGCAGTGCGGCGAGCAGTTCCAACCATGCGAGAACGTCGAGTGCCTCGTCGCTGTCGAACACGCTGCCCAGACCCTTGCCAGAGGATTGGCAGGTGATACCGCCAGCCTGCAGCGCTCGGCGCACCAGACGAAGCTCCCGGTGGTTGGAGGCCAGCACACCGATGTCTCCGGGCAGCAAGCGGCGGCGTTGGCGGGTGTGACGGTCGGTGACCTCCACGGGTTGGTGGAGCAGGCGCATAATCTCGTGTGCGGTGAGCCGGGCCAGTCGGGGCAGTGCCCGAGGTCGATCAGATTCTGGACTCCATTGAATGACCACGGCCGTTCGTGGCGCCGGATCCCAGATCCGATTTTCGGTGGCCTGGGCGGTGACCGGTACGTACTCGAAGGGCACATCGCCCACTAGCGAATCTGGGAAGCGGAAACTGGGGCCGTAGAGGTAATTAATGGCCGCAACGAGCGATGGATCGGACCGATGGTTTACCGTCATCCTCGGGGCTGGATGCACCGCTTGAGCCAGCGAGCGGTAGCTGGCTAAGTCGGCGCCCCGGAAGCGGTAAATGCTTTGCTTGGGGTCTCCGATGATGAGGAACGACTCGGTGTTGGCGTGCGAGAAGAGCGATTGGAACACCTGGATTTGCAGCGTATCGCTGTCTTGGCATTCATCGAGGATGGCCGCTTTCAGTCGGCTTCGGACCGCTCGGGCCATGGGCCCCTCAGAGCCCTGGTCGACCAGGGCATTGCGAACGGTCAGCAGGATGTCGTCGAAGGTCCGGACACCCGCCTGGGTCTTGCGCCGCGGGAGTTCTTCTCGAATACGTTCGGCCAGCCGCGAGGCCGGGAGCTGTTTTTCCAAGAACTCTAGCCGCGGGTATTGGGCCCAGAGATTTGAGAACGATGGAGGCAGATTCTTGGCCTGCGAATCACTGAGCGCCTTCCACTGGGCGGTCTCGACTAGGTTCCTGACCAACTTGTCCACGGCGTTGCGGGTGGTCGCCAGCTTCACGGCTGCGATTGCGGCCGGTACCTCCTGTGCGATGCGGGCCACCAGCGCGGACTTGGCATCAATTAATTGCTCACGGCTCATCGACACGCCCCGCACAACCGCAGCAGGCCGTGCTTGCAAGGTCCGGGCCATTCGGCGGAGGGAAGCCGCATCGGGGGCCTGGGTGTCGGACTCCTCCATGAGGAAGTCCCCGGTGATTTGCTCGAGCAGCGTGTCGCAATTTTCCTGAAGCTTCAGGTCAGGATCGCACGCCAACTCGAGGGAGTGCCGGCTGATAAGGGACTGGCAGAACCCGTGGAGCGTCTGAATGGGAGCCAGGTCGAAGGTGCTGAGCGACTGCGTTAGGTGTTCAGTCAACGCCGAGCCCGTTTCAGGATTTGTCGCCAACCACCGACTGAGAATCCGAGCTTCATCGTGGTTGTCGACCCAGTGTCCTTCGGAAATAGCCTGGGCTGCGGACAGCGCGCGCCGCAGCGAAGCCAGCAGTCGCTCGCGCAGTTCAGCCGTGGCCGCCTGAGTGAAGGTGCTCACGAGGATTTGGTCCACGCGCAGACGCCGTTCGATGAGCAACCGCAGCCAGAGCAGGGTGATGGAGTAGGTCTTGCCGGTGCCGGCACTGGCCTCGATGGACGTGGCTCCGGGCAAGGCCTGCGTCAGGGGATCGAATTGGGAAGATTGGCTCATTCGGAGGTCCGGTTCAGTGCGGCCCGCCACGCTTCGATCTCGGCTATCAAACGCCAGGCCAAGGGAGTTCCCGGATACGGCAGCCACTTAGGCAAGCCCTCTGGGGCCCACTCGTAGGGGTTTTCACAGCCCCGGAAGAGCGCGCGGGTGGCCGGCAATCTGCAGTCGGCGCCTCCTGAGTTGTCTTCGTTCTCCGAGGCCCATTGCGAGAAAGCCGCTTCCAACACCTTCACCGGATCGTGGCCCGTGGGAAAATCGGTGGCGGCCTCGCTGGCCGAGTCCGAGGACAGTTTCCCCTTTTTCAGAGCGACTCCGGTTGTCTTTGGCCAGAAAGGCAATGGCCAGCGGCGTGCCAAACGAGCGAGGCGGACCAGTCGGAGCAACTGGAGGCGTGCCTGGTCGGGAGAAGGCATAGGCAGCGTCCATGTGGAGTTGAGGCCCACGCAACGCGCCTCGGTGAGGGGATTGGGATTCGATTCGGGCATCGAGGCCGCCAAGGCCAGTGCATCGAAGGCGAAGAGCAGTTGCCTGCGGTGATCGCCCGCATCGTTCGACTTGGAGGCGAAGAATTGCCAAACAATTGCCTCGCCCGATCGACGATACCAGCGTGCCCGCGGAGGCCCCTCCACAATCCAAGAAGTTGGACCCGAATCTGAATCGAGGTGTGGGGCTAAATCCGTATTGGGAGCCGGCTCGGTCAGCCGGAAACTCAAGGTATCGGTGAGTCGATCACTCGCAGAAAACACAGGGACTTCCGGTAATTCAGACAAGGTCTTCGTCAGCAGGGCCTCTCCAATTTTCCCCCGTGGGAGACTGCCAGAGACTTTCAGCACCGAGACCCGGGCGTCGGTGTCGTGACCTTCCAGGCGTGCGGTGAAGAGTTGATCCCGCAAATCCCACCGTTCTAGGCCGTCCGGATCGATGAGGTCTTCGCCGCGGGCTGCTTCGACCTCCTCCGGCAATTGCAGCCCGAGGCGCGAGGCGTACAGCCGCTGCGGTTGATCGAGCACCGTCCGCAGGTCGGCCAGCGAGGGATTCCAGCCAGTTTCGGCAGGAAGGGCCGGCGACGACCAAGGCCCCGGATAGGGTGGAAAGCCAAGGCGGTCTCGCAAGGCTACAGCCGCCGCATGATCGCAGGTGCGCAGGCCTCGGGCGCTGGTTGATTGGTCGGCCCGGAAGGCCTCGGCGCTGAACCCATTGAGAGGATGATGGACGGTGAGCGCATCCCGGGCTGAAGGGGTGGTAGCAGTTCTGGCGCTCAGACCGGTGGGCGTGGTTTGGTTCGCAGCTTCCAACAGGTCTGATACTGCCGTGGAGGGAGGGCGCTCCTTGCCGTCCTCATCGGAGTGGCCGCGGTAGGATAGGATCAGCCGCTCCTGGCACGCCAAAATGGCCAAGAGCAGGCAGTGACGGTCCGAGTCTCGGATCGAAGGATCGCCCGTCGCTGGCTTCAGCACCAAGGGGTGCCAGGCCGGTCGATCTTCGGATCTCGGGAAGATCCCGTCATC
>CAINWP010000161.1 GCA_903854475.1 uncultured Verrucomicrobiota bacterium
CTGAACCATCTCTTGTATCGCCGGAGTAAGCTGGGCGGGGAGTAAACAATATCAAGAACTGACTCCTTTACTGTTACTGTGCCAGTCTTTGCTGCTGAAGCGTTGGGTGTTGCGGGCGGCCAGGCCGGTGGGGGTGCCGATCAGCCGGCCGAACGGGTCGTAGCGGTAACTGCCCGCCAGCGCGATGTCGTTACCGTTGGGCACGGCCAGCGCCGTCACGTTGCCGACGCCGTCGGAGTGGTAGAAGGCGTGTTGGCTCCAGGTGCTGCTGACGCTGTTCCACTCGCTGCGCGCCAGAAGCCCGCCGATGCCCCCGGCCGCTTCCAGGGTGCCACTCAGGTCCGGACCTCGCGTGTAGGCCACCGTCGGAACCCCGTTGCTGGTCCGTTCCTGAATCACTCGCATGCCGTCATAGACATAGCGGGTCTCCGAGGCAAGGACCCATTGCCCGGACGAGCCCTTGATTTCTTCCCGGGTGACCCGGCGACGTCTTAGCGCAAACCTCGCCCAGCGTCTCAACGAAGCGCTGGCGATCTGCATCATCCATGACGATCAATTCGCGCCGGTCACCACGATTCATGATGTGCGCCAGCAAACTCGACTCTCAATTTGCGGGCTAGGCCGGGAGAGTGGCTTTGGCCGATATACCAATATCAAGAACTGACCCCTTTATTCTGCGGCCACCAGAGGCATGGCAGCCAGCAGCAGAATGAGGGTCGGCAGGGATAGGGGCTTCATTTTGGCAAATGACGTGTCGTAATATTTAAAGCGACCGCTTACGAATCGTTCAGAGTAAAGGTAAAAATAATGCCTAATCAAAAATACATAATTGAATTTTTAGCTATAATAAATATATTTAAAATCAATATAGTAACTATTTTTTGATCTGCTTTGAAGATCGAAAAGTGGGGATGGTTTCGGTGCTGTCTGAATCCGGATAAGTCTTTCCCGGCCAGTTGCGCTATTCCGGATCCTATTTTGGCGATTGTGGACTGAGTTCCACGACTAAAGCCGCTGTGTTGACCTTGCCGAGGTTTGTCCAAGGAACCCTGGCTCAATCGTGATTTTGGATCCGGCTTTTCCGAGTGAGTCCGAGGCGGTGCAGGGGAGCGATGCGTGGGAGACGACGCACATCAGCATCGCAAAGGCCTTGAGAACAGTGTGGTCAGGCCGCTCCGTGCGCCGAGCGCTGTCCCATTGCCGGGCATTCAGGCTGGCGGGCGAGCGGGGTTTGGTCGATAGAGAGGTCTTTCCCAACATGAATCCTTTGAGAATCCGCACGAGGCTTGGCTGGCTTTCCTTGGTGCTGTCGCTGGTTTGGAGCGGCGCGGTCGTCGCGGAACCGCAGGCCTCGACCGTGCGGCCTCCGCAGGGGGCGGTCGATCAGGCCGAGTGGTTGGAGAACATGATTCGTTTCCACCGGTTCACGGCCGCCGAGGTCCGCGCTGCCACGGGGTTGGGGGATGAGGTGATTGCGGCGGCGGTGAAGCAGTGGGGCGCGCCGTCGGAGGCGTCTTCGGTGGGACCCGGCTCAACGGGGTTCACCAATGTCGACCGAACGATCCGACTGCTGCCGTATCCCGGTGGCCGGCATCCGCGGTTGGGATTTTTTGAGGGCGCGATTCATCCGCAGCGCGATACCAAGGTTAGCCTGTTCACCCCGTGGCAAGGCGGCGGCTACGTGGTGGTCGATGTTCCGGAGGCGATCTGGTCTCACCTGGGGTTGAATTATCTGGCCCACCAGCATGTGCCTACAATTTGGGAAAAGGCGGGTCAGCGCTTGGAGCCGGTGGAGTGGAGCCGGCGCGCCGATGGTTCGCTCACCATGACCCGGACGCTTCCCGACGGGGTCGCCTTTGGGGTGCGGGTGAAATCGGATGTGCGCCACGCGGAGTTCCAATGGTGGGTGCGCAATGGCGGTACGCAGGCGTTGCGGCAACTCAGCGCCCAGGTTTGTGTGATGCTCGGGCAGGCCGCCGGGTTCACCAACGCCGCGGTGGGGCGACGCATCCTCGAGGCGCCGTTTGCGGCCGCATCGGATGCCAGCGGACGGCGTTGGGTCATCACCGCGTGGGACGGGCTGAACCGGGTCTGGCAGAACCCTTTGGTGCCGTGCATCCACGCCGATCCGCGGTTGACGGATTGCCCGCCCGGCGAGACGCGTGAGGCTCGCGGTTGGGTGTGGTTCTACGAAGGAGAAGATCCCACCGCCGAACTGCAGCGGCTCCGTCGGGAGTTCTTGGCACGGCCATTGCCGGAGATCCGCCCCCGCCAACCCATCCCCGACAAGCTCGTGGTGCTGACCTTCGACGACTCGGTGGCCTCGTTGCATGGCAACGTGCGTCCGTTGCTCAAGGACTTGGGTTTCGGGGGGACCTTCTTCATCACCGAGGGCTTCAGCTTCCTGACCAACAAGACCGACTACATGACCTGGCAACAAATTGCCGAGTTGCACCGGGACGGCTTCGAGGTGGGCAACCACACCCGCAGTCATATGGGCATTGGCCCCGACCTTCTCGGCCGACTGCGCGAGGAACTCACCCATATCGACGAGCTGTGCCTGCGGCATGGCATTCCTAAGCCCATTAGCTTCGCCTACCCGGGTAATGCGATCCATCCCCGGGCGATTCCATTGCTTCAGGAGATGGGGTTCCGCTGGGCCCGTCGGGGTGCCCAGCCGGAGTTCGCCTACGAGACGGGTCGGGGTGTGGCCTACGAACCGGAATGGGATCATCCGCTGCTCATCCCTACGACCGGCGATGCCCGGCCCACCTGGACGCTGGAGAACTTCCGCCGGGCCGCGGAGGAGGGGCGGGGTGGTCGTATCGCGATCCTGCAATTTCACGGCGTCCCCGACCGGGACCATCCTTGGGTGAACACGCCGATGGAGCGCTTCCGCGAGTACATGCACTGGCTTAAGGACAACGGCTACCGCGCCATTGCCTTGCGCGACCTCGACCGGTACGTCGATCCGATGGACCAGCCCCAGGACCCGTGGGCGGTCCTCCGCCGCCGGCAGCACGCCGCGTCGGTTCCAGCGCCGCCTCGGTGAGGGGCTTCGGAGGGCTTTGCGCCTGAACTGAATTTAACGGTGTTTTGAAACGGACAGGAGCATCCAAAACCGGCTTGCCGGGCTATCGCCCGCCTCCGCGGTCTGACGGTCATGGTTTCTCTGTCCTCCCTCCGCACCGGCCGTCAGCTGGGTGTGTTGTTGGCGCTGACCGTGTTCGGGATGGTTTGCACGGCAGGGGCGGCGGAGGCTCGCTGGTGGAAGGGCAATCTCCACACCCATTCGCTGTGGAGCGACGGTGATGATTTCCCGGAGTCCATCGCGATAGCAGCGAGTTTCTCTCAGTCCGTAACCCCGTTGAGTTCAGGGTTGTCCGACGAACCAGAAGAACACGATCGCAACGATGGTTGGCGGCAGGGCTCCGAGCAGGAGACCCATCGGGCTGATGCCGGTTTCCTTGAACGCCTCGGAGTTCTGGAGGATGCCGGCTC
Source organism: uncultured Verrucomicrobiota bacterium (assembly GCA_903854475.1). GTDB lineage: Bacteria > Verrucomicrobiota > Verrucomicrobiia > Limisphaerales > UBA9464 > SXXZ01. Next base: position 3,502 of record CAINWP010000161.1, read on the forward strand.
CGGCGGGATTGGGCGCGTTGGCGATCACCGTCAATCCACCGCCCGTCACCGCACCGGCAACCAGGGCGTACTTGAGGGTGTCGCTAATGCCTTCCACGAGAGAACCCAGGTAGGTGAGGGCCGCGTTGTCCGTAATGGCCGTCAGTGCGGTGGCGCCGAAATAAAGTGTCACGCCGTCCATTCCAGTGATTAGCGGCTTGAGCCACCAGGATTGCAGGGAACCCAGCGTGACTAAGCCAGCGAGGAAAAAGCCCACCAACAGGCCCTCACGGAATTTCAGCCCATCTTGATGGGGCAGGGTGGCGTAGACCACTCCCAGAAAGATCATGAAGATGCCGAAGAAAACATCCGGGTGGTGGGCGAAGGCAACCACACTTCCCAGCGAAGCCAGATGGGTCAGGGTGAGCCAGATCGGGATTCGGTCTTCCCGTCGATTTTGGATGGGCACCTGACTCAACTCGTTGCGGAAGATCCAGCTCACCATCAACGTGGACGTCAGACAGGCCGCAGCCGCCCTCCATCCAAAGTGAGTGAAGAGGTAGGCCGTGTCCCAGTTCCACTTAGACGCCACCATGAGCACTGGTGGTGCGGCGAAGTGGGTCAACGTGCCGCCGATGGAAATGTTGACGAATAATAAACCGAGGGTGGCGTAGGCGAGTTTGGGACGGATGCCGCGGTCGAAATAACGGTGTTTGAGCAGGATGGCCAACAGCGTCATGGCCGCCGGTTCTGTGATGAAAGAACCTAGGAGCGTGCCGAAGGAAAGTGCGGCGATATAAAAAGACAACCCTTCGCGCAGTGGAATCAGTCGGGCCAGCATCAAGATGAGTGATTCGGCCAACGTCACGACCGGTCGGGTCGCGGCCATCACCATCACCACGAAGACGAATTTGGGTTCGGTGAAATTGAGCCCATCGATGTGGCGGACTGCCTGTTCCATGGACCGGCTGAGGATGGCGATCCCAAAGAACAAGACCGCGGCCCAGAGTCCAAACACCACTTCGGTTTCAGCGAGAAAATGGAGCAGTGTTCCTTGAACCGATCCCTTGGGCTGGTGGTGCGCCCAGGTGGCGAACCGTTTGACAGAAAACGTGTGAAGGACCGCCAGACAAAACAGGACTGTGGCCAGGAGTTCGATGGGAGTCGGCTTCATGCGTCGGAGCTGAGAAAACAGAATTGCTCCAAAGAGGCGGTTCGTCGATGGGAACTGCTGTAGATACTCAGAGGGCTGTCGATGGCGCTTTCCATGCCGATGAGGTTTCGGAAAGATCTCGGCATGATTTCCCGATTCTGCTTCCCGTTCTGGATCGCGGTTTGTGCATGGGCAACGACGGCATTGGCGAAGGAACAGAGGCCGCCCAACGTGGTGCTTATTTACTGCGACGATTTGGGATGGGGTGACGTGGGTTGCTTCGGGGCGAAAAAGATCCGCACTCCGAATATCGACAGCATCGCTCGGCACGGAACCCGTTTCACTTCGTTCTATGTGGCGCAGGCCGTTTGCTCGGCTTCGCGGGCTGCCCTCCTGACCGGATGTTATCCCAACCGTCTCGGCATCCACGGAGCGCTGGGCCCCAATTCGAAAACCGGACTGCATCCCGAAGAGATGACCCTTGCCGAGGTGCTTAAACCTCGCGGATACGCCACCGCCATCGTCGGTAAATGGCATTTGGGTCGGCCGACGGAACTGCTGCCGACCCGACAGGGATTCGATGAGTATTTCGGTCTGCCGTATTCCAACGATATGTGGCCCCAGAACGGCAATGCCGCCAAGGGGACTTACCCGCCGTTACCGCTGATCGATGGGGATCGGGTGATCGAGGAAACTCCTGACCAGTCGCAACTAACCCGCCGCTACACCGAGCGGGCGGTCTCGTTCATCCAACGCAGTGCCCGGGCGCCCTTCTTCCTCTATTTGGCGCATTCCATGCCGCACGTTCCGATCTTTGCCGGATCGCGTTTTGCTGGACGTTCCCGGCAAGGGCTCTATGGGGATGTTATCGAAGAAATCGACTGGTCGGTGGGCGAGGTGCTCAACGCCTTGAAGCAGAGCGGTTTGGAGAAGGACACGCTGGTGATCTTCACCTCCGACAACGGCCCCTGGCTGAGCTATGGCGAACACGGCGGCAGTGCCGGGCCGTTCCGAGAAGGCAAGGGGACCAGTTTCGAAGGCGGCATCCGAGTGCCGTGTGTGATGCAATGGCCCGGTCATATTCCTCAGGGGCGCACGAGTGACACGCCCCTAATGACCATCGATGTGCTGCCCACCGTGGCGGGTTTGGCCGGCGCGCCCCTGCCCCCGCGCAAGATCGATGGACTCAATGTCTGGCCCATCCTCCGGGGTGACCGCGGAGCCACCAATCCGCACTCGGCTTACTTCATCTATTACAACCAGGGCGATTTGCTGGCCGTGCGCAGCGGGGATTGGAAACTGTTCTTCCCGCATACCTCGCAGACGCTGGCTGGCAGACCTGGTGGGACCAACGGGATGGCGGGTCGATATCAGCAGCTACCGGTGGGTCTGGAATTGTACCACCTCAAGCGCGATCCCGCCGAGCGCGTCAACGTGATCGACGAGCATCCAGAAGTCCGAGACCGATTGATGGCCTTGGCCGAGGCGGCGCGGGTCGAACTCGGGGACAAGCGACTTCAGCGAATTGGCACCGGAGTCCGGGAACCGGGTCGCGTTGAGTGAACCCGCCAATCGTACCGCTCCAGCGCCCCACCTTTCGCGCAGCCTGCCGTCTCTGGTTGAAAATTGGCTGCCTCAGTTTCGGGGGACCCGCCGGGCAAATTTCCCTGATGCATGAGGAGTTGGTGGCAAAGAGGCAATGGGTCGATGAGAGCCGATTCCAGCATGCGTTGCAGTTCTGCATCCTGCTCCCAGGCCCGGAGGCTCAACAATTGGCGACCTATCTTGGTTGGTGGTTGCACGGGACCCGGGGCGGGATCGTGGCCGGAACCCTGTTTGTCTTGCCGGCGGCGATCTTGCTGTTGGTCCTGAGTTGGGGATATGCCCTCTGGGGTGCGGTTCCTTGGGTGAGCGCCGCGCTGCGAGGACTTCAACCGGCGGTGGTGGCGCTCATTGGTGTCGCCCTGATCCGCTTGTCAATTCGGTGGCTGCGAACCCCCAAACTCTGGTTGATGGCTCTGGGAACCTGGTTTGGAATGCGTTGGGGTCTACCGTTCCCAGTCCTGCTCTTGATGGCGTTTGTGATCAGCCTTCTATGGCAAGGGATTCGGCCGGCGGTGCCGGTTTCCCCGCCGTCCGCCGTAGGGGAACGCCCCAGTGCCCCGTCGTCGACACCACGGACGGACTGGAAGCGCTCGGTTAGAGTCTTCCTGGTTTGCATGGTCTTGTGGTGGGTGCCGGTAGGTTTGGCTGCGGCCTGGTTGGGAGTTGGGCATGTGCTAGTGCGGGAGGGGATATTTTTCAGTGGAGCCTCCGTGATGACCTTCGGCGGAGCCTATGCCGTTCTGCCCTATGTAGCGCAGCAGGCGGTCGAGCAGTTTCATTGGGTTTCCAGCTCTGAAATGATGGCGGGAATGGCCCTCGCGGAAAGCACGCCGGGTCCGTTGATCATCGTCCTGCAATTCATCGGGTTTTTGGGTGCCTGGCACCAGCCGGGCTCTTTGTCTCCCTGGATGTCCGGAATCCTCGGCGCTGGTCTCACGTCATGGACCACCTTTTTCCCGAGCTTCCTTTGGATTTTTCTCGGGGCTCCGTGGGTGGAGCGCTTGCAGGGCTTGAAGCACTGGGAACGGTGGATGAGCGTCGTTTCGGCCGGGGTGGTGGGCATGATCATGCACCTGGCCTGGGGTTTAGGAGTGTCTGCGTTGGGTATCGCCGATGGCCAAGTGGATGGGCCTGCATTAATCACCCTAGTGGTAGACTTCGGTTTGATGCGCTGGGGCCGGTGGCCTAGTGGTGCTGTCATTCTTTTTTCGGCCGTGCTGGGAATCCTGCGCTACCAGCTAGGCCGTTGATCGGGGAGGGCCCGAGAGGAAGGGTTGGCCTTAAGCCGCTGGGTGGTGGTGTCAGTGGTTCGCGAGTTTTCGTTTCTATGCTGCGCCGCTGGATCCTGCTTGTCGAATTGGCCTCGGATGAATAGGACATAGAAATACCCCACGACTGTGATAACGAGCCCTGAGTCCAATTCATCCCGGGAGTGCGAGGGAGCCTTCACCTTGATCGAGTTGCTGGTTGTGATCGCGATCATCGCCGTTCTCGCCGGCCTCCTTCTGCCAGCGATGGCTCGAAGCCAAGAATCGGCTCGCGGTGCTGTGTGTTTCTCTAATGGGCGACAGATGGGGTTGGCAGCCCAGTTGTACACGCCGGATAATCGCGGCCACATGCCTTCCTTCCGTAATTGGCTTTGCGTCAAGGTGGGTGATCTCACGACGGGAAAGCTCTTCCCCTACGTCGGTGCCAAGCAGGTGTACTTGTGCCCCACCGATCAACGAGACCTGGCTTCAAACAAAAAGATCACCGTGCCCGCCATGAGAGGACCCGCCGGTCACAAGGGGAAGCGCGACTACAGCTATGCGATGAACTGCGGCCTATGCCACGAGGAGGAAACGAGCACGTTCAAGACTCCGGCCGAAACCATGTTCTTGATGGAAGCGGTGATGGCCAAGGACGACTACTCCGGTCAGGCCGGGCCCACCTTCGGTAGTCACACCCTGACCATTCGACACAACAAACGGGGGCATTATGTCATGTCCGACGGGCATGTAGAGCGGATGAATCAGGCGCAGAGCATCGCAGCTGAGAAAAAGAAGCGATTCTGGTTCCCCACCGACAACACATTGGGTCCGGGCGGAATCAATATGGGGGCCGGTCTCGAGTAGCGGTCGTGGTCCATTTTGGGTCGCTGCCGTGCACACTTCGCCCGAATGCTGTAGCTGCTGCTACCCGTACGCGCCCCAGAGTTGGAGCCATGATTGACGGCAGAGAGTGACCAGCAATTTGCTAACGGTTTCTTCCAACTCTGGATGAGGATTTCATGGCGAGTTACTATCCCGGGCCGCCTGAGGATTTTCATTTTTTTTGGCGGCGCGACGGCCGGCAGCGACCATGGTCGCGGGGATCACTGGCGTGTGGCCTGGAGCAGTCTCAAATCCAGCCTCAATAATTATCCTCAGGCGAAACGGTGGATCGATATCACAAATCTTTGTGACTAAATGGTACTGAGTTTTTATGCCGGGAATGACTGGGATTGGTCGGCTCAGCACAACTGGGCTGCAGCAGGCCCCCGCATGGCCGATCGCGGTGGATGGAAATTCTTTCGGCAGGATTCTGATATTACGTTGCAAGACGTGGCCGCTGATTGCACCGATCCGGACGTTCCTGACGGGATCTTTACCGCGCTGATGCGGCAGTCGGACTTTCGAGTGCTTTTTCGCGATCGACTCTACCGGCATTGTTTTGGTGACGGGGTACTGCCCCCCGCCCGGGCCAGCGCGGCCTACAATAGCTGGATGGAGGAGCTTCGGTTGCCAATCGTGGCTGAAACGGCTCGCTGGCAGCCTTCGAGCAGCGTTGCCGCGTTGCCTTGGGATCGTGATCAGGAGTGGGCCAACGAGTGGCGCTATCTTCGAGACACGTTTTTCCCGGCCCGCATGGCTCGCCTCATCCAACAGATCCGAAAGTGAAGTGGATGGTGGCCTGCGGATCCACCGATTCTCTCAGCGAGCCGGGGTCCGGTTCCCGCAGGTCAACGGGTCGGGTTCACAAGCCCCGTCGGGAAGGTTTATTTCACCATCGATGGATCCGATCCGCGCGTTTCTGGAGGCGGCATCGCGGCCGGGGTTCTAACTCAGCCAGTGCCGATGGATTGTCCGATGTTGCTCAGAGCGCGCGTCTCACGGGGACGGACTGGTCGGCGATTGTGGAGTCCTACTTTGTTCCGGAAGGGATGGCCCAAGCCTCCTCAACGAACCTCATACTGTCCGAAATTCAATACCATCCGCGTGAGGTCGCAGACACGGAGTTCCTGGAGTTTCTGAACACATCTGGGGCGACGGTCTATCTTTCCGACGTGGTGGTGACGAACGCTGTGTTTTATCGCTTCCCTAAAGCCACGCTATTGGGTGCGGGAGAGCGGTTGGTACTGGCAAAAGATCTGGCCGCCTTTGATGCCCGATATGGGGCGACGACCTCGCCCTATTACCGTGCCGGTGTCCGGGTGCTAGGCCCGTGGATCGGGACGTTGTCGAATGCTGGCGAACGGATTGAGGTGCTCGTGGCCGACGGGGCCACTGCCTTTACTTGTGTCTACGGTACCGACGGAGGATGGCCCAACCGGGCGGATGGAGGCGGCAGCAGCCTCGAACTGCTCGACCCTGTGAGTGGGGTGTTTCGGATAAACTCGTCATGCTGACCACAAACCGTTTTTTGGAAAGAGCCCCTGACGACAGCGAGGGACTAGGAAATGCAGGGCGGAGAATTTTCTATCTGATTCCAGTTCCGTGCCTTCGGGTTCTGTTCCTGACTCTGTGAGCTGAGTCGTGGTGGGTGCGGCGAAATAAGTAGAAGAAACAACCGGGTCGAAGAACCAACTGTGATTCAAAACCCCAATAAAAGCTGGCGGAGAGGGGGGGATTCGAACCCCCGTTACGGCTTTTGACCGTAAACCGGTTTAGCAAACCAGCGCCTTCAGCCACTCGGCCACCTCTCCGCTGGGGCCAGAGGAGACCATGCGCTCCATCCCAGGGTCAAGTTCTCACTCTCAACTTCACGCCGAACTTCTGAAAGCGAAGTTGCGAGGGAAGTGTCTAGTTTATGGGAAAGGTGGTTTTCAAACTGTTAGGTTTCGTCGGTTTTCAAGCCGTCGCTAATAGAGATCGCGCTTTCGGAGAAATCGCCCTACCTCGGAAGTGCGTGGGTGAGGTGGAGTTTGCGGCGGGAACCCGCGATGCAGACCGATGAGCTTCCTAGTCCGATCCTAGGTAGGGACCGATCTCCGAGCGGTCCGCCCCTGCGGTGGTCCGCCCCTGTGGTGGTCCGTCTCTGTGGTGGTCCGTCTCTGTGGGGGTCCGTCTCTGTGGGGGTCC
>CAINWP010000162.1 GCA_903854475.1 uncultured Verrucomicrobiota bacterium
AGAAGGCCCGGCTGAATGGTCTGACCAATTTGGAGTTCCGTCAGGGTGACTTGCAGAACCCACCTATTGAGGCCGCTTCGGTCGATTTGGTGATCCTCAGTCAGGCTCTCCATCATGCGGAAGACCCGTCGAAGGCTCTTCTGGCTGCAGCCAAGATCCTTCGGCCCGGTGGCCGTGTGATGATCCTCGACCTCGTGAAGCACCGGTTTGTGCAGGCGCGCGAACTGTACGGTGATCGGTGGCTCGGATTCGCTGAGAGCGATCTTCACCGCTGGCTAGAGGCGGCCAACTTCTCGGGGATCGAGATCACTAAGGTGGCGCGGGAGGAGCAGGAACCTTGTCTGGAAACTCTGCTCGCCGTCGGAAATAAATAATTCCACAACGCCGCCGTCCGGGATGCTCCGGAAGGGTGAGGCTTACACGCCCTGGGCTGCCCCCAAGGCCCAGGCCTGGTCACTCTTCGTCGTCGCTCACACCTTGCATGCGCTTGCTCGGGCATCCGCCGCGCAGCCATCCGTTGACGTAAGGATCTAGGGCGCCATCCATGACACCTTGGACATCGCTCGTCTGCACCCCGGTGCGCAGGTCTTTCACCATGCGGTAGGGTTGGAAGACATAGCTGCGGATCTGGTTGCCCCAGCTCACGCTGCCCTTTTCACCGTAGAATTTGTCCATGTCGGACTTGGCTTGATCGAGCCTCAGCGCGAAGAGCTTAGAGATCAGCATGGTCATGGCTGTGGCCTCGTTCTGGACCTGGCTGCGCTGAGCCTGCGAGGCGGCCACCAATCCGGTCGGAAGGTGAGTCAGTCGGACGGCCGTCTCCACCTTGTTGACGTTCTGCCCCCCTTTGCCACCGGAGCGAAAGGTGTCGCGAAGGATTTCGCTCTTGGGAATGACGATATCGCTCTCGGAGAGGTCGTCGATTTCGGCGATGACGTCTACGCTGGCAAAACTGGTATGCCGTCGTTTGTTGGAGTCGAAAGGGGAGATGCGGACCAGCCGATGTACACCGCGCTCGGCCTTACAGAAACCGTAGGCGTTGTGGCCCGTGACTCGGAAGGTGACGCTCTTCAACCCTGCTTGTTCGCCGGGCAAGGCATCGGTCGATTCGTGCTTCCAGCCGCGGCTCTCAAACCAGCGTTCGTACATGCGGGAGAGCATCTGCGCCCAGTCTTGCGCCTCAGTGCCACCGGCTCCGGCCTGGACGCTGAAAATGGCACTCCGGTGGTCGTGCGGCCCGGTCAGCAGCACTTCCAATTCATACGAATCGATTTCCCGATCGAGCTGGGCCAATTCGGTATCAGCCTCAGCTTGGACGGCATCCTGACCGGCTTGTGGTTCGGCTTCGCCCAACTCGAGCAGTACGAGCAAATCATCCACCCGCTTCCCGAAACGGATGAGTGGTTCGGCCTTCTTCTTTAGCGTGTTGGTCTCTTCGATAACCTTCTTGGCCGACTCCTGGTTGGCCCAAAATGTGTCGGAAGCCATCTGCGCTTCGTACTCGGTCAACCGTTTGATGGCCTCCGGGAGGTCTACGAACCGACGCAGTTGCCCCAGCTTGGACGTGATGACGTCTATGTGGGACCGGGTGACTTCGAACATAAGCCGATACAGTAGCCGGATGAGGCCCTGTGTGTCGAACCGGGATTGCTTCTACAACGCCCTAAGGGGGCGGTGCGGGCTTGGAGAGAGAGGTCAGCCCTTGGAGACCCTCAGCCGGAAATGCACCTCTTCCGGGGTGATCAGCGTCGCAAAGAATCGCTCGAAAAGTACGGGTTCAAGGTTGATGGGACCATTGAGCCAGCGCAGAGCAGCGAAGTTCGAAAAATGAAACCGTTTGGACTCCACCACAAAACGGGCCTTGCTGCCGTAATTGGTCCGGTGCCCGAGTTTCCACTGCTCATAGAACTTTAGACGTCGGCCCGTGATGTCTTCGTAATTGTCGAAGGATCGGATGCCGAAAGGAATGCGGTGATCGGGTTCCGAGTAGAACTTGGTGCTGAGAAAGAAGGGCACCTTCACCGTGATGATCGCCCCAGGGCGGCACACGCGCCACAGCTCGGTGACCACGGCGTTGAAGTTGCCCATGTGCTCCAAGATGTGAGAGGCGTAGACCTCGTCAAAGTGGTTGTCCGGGAAGGGCCAGGGATACTGGTTCAGGTCGCACAGTTGGTTCCCACCGTAATCGACGGAGTCGAGATTCACCCAGCCCTCGCGGATATCGAGGCCGCAGCCGACATTGAGGCGTCGCGGACTGGATGGAGACGTTTGGTTCATGAGGAGAGGGTGCCCTGTTTGAGAAGAGGTTGGCGTGGGGCCTTCGGTTGGAAATCGATGCGGGATTTGAGGAGCAAGGCGCAGTTCCAAGACAAGAACTCCCGCAGGATTGGCAAGTGCAGCAGGAACCAGAACTCGGGGTAATAACGAGGTGCCCGCCGGGTGACGGTAAGCGGCGTCTGACGATGCAAATGACGCAGGATGGCTCCGATGGAGGTGACGAAGAGATTGGTGCCCGGCTGGTGGAAGCGGCCCTTCCCGAACAGGTCGTGAATCGCAGGCCCCATTCGCGGGCCGAAGTAGTGCCAGGGTGAGAATTCGTGACCGCCCCACGGAGAAAGCCAATTGGTCCAGCTCAGGTAGAAACGGCCTCCCGGCAAGAGCAACTGGTTGGCTCGCGACAGGAAGGATTCGGGCTGGGAGAGGTGTTCCAGCACATTCGAACAAATCACCAGGTCGTAGTTTCCCAGCCGATCCAGCGAGTCTTTGTCGAGGTTGACGCTGAGGAAGGGGCTGCCACGGAATTCGGGAAGCAAGTGGTTCTGTTCATCCGCGAAGGTCACGGTGCAACCTCGACGCAGGAGTTCTCCTCCAAAGACGCCGTGGCCGCAGCCCAGATCTAGAACCCGGATTCCAGGGCCGACGGGGATGCCGCTCTCTTCGATCCAAGCGATCGCATCCAGCGCCTGCATCCGGTAAAACTCCGGGTCATCGCGATGGTGAACGAAACGCCACAGTAGTTGGGGCAGGATCATCGAAGTTCAAAAGCGTGGCTCAGGTGCCACAGAGTTTCCAGCACCGAAGGGAGGCCGATGGCGGGCCTCACGGATGCGATAAATGGGGAGGTCGATGAAATGAACTCGCAGGCTGGCGAGCGGCGCGGGAGTGGGGTTTGATGGGGCCGGTGCAGATCCTGATCGTCTACAATTCAGCGCTGGATGCCCGATCGGTCTCCGGCGTGCAGACTTATTTCGCCGGTGTTGTGGAGCATTGGATCGCCGCTGGGCATCGGGTGGACTTCTTGGTGGCCCGTTCCGCCTGGCCGGTCTTTCAGAGTCTTTATCCCCGCTCGCAGCTCATCAGTAGCGATGATTTATTCGATCCCAACCGGTACTTGGGTCAGACGTGGCGGTACCTGCCTGCCTTCGCTTGGAGAATGCTGACCGCCCGCTTCACCCGGTTGCCGGTGCAGTACGATGTCATTCTGGCCTGCGCCCAGTTCATTTATGAGGTGGGGCCGGCCCGAACTCTGGCGCGTCGGTGTCGGGCGGCATTGACGGTGAAGATTCACCATGTCCTCTCCAACCAGCGACAGCCCGCGGGGCTTTTCGATCGCATGCACTTCCTCTCGGAGAGGACGACGGCGCGTTGGTTGAACCGTGAGGCCGATGC
>CAINWP010000163.1 GCA_903854475.1 uncultured Verrucomicrobiota bacterium
CGGACCGCTCGGAGATCGGTCCCTACCTCGGAGCCGGATCGGCACACACGGACCGCTCGGAGATCGGTCCCTACCTCGGAGCCGGATCGGGCTAGGAGGCTCATCGGGCTGCATCGCGGGTTCCTGCTGCAGACTCAGCCTTACCCGCGCACTTCCGAGGTAGGGCGATTTCTCCGAAAGCGCCGCGTCGGCAGACTCGGACCGCCGCAGAGACGGACCACCACAGAGACGGACCGCCGCAGGGGCGGACCGCTCGGAGATCGGTCCCTACCTAAGAGCAGGATCGGCACACCCGGACCGCTCGGAGATCGGTCCCTACCTAGGAGGTCCTCGGGCGACATCCGAAGGGGGCAAAAACCAGCTGTCAGTGACGGTGTGAAAACCAATGAAACCTGCCGGTTTAAAAACCATTGAAAACAGCGAGGAACCCAAATTCTGATCCATCGTCCTCGTTTTGGTGCTGGAAACCGACCAATTCCTGAGGTCAATGACCGCGTCGAGCCAAACCCTGTCGAGCCAACTGCGAGGCCCGCGCCGCCGATAAGATGCCGATCTCCTCGGCGGCCACCCGGCGATGATCGTAGCGTTGAACAAATTCCCGACCGGACATTCCCTGCCGGCGAGCCTCCTCCGGATGATCCAGCCAGAGCAGGATCCGGGACGCAGTCGCCGTGATGTCTTTTTGCGGAACAAGATCCAACTGACCGGGAAACACGCTGCGGAACACGGGCACTTCCATCGCCACCACGGGCAGACCCGCCGCCAAAAATTCGTTGACCGACAATCCCCAACCTTCCTCGCGGGATAGGCTCAGACCGACTCGAGCCCGGGATACTAATGCGACCTTCTCTGATTCGGAAACCGGACCCGAACAGTGAACAGCCTTCGCCAATCCTGCCGCCTCGAATCGGGCCATCAATTCGGCACGGTGCGGACCCTCCCCGATCACCAGCAGTCGCGCACCCGGCCGCCGTGCCCGAACCGCCTGCCAAAGTGGTACGGCATCAAAAACTCCTTTGTGCTCATGAACCCGCCCCAGCAATACCGCGTCAAAGTCTTTGGGCAAATCCACTGAGAGTGGAATCCGCTCCAGATCAATGCCGTAACCCGTGGCGAAGGTCTTGCTGGGGCTCAAGCCCAGTTGGGATTCGAGGGCGTTGAAATCTTGGGCGATCAATGCGGTGCCGCACAAAATCGCATCGGCCTCACGGTTCAACCAACGCGCCGTCGTCCTCTCCGAGAGGAAGTGCATGCGATCGAAAAGCCCCGCGGGCTGTCGCTGGTTGGAGAGGACATGGTGAATCTTCACCGTCAAGGCAGCCCGGCACCGGCGCGCCAGAGTTCGGGCCGGCCCCACCTCATAAATGAACTGGGCGCATGCGAGAATGACGTCGTACTGCACCGGCAACCGGGTGAAGCGGGCGGTCAGCATTCTCCAAGCGAAGGCAGGCAGGTACCGCCACGTCTGACCCAAGTACCGGTTGGGATCGAATAAATCATCGCTACTAATGAGCTGAGAGCGGGGATAAAGACTCTGAAAGACCGGCCAAGCGGAGCGGGCCACCAGAAAGTCGACCCGATGCCCTGCGGCGATCCAATGCTCCACAACACCGGCGAAATAAGTCTGCACACCGGAGACCGATCGGGCATCCAGCGCTGAATTGTAGACGATCAGGATCTGCACCGGCCCCATCAAACCCCACTCCCGCGCCGCTCGCCAGCCTGCGAGTTCATTTCATCGACCTCC
>CAINWP010000164.1 GCA_903854475.1 uncultured Verrucomicrobiota bacterium
CGATGGAATCACGCCCTGTTTCCGCTGATGGGAGCGGATGGCCAGCCATTCGAGGTGCTGACCGAAGTGCGCAAGCTCAAGGTTCTTGAGATGGCGGAGTGGCCCGTGACGTTTGAGCACGGAGGACACCGCCATGAGATGCGCTTATGCGTATGCCGCAAGGGTCACTTGGCAACGGATCGGGCCAAGCGCAAGTCGCTGCGAAAGGCTCAGAAGAACGGAACCAAGCCCGATAAATCGAGCTTGGAACTTACAGAGTACATCCTGGTGCTGACATCGGTGCCAGCAACATTACTGAGCACTCGATCCGTGCTGGAGACCTACCGGAACCGCTGGCAGGTGGAGTTGGTGTTCAAGAGGCTTAAAAGTCTCCTGGGGTTGGGGCACGTTCCAAAGAGCAATGATGCGTCCGCCAGAGCGTGGATGCAGGCGAAGATACTGACCTCACTGCTGATTGAGAGGGTGCTCCTGGAATCGGAGCTTTTTTCCCCCTGGGGAGACTCCCGAGGAGAATGAGAGTCAATGGCGTGCGTTCATCGAAGCGCGCGACGCGATCAAGGCAGTCCTGGCTCCAGGACTTCGATTGCAACATCTCATCAGCAACGGGCGTAGAATCGCGACCAAACTCGCGGAGACACCACGTAAACGGATCAGACAAGTAGTGAAACTGAATCCCTCCCTTAATGGAGATTTAGGTTAACGCATATGGGGGACCCGGCCTACAGGAGGACGTCGTGGGCTAGTCGATGCGAACGCACGCACACCGCAATTCGTTTTATCCGAACTCCCATTCGGAAGATTGTCTTGAGGAACGCCCCTCCCTAGCCTGCGGTTATGAAACCCCGCTGGCTATCCCTGCTGGCCGGCACTGCTGCCGCCCTGATGGCAGTGGAGACCCTATTCTACCTCCCGGTTTTGGCTTCGACCGCGAGTCCCCTGAGCTTCAACAGGGACGTGCGCCCCATCCTTTCGAACCACTGTTTTCCCTGCCACGGACCCGATGTTCAGCAGCGGAAAGCTCAACGTCGGCTAGACACCTTCGATGGGTCTGTAGCCCTTCGTGACGGTATCCAAGGTATCGCGCCGGGAAAACCCGCTCAGAGCGAGTTGTGGCGACGCGTGACCTCATCGGATCCGGAGGAGGTCATGCCACCGCCCAAGTCAGCGAAGCGGTTGTCTGAGGCCGAAAAACGCACCCTTCGCGCTTGGATCGAAAACGGTGCCCAATACGAGGCCCATTGGTCCTTTGAACCTCCACAACTAGTTCCCGCTCCCCGCACCATCGATGGATCCTGGCCGCGGAACCCAATCGACGCCTTCGTGCTGGATCGCCTCGAAAAAGAGGGCCTAAAACCCGCACCCGCGGCAGCCCCTGAACTTCTCCTACGCCGCGCATCGCTCGATTTGACCGGGCTCCCGCCCTCCGAGGCTCTGCTCCGTCAATTTTCATCCAACCCAAACGATCAGGAGTATTTGCGGGCGGTCGATGAACTCATGGCGTCTTACGCCTATGCGGAACGTCAAGCCCAAGACTGGCTCGATCTGGCACGGTACGCCGACTCCAACGGTTTTTCCGACGACCAGACGCGCACCATCTGGCCCTATCGGGACTGGGTGATCAAAGCCATCGCCCAGAACATGCCTTTCGACCAGTTCACCCTTGAACAACTGGCCGGCGACTTGTTGCCCGGGGCAACTCCCGAACAAAGGATTGCTTCGGCATTCCACCGGAACGCGCCCCAGGCCAAGGGCAACACTTATCCAGTCGAAGAATACCGCATCAAAGGCGTCATCGACCGGGTCAACACAACGGGCACCGCCTGGCTGGGGCTGACCCTCGGATGCGCCGAATGCCACGACCACAAATTCGATCCCATCAGCCAGCGTGAATACTTTTCGCTGTTCGCAATTTTTAACAACGTGGTCCACAGCGGCGAAGCCTTTGCCCAAGACGGACCCTTCTTCGATACACCGCTTCCCGCCGACATGGCCGGAAAGTCTGCGGTAAACCGCGCGGTGCGGAAAATTCCGGTAATGGCAGAACAGGCGACTCCGCGTGAGACCCGGGTGCATTTCCGCGGCAATTTTCTGCGGAAGGGAGAGATTGTCTTACCCGGAGTCCCAGCCGTGTTCGGGACGGATCCAGGGACACACCCGACCAATCGTCTTCAACTGGCCCGCTGGCTGGTCGACGGAAAAAATCCCCTGACCGCACGTGTGGCCGTGAATCGTTTGTGGCAGTCCAGCTTCGGCCAAGGATTGGTTCGAACGCCTGCCGATTTCGGAAAACAGGGTGCATCGCCGTCCCACCCGGAACTGCTGGATTGGTTAGCCCGCGAACTCGTCTCCAGCGGCTGGAATCTCCGACTCGTCCATCGATGGATCGTGACCTCGTCCACCTACCGGCAGGCCGCTCACAACCCCGGCGATCCAGCACGGCTTCTAGACCCTCAGAATCTCCTGCTGGCCCGAGCGCCGCGTCCACGACTGGGGGCTGAACAAATCCGGGATCAGGCTCTGGCTACTGCTGGACTGCTCACTTTGGCCTGCGGCGGTGAACCGGTCTTTCCCCACCAACCCGAACACTATTGGGAAGAACGAGCCTTACCCGGAAAATGGGCTCCCAGCCTCGGGGCCGACCGATACCGCCGCAGCCTGTACACTTATTGGCGGCGCATGGCGCTGCATCCCACTCTGGAACTGCTCGATGCACCTGCCCGAACCGTGTGCACGGCCAAACGAACTGTTTCTAATGTGCCTACGCAAGCGCTGGTAACCCTGAACGACCCCGTCTTCACTGAGGCGGCTGAGGCCTTCGCCCAAAGAATTTTGCACGAGGCCCCTGCCACCGATACGACCCGCCTCGAACGCGGCTTCCGACTGGCTTTAGCCCGCAAGCCTTCTCCGGAAGAACGCACGCAGTTCCTCGAATTCCTCGCCCTGCAGCACGCACGAGGTCTGGATGATGCAGCGGCCTGGACCCGCGCTGCGGCGGTCCTGCTCAATTTGGATGAATTCTTGTGCCGGCCATGAACCGCTCCCCCTTTCCCACCGAACGGCTGGCGACTTCCTCTCGCCGAGCCTTCTTGCAACACAGTGCAGCGGGCTTGGGCACCATCGCGCTGAGCACCTTGCTGAGGGCCGACCCGCGCGGAACCCATTTCGCCGCGAAGGCCAAGCGGGTCATTTTTCTCTTCATGGCGGGCGGACCGTCCCATGTGGATCTTTTTGATCCAAAGCCCCGGCTTCAGGAACTGGACGGAAAACCCATCCCAGCCGAATTGCTCAAGGACCATCAGCAATTCGCCCTCATCCGGGGCACTCCTGCCCTCAAAGGATCCTCCCGCCTCTTTGCACCCTGTGGGCGCTCCGGAACCATCGTGTCCGATTGGTTGCCCCATCTGGCCCGGGTGGTCGATGACATCGCGGTGATCCGTTCCATGAAAACGGACACCAATGTCCACGATCCGGCCGTCAACCTGATGAACTGCGGATCCATGATGTTCGATCGGCCCACGTTGGGTGCCTGGCTCTCCTACGGACTCGGATCCGACAATCACAACCTGCCGGCCTACATGGTCCTGACCTCCGGGTTCGATGACGGCCAGCCGCTGCTCCAAAGCTTCTGGGGCAACGGATTCCTCGATTCACGTCATCAAGGCGTTCCCTTTCGCAATCAAGGAGATGCCGTCCTGCACTTGGCTAATCCGGCAACGGTCACGCGAGAACAACGCCGCGAGCAACTCGACCTACTCCGTTGGATGAACCAACGCCAGCATGACGCGCTGGGCGATCCTGAGATTTTGTCGCGCATCGCATCGTACGAGATGGCCTTCCGCATGCAGGCCAGCGTTCCCGCGCTGACCGACCTTCGAAACGAGTCGCCAGCGACCCTTCGACTGTACGGCGCAGAACCAGGAAAACCCTCCTTCGCCAACAATTGTTTGATGGCACGAAGACTCGTCGAAGACGGCGTCCGATTCGTTCAACTCTATGACCGAGGATGGGATTCTCACACGGACATCCAACGGGAGCATACTCGCCAATGCACCGCTACTGATCGACCCACCGCAGCGCTTTTGACCGACCTCAAGCAACGCGGGTTGCTCGACGACACGCTCGTCATCTGGGGAGGCGAGTTTGGTCGCACGCCTGTCGCCCAGGTTTCCGGCAAGACCTTTGGGCGAGATCACCATCCCCACGCCTTCACCATGTGGATGGCCGGAGGCGGCGTGAAGCGCGGGATCACCTACGGCACCACCGACGAGTTCGGCTACCACACCGAGGAGAACCCGGTGCACGTCCACGATCTCCACGCAACCATCCTGCACCTCTTGGGCCTCGATCACGAACGGCTCGTCTTCCAAAACCAAGGCCGGGACTTCCGCCTCACCGATGTCTCAGGAACCGTGGTGAAGGCTCTGCTGGCTTGAACCCAGGGCCAGAATGAGGCGGAAACAGGGTCAGGGAACGATTTTCGTTTTGAGATGGCGCGCTGGGGGACGCCGGGTCGGGGAACCGGCCTACAGGTGATCCCGTAGGCCAGGCCTAGCGCTGTAATCCCGGTGCCCTCACCGGGCGTCTGCAGACGCTATCGGGCAAACCGAGTTTCAAGCCACCATGGGTCACGCCCTAGGTCGAGAACCGCCCAGATCACGACCTCAGTTTCATCCAGCGTGTAAAACACGCCGTAAGGGAAAACCCGGCTCAACAAGCGATGATAATCCTGATGAACCACTCGGTGGATCCCGGCGAACAGTCGAAGCGACTCGATGTCGGCTCGCAGGCACGAGGTGAAATAATCGCCGAGGCCTTGATCCTGAGCCTCATAGAATCGAAAACCGTCGGCGAAATCTTCCAAGGCTTCCTCGGAAATCCGAATCCGCCTCATGAACGTCCTAGTTCGCCTTTCACTGCATCCCAGTCATGAAGCCTTGATACGCCACTGCGGAACCGTGCGCGCCGGGCATCCAGCAAATCTTGGACCTCCTGCGAGACGGGGGCTGAATCAGAACGCTCACGGAGATCATCCCAAAGCGTTTCCATGATCCGGAATTTCTCAGCGGTCGGAAGCGACCTCAGTTCTTCTCCCGTCATGTTTGAAATTTAGCCCACGGTAAGGCCTCCAGCGACAAGAAACCCATGGAACAAGAACGCCGGGTCGGGAGACCCGGCCTACAGGATTGCGTCGTGGGCTGGGCGGTGCGCTGTAGGCACGGTGGCCTGACCGGGCGTCTCTTAAAGCGGCCGATCAGGCTTACGTCGCCTCTGACTCCAGATGCTCAGCGAACATACTAGGATCGTCGACCGATTCAGTACTCGGGCTTTCGGTACGTATGAGCCACGGCCAGAACCCAGATTTGCGCGTTATGAACGATGTAGGCCAAGTAGTACGGAAAGACACGCAAATTGACCCGTCGATAGCCGCCGGGTCGCAGTCTCGGCATGTCGGGATTGACCGAGATCCATCGAAGGTGCAAATCGATCTCGTCGCGAAGGCGCCGCCCCAATCCTGACTGCTGTTCCTCGTACCAAGCGACGGCGTCCTCGAACTCCTGCGCCGCCTCGGCCACGAGAACGATCCTCATGGCCCGAATCGCTGGTCGATTCGAGCCAAAACCTCAGCGTAAGGGAGTGCCTTAGCTTGACCCGATTGCACCGCCTGCACTCGGTCCCGGATCTCGGCGTCCCAATCGTTGTCGACGGCTTCGGTCGAGGGCGCTGCATCGAGTTCTAGGAGAAACCGGGCCAGCGCAAGCCTCTGTTGTCTCGGTAGTTGCGTCGCATCGCGTGCAACGTCTTCCATGACCCTGTTCATTCCGGGAAACGTAGCCGAGTGGCCGCGTACGTCGAGGCCTTGGTATCCGCCCGTGGCGTCGAGTTCAGCTCTTCTTCAGTCATGTTCAGGCGTCAGCCCAAGGTAAGCGCTCCAGCGACAAGAAACCCATGGACCGCGGGGGCCGCCGGATCGGGGGGACCCGGCCTGCAGGGGGATGTCGTGGGCTAGGCCGCCTCGGACTGGCTAAACTGGCCGCTCAGGCCTCGGGGGTGACGCCCAAGACGAGGTCAAAGTAGGCAGCCCATTCGCCGGCCTTCGCCCCGGGCATGGGTTTGAATCCGACGGTCACGGCGTCGCGATCCTGCTTGGTCTTCAACTCGCGCCAGATCGGGTCCTTCTCATTGCCGGGATGCCCCTGAATGTAGAGCTGGGTGGTGATCAGTTCCTGGCCGCCACGACGGATCTTGAAATGGATGTGCGGTGTCCGGGGCGAGTACGGAACGGGCTTGATGGTCCGGAACAAGTACTCCCCAGTGCTTCCAGTCGAGAACCGGCCGAACCCCTGAAATTGCTTGTCCTGACGCGACCGATTCGAGGTGTCGCCCGTGTGCAGGTAAACCCCATGGGCATCGCACTGCCAAATTTCTACCAACGCGTTGCGCACCGGTTTTCCGCCCGCATCGAGCACCCGTCCGCTCACATAGCCTACCTCACCCACCGCCGGGGTGAGGGCGTTGTTGATGACGATTAAGTCATTGTCGGTGTCGAGCGGCAGGTGGTTCGGATAGTAGGGCCCCTCGGTGCCGGAGGGGGTTCGCGTCAGGGCCTCGGCAAAGGCGCCGGCCGATGTGAAGCAAGCGGCGACAGCACCGGTCGTTCGAAGGAAATCCCGACGCGTTTTGAGGGGCAGCAGTAGATTCATGGGACTGCCTCCAGCAAACCCAAGGCTTCCGGCCCTGCCGAGAAGAATCGCTCGGATTTGAGCGCCCCAGAGCTGAGACTCGAGACGACACAACCCGAGGGCTTCGGGGGAAAATCTCCACACTGGTGAGCCGCGGGATTCACTGGGTTCACCGACCTGCGGCGGGAATCACGGCAGGGATTCTCAACCGCTCCACGGGGGACAGTTCCCGCAGCGTCGACTTCCCATTCTTCCACAGCACGAACTCGCGGATGGCCAGCACGGCGTTGGGAGGTTGGTTGATGGTCGAACGAATTCGCAGGGCCACCACCCGTCGGTCATCCAGCGCGGCATCGGCCACTCCATTTTTGAAGCGAGCAACCTCCTGCCATCGGCCATAGCCAGTGGAGACCTCCAGCACGCCCTGCCTGAGGCGGTGGTCGCCGTTGGGCATTCCCGTGATGGCTTGAATGCGATCGAAGGATGCTGGGGACGACAGGACAATGGTGAAGGAGTCCACATCGCGGCGCGGGCCCCAGGTCATGTGGTAGGTATCGAGGTCGCCGTCGAACGCGTGCAGGGGGTAGAGCGCATCGTAACCCTGGCCGCGGTCGATGCCGGTCAGAGTCCACCGCCAGTCCTCATCATTCCGGTTGAAGCATGAGGGATAAATGAGCGGAGGCATCGCGTCCTGAGCCCTGGCAGGAAGGGCGGGCTGGATGGGATGGCCGAATCCCGGGCCCGTCACAATGCCCATCGCAGCGAGGCGATTCACATGGGTTTTCACCCGGCCCAGGAACTCCTCGAAGTCCGGTTTTTCGACGCCCCATCCGCGCTCAGAAAGAGCCAGCACTCGGGGGAAAGCCTGACTCTCGATGTGATCCTCGGGGATCATCTCTCCCCACAGGCAGGCTTCCACACCGAGCACGTGCGACCGGGCCTCCGGCGTGAGCCCTGCCGAATGCGGCAGAGGATCAAAGTCATAGGCGGTCTTCAGCGTGGTGCGCTCGATGTTGTAGTTGAAATAGTGATGGTTGCCGGTCGACATCACGACGTCCCATCCAGATTTGGCCGCGGCCCACCCACTGCTGCCTTCATTGTCCCAGCACGTGTAAATGGCCCCCTTCGCAACACCGCCCCAGCCCATAACTCGTTTTCCCCGTTTTGCGGCCAGGTCCGTCACCCGTTGCATGAACCAGGCGTGAAGATTTCCGACCTGCTTCTGCTTGGCCTGGCATTTCGGGCATTCACCCCAGTATCGCATCTCCGCTTCGTCTCCTCCGACATGCAAAATGGGTGAAGGAAAAAGCTCCGCCACCTCGGCAAACACGCCATCGAGGAACTCAAACACCCGTTCGTTGCCCGGACAGAATTCTGAACCGCACAGCGGATCGATGGGAAACGGGGCAATACTCCGGCGGGTCCCGAAGCAGTTCAATTCGGGATAGGCAACCAACGCCGCCCCGGAATGGGATGGGGTCTCGATTTCCGGAATTACCGTGATGAAGCGCTGGGCGGCATGAGCGACAATCTCGCGGATGTCTTGCCGGGTATAAAAGCCCCCGATCCGCACCCCTTCGCCGAGGTCGGCCCAGGCACCGACGCGCGTCAGCTTGGGATACTTCCGAATCTCCACCCGCCAGCCATCCACATCGGTGAGATGAAGATGGAGGCGGTTGAGTTTGTGATACGCCATCCAATCGAGGCACCGGAGAATACCCTGCTTGCTAATGAACTGCCGCGCAGGATCGAGCAGCACACCGCGCCAGGGAAAGCGGGGCTTGTCCTCGATGCGCAACACGGGCACCGACCACTCCACGCCGAGCTGGAGGACTGAAGACTCCAAGGCTGGGGGAAACAACTGACGCAAAGTCATGCATCCGTAAAAAGCTCCCGCACCCGACGCGGCACGAATGACCACTCGGTCGGGCAGCACCTCCAACTGGTAGCCCTCCTCCCCCAATGCGGCCGAATCTCCCGACAACGTCACCTGAATGGAGTCCGCCCTCCCGGCTTCGCCAGCGGCCGGCGACCGTCTCACCGGAAGCGGGAGCCCCGTCGAACGTCTCAGCAGGCTGGCGAGCTGTTGTCCGGTGGCCTCCGTTCCTGGCACCACGGTGAGGAACGTGTTGCGTCCCAGCACAAAACGACCCTGCCCCATTTCCAACCGTGACGGTTTCGGGATGACGGAAACCTCAGGCACTGTGTCCCCCGCAACCCGGGAGATGCCTATCGCAAGACACAGGAAGAACTGAACAATCCCAAAGGAGGCAACCCTGCGCAGAGGACGGAAGTTGGCGGCGGCAGCAAGTTCAGGTTTCATTCAGCGGAGATGCATGATCATGGAGAGTGGGCGGAGTTCGGGTCCAGGATCAGTGTGGTCTATACACG
>CAINWP010000165.1 GCA_903854475.1 uncultured Verrucomicrobiota bacterium
CGCGATCGCCAAGAAGGAGTCATCTGCGCCCTCGATGGCGGTGGATCCGCGTGCGGCTTCGGTGCCGGTACCGGCCGACCCCCATGTTACCGATTTGGAGAACCGCATCCGTGAACGGGTGGGTCTTCGCATCGGCCTGCACTACAAGGCGGGCAAGGGGCGTTTGGAGATCCAATTTCACAGCGATGACGAACTCGACCGTATCCTGGATGTCCTGGGCGTCTCGGTGGATTGAGGGGTCGGCCCGTTTGGGTCGGGTGCGCTTTCCGGCTTCACCCCGGCCGTGCAATGGCCATATTCGTCGTGCGTCCGGTTTGCTCCGGATTCACTGACCATGCAGAACACGCCTGAATTTCGCGCCTCCGTCGCTTCCCGCCTGGCCGCTGCCGCGGCCCAAGTTCCGTCCCTGACCGCCTTTGTCGGTCTGGATGGCTTTGTGGATGAGATCCTTCATGTGGTGGACAAGCGCTACGACGCCGTCCGCTTCGACCGCATTCCGACCATCGCCGCGTACGCCCAGCGATTGGCTGCCGCTGCCGGTCGCAGCACCAATGTTGAATTAGTGAATGTGCTGACCAAGCTGGGTGGCAACGGTCCGATCATGGCCAATGCGCTGGCCAGCCTCGGGATCGGTGTGACTTACGTGGGTTCCTTGGGGTGGCCGGCCTTGCACCCGGTGTTCGAGTCGTTCGCCGCCCGCGCTGAAGTGCACACGATTAGTGAGCCCGGCTTCACCGACGCCCTCGAGTTCGAGGATGGCAAGCTGATGGTGGGCAAGCACTACACCCTCAAGCAAATCCACTGGGACAACTTGTGTCAGCGCTACGGCAAGGAGAAGTTCGCTGCCAAGTTTGAATCCTCCAGCCTCGTGGCCTTCGTCAACTGGACGATGCTCCCTCACATGTCGGCCATCTGGGAAAGCCTCCAGGCTGAACTCATGCCCACGCTGCAAGGCCCGCGCCGAAAGATGTTCTTCGACCTGGCCGACCCAGAGAAGCGCACCGCCGAAGACATCCGTCATGCGCTGGACTTGATCCTAAAATTCCAGAGTCGCTTCGACGTGATCCTCGGGCTCAACGAAAAGGAAGCTTATGAAATCGCCGGAGTCTTGGGGTTGGACGCCTCGCCACGGGATTGGAAGGGATTGGCCGAGCTGAGTGTGGCCATCCAGCAGCGCATTCCGGTGGATACCCTCGTGGTGCACCCCGTGGCCTACGCGCTGGCGGTGTCGGGGGGCGTGGCTTCGGTGGTTGAGGGGCCGGTTTGCAAAAAACCTAAGATCACCACGGGCGCGGGCGACCACTTCAACAGCGGCTTCTGCCTGGGCAAGTTGCTGGGCCTGGACAATGCAGCCAGCATTCTGTGCGGGGTCTGCACCAGCGGACACTACGTCCGCACCGCTGAGAGCCCGAACGTGGAGGCCTTGGTGGCGTTGATGCTCCATTACCCAGTGGAGTGAGTTCCAGAGCCGTCCGAGCGATTTAGGGCCAATGGGTGTTCGGCTCAGGCGCTTGAAATGCTCAGGCCAATCGGATTGAAAGGGGCGAACGACCGAGGTGGGTCCTTCGCCCTAGTTCTTTTTGACCTCGTTAAATTTTCTCTGCGGCGGTCCGCCAGAGAAGGATCGGCGTGCTTCTTGAGAGGTGGCCAGGTGAGGGGCAGCGCTCAGATCCTGAGCAAGACTTGAAATACCAGGGCTTTGAAAGGCCAAGACTTCGAAGTGCAAATAGGCTTGGAGAAGACTTTGAGAAAGCCTGAGGAAGAAATCAGAAAAAGAAGAAGATGGTGGTAGGAGAAGGATTCGAACCTTCGTAAGGCGTTAGCCTGACAGATTTACAGTCTGTTCCGATTGACCGCTCCGGCATCCTACCACTGTCCGAACTTCGGCGAACCGGAAGCGCGGACGCGAATGAACGCAAACTGCATCCTCTGGCTCAAGGAGTTTTTGCGTCTTCCTGAAACTAATTTACCCTAGATGCATCGGGGCCGCCGACAAATCTGGGTCACTTCAATTCGGTGTTCCCAATTCTGAGGCACTCGCCGCTTGGCGCGGCAGGCAGTTGCCCCGTACAACCTCGGCCGTAATGGTTGCTGCACTGCTCATCACTCTGATTTTTGCCTACCTTGCCGGTTCGCTGCCGACGGGCTTTCTGGTTGCCCGCGCGATGAGGGTCGACATCACTCAAGTTGGCAGCGGGAACATCGGGGCGACGAATGTCTTTCGCGTATTGGGTAAGGGCCCCGGAGCCTTGGTGTTGATCGTCGATTTGCTGAAGGGGGCGCTGGCTGTCCTCGTTGCGCCGATGCTGGCGGCGGCCATGACTCCTACTGATTTGTTGGCGTTGCCGGCACTGGCTGCCTTGGGAGCCGTGTTGGGGCACAACTACACCTGCTGGCTAGGATTCAAGGGAGGCAAAGGAGTGGCCACTTCCGCCGGTGCTATGGCGGCACTCATCCCTCCGGCCTTTGGTGTGACCGTGATCACCTGGTTGCTGGTGTTTTTTCTAACTCGGTATGTGTCGATGGCTTCGATCGCTGCGGCGCTCATTTTGCCCGTTGCGACGATCTTCACGGTGTCGGGTCCGACTCGGTGGCCTCTGGTGGCTTTCACCTCGGCGCTGGCCGCCCTGGCGGTGTGGCGTCATCGGGCTAACATCGAGCGATTGAAGGCGGGGACCGAACACCGCATTAACAAATCCAAGCTCTCCGCATCATGAAGGTGGCTATTTTGGGAGCAGGTGCCTGGGGGACGGCGCTGGGAGTGGTGCTCTCTCAGGGTGGGTATTCGGTGCGTCTCTGGGGACATCGACCGGAGCATGTGTCTGAACTGGCCCATACCCATGTCAACGCACGGTTCCTGCCCGGGATTCCCCTGGTGGGAGACTGGTCCTTCGAGGCGGACTTTGAAGCGGCTCTGGCCGGTTCTGAGGTGGTGATTGTGGCGGTTCCTTCCAAGTCGTTCCGCGAGGTCGCGACTCGGTTGGCGGGTTTCCGAGGTCCGGTGGTTAGTGTGACCAAGGGGATCGAATTCACCTCGGGTCTGACCATGACCGGGATTTTGGACTCGGTGGCTCCCGGTCTTCAGACGGCTGCGCTGTCCGGGCCCTCCCTGGCCTTAGAAGTTGCTCGTGGCGTGCCCGCGGCCGTGGTGGTGGCTAGTCGCGACGAGGCGGTATCGCGAAGGGTCCAAGATCTTTTCCACCGACCGGCGTTCCGCGTCTATCGCAGTTCAGACCTCATCGGTGTGGAGTTGGGTGGGGCTTTAAAGAATGTCATCGCTATCGCTGCAGGGGTTTGTGATGGCCTGGGTTATGGCGACAATGCCAAGGCGGCGTTAGTGACTCGGGGCAAGACCGAGATGACGCGGTTGGGGGTGGCCTGTGGAGCGCAAGCAGAGACCTTCGCGGGGTTGAGCGGACTCGGGGATCTGGTGCTGACGTGTTTCTCGCGGTTGAGCCGCAATCGGGGTTTTGGTGAAAGTCTGGGTCTCGGCAGCCCGGTGGCAGAGGTGTTGGCCAGTTCGGCCTCGGCGGTCGAAGGGTATCCCACTGCCAAGTCCGCGTGGGCACTGGCACAGCGACTTCAGGTGGATGCTCCTATTACCTCCGAGGTGCACGCCATGCTCTACGAGGGCAAGGATGTGCGGCAGGCTGTTCACGATCTCTTGAGCCGCGACTCTAAGGCCGAGGATTGACTCGCATGGAACCGCCGCGTGCTGACGAGCCCTCCGCCTGTCCCCAGTTGGAGGGAGCACTCGCCCTTCGGACGCTGCTTTCCCGGCCGGAGCCAATGCTGGCCCTGGCTCCGATGCAAGATGTCACGGATTTGCCGTTCTGGGGTGTGATGGCCCACTATGGAGGTCCGGATGTTTACTGGACCGAGTATTTCCGGGTGCACAGTACCAGCACGCTCGACGCTCCTATCTTGCGATCCATCGTCGAGAACCCAACCGGTCGTCCGGCCATCGCTCAGCTCATCGGTAACGACCCGGTGGCGCTAGCCAAGGCCGCGCGGGAGTTGCAGGAGTATCCGGTGGCTGCCGTGGATCTCAATTTGGGGTGCCCCGCGCCCGTCGTGTACCGCAAGTGTGCCGGCGGGGGATTGTTGCGCGAACCGCATCGAATTGATGCCATCTTGGGAGCCCTCCGCCAGGTCGTGACTCGAGTGCCCTTTACGGTCAAGACGCGGGTAGGATTCAGTGACGATGCCGACTGGGACGCACTCCTGGCGATCTTCGCCCGGCATCAGATCGATCTTCTGACCGTGCATGGCCGGACCGTCACCGGAATGTATCGGACGGAGGTTCGCAGCGACTGGATCGCCCGCGCCGTCCAAGCCATGCCGTGCCCGGTGCTGGCCAACGGCAATGTGCATTCCCCGGAGCGGGCCGAACAGGTGCTGCGAGACACTGGGGCGCGAGGGTTAATGATCGGTCGCGGGTGCATACGCAATCCGTGGATCTTTGAACAAATCCGAGAACACCAACGCACTGGGAGTTGTAGGCAACCCACGGGCCGCGATGTCTTGGCCTACGTGACGCACCTTTATGAAGTCACGCGACCCACGGCTGGGTTCCGGGAGCGACTTCAGGTCGAGAAGATGAAGAAATATATGAACTTCATCGGTGAAGGCGTGGCTCCAGAATTCTTGCATCGCATTCGGAGATCCACCACCCGGGAGGAGTTTTTTGACTGCTGCCGGGAGTTCTTGGAACATGACCACAACATGTCTCTGCAACCGCCTCCCTTGCCGGCTCACAGTGCCCGGGTGGGTGATTTGGATCAGTAGGCGAGCAATTCGAGGTACTGCTGTCCTTTGGCGGTGAGGGTCCAGAGTTGGCCGCGCTTGAAGACCAACTTTCCGCAGGGGAATTGCTCGAGCGTCTTTGGGTTGACCCCGAGCAGGCGGTAGGGGTCCATGTTAGATGGCAGTTCGGAGGCCGCCCTCGGAATGGCGCGCAGAGGGATGCCATTGAATCCGAGCGAGAGTTCCCAGGCGGCGATGCCCTGGCGCTGAGCTACGGGATTGACCTCGACGGCACCGGGGTTGCGCCGCACCCAGTCGAGGGCCGGTCGTCGGATGAGAACTCGTGCGAGTTCGGGGCTTTCCCGCAGATGGCGGGCGAGGTTGAAGGGAGCGCCGGGGCGGGCTTGGGAGCGGAAGACGGCCGCGGGATCCAGTCCGACCAAATTGCGTCCGTTAAAGTTGCCGTGATCGTTGCGGGTGCCGCCCATGTTCGCCTTGTGCCACGCGGAATAGCGCGCGGCCGCCATGAAGGTGATCTCAAAGTGTAGATGTGCCCGGTCGGGAGTGATTCGCTGGCGGGTGTTCGAAGTGCGACCCATGCGGCCCAAGGGTTTGCCTGTCTGGACAGGGGTGCCCACCCGGATCCCTGATCCTACGGAGGCGAGATGGGCGTAAAGCGTGAAGACTTCGAGTCCATTGATCTCATGGCGGACCACCACGTAATTGCCGTAGTTGGAGAGTCCGGAATGCGTGTTGACGTAAGCCACCGTTCCCGGCGCCGCGCACAGGGCGTCGTCGGTGGGTTCGTTGCGCCGGTCCCGCTGCATGGGGCGAATGTCAAGACCCTCATGCAATTGAGCCCCGCCGGACCGGACGCAGCCGAACTGACCGCTGGTCCAGGGTTTGCCGGCGGTGCCCACGAAATACCGCTCGGCGCCGCCGTCTGGTTCTAGGATCGCGCGGTTGGCCGTGGGTAATTGGAAGGGCTGAGCTACCAGCCCCAGGGCCACCCACAAGCCCAAGAGGTAAAGGAGGGTTTGAATCACTGGCCTTGGAAGGGGTCGAATTCGTTCTTCAGCTTAGTGTCCGCCTTCGAGGCTTTGGGTTTGGCGGTTTTGGAACCGGGTGCGGCATTGGTCGAGCCTGGGGCCGCGGGCTTGGTTTTCTTTTCTTTCGGTGGCTTAGCTTGGTTCTCCAGCTTCACGGCCACGTTGTTGAGTCCGCGGACGAAGATGACCGATTCTTCTCGGCTCATGTCCGGTGTGAAGACGATGACTCCTTGGTCAAGAGCTCGACGCATGAGCGGGGCGGCGATCCAGCGGTTGAAGACATTAGTGCCGTTTGACCACCGCGCGGCGATGACGAGTCGCTGACCCTTGGCGGCCACAGAGTTCATGTGCAGCACCATGGATCCGCGCTGAACGAATTCGACGGAGATCGAAAAGGACTGATCCCGCTGCTCGACAAGGGTGGCCCGTTTTACGTCCCGTTCATCCAGCACGGCTTCGCGCTGGACGGTCATCTCCACAGGATCGCTGCGACCGATGATGGCTTTGTTAACCCCGAGGGTTCCTAGTTCGCTGGCTCGGCCGGAGAATTCGATGACCTCGCGGTAGACGCGGATCTGGGCCATCTGCTTGGCTTCGAGTTTCTTTTTCTGTTCCGATTCCTTCTCCTGCTTCTTTTCTTCTGGGGTGGCGCCATGGACTCCCCAGCACAGGATCAAGGCAGCCAGACTGAGAAAGAGGTTGAAGCTGCTGCGCCGCTCTTTCATCTTCCCGCCTAAGAGTAGAAACATCTGCGAAAGTAAATCCGAGCCATGGGACAACAATCCAACAAAATTCAGAAGCGCGCCCGCCGCAATGCCTACATGATCCGACGGAAAGATGCCGCCAAGTTGGCAGCGAGCGCTCCGAAGAAAAAAAAGTAACCGCGAGTTCCGCCCTCTGGGCGTAACCCACAGGCCATCCGCGAGGGTGGCCTTTGTTGTTTTTAAGGGTCTCGTCCGCGAGGGTGGCCTTGAGGCGGTGTTAGTTGTAGGGTGACGGGAAATGAGTTTTCCCTCCCTGTATTGCGGCATTGGTGACGAAGCCGGAAACCTGCTGGAATCTCAAATAGCGGCGGCCCGCGAGTTGGGCTGGAAGCACATTGAGGCCCGCAACATCACGGTGCCGGGCTTTCCTAAGTCCAATCTCCACGATCTCTCCGATGAGGCCTTTGATCAGGTGGAGCAGGCTCTGGGTGCGGCGGGGTTGTCGATTTACTGCTTCGCTTCCACGATCGGGAACTGGGCTAAGAATGTGGAAGATCCCTTTGAGATCACTCTGGCGGAGGTGGATCGAGCCATTCCTCGCATGCAGCGTCTGGGTTCCCGATACGTGCGTGTGATGAGCTACAAGGTGCGGGATGGGGCCGACCTGATGGAGGAGGAGCGTTTTCGTCGGATGCGGGAGGTGACGCAGCGTTTTCTCGATGCGGGTATTCAGCCGCTGCACGAAAACTGCATGAACTATGGGGGGATGAGTTGGCGGCATGCGCTGCGGTTGTTGGAGGCGGTGCCTGGATTGAAGTGGGTTTTTGATACGGCCAATCCGGTCTTCAATGCCGACCGAACAGGGGTAGCGCCGCATCCTCGGCAGGATCCGTGGGAGTTTTGGACTCAGGTTCGCGATGTCTCGGAACACATCCACATCAAGGATGCGCGTTGGTGCGATGCCAAGAATGACGCCGACTATCACTGGCCAGGAGAGGGGGATGGTGCGGTGGTGCGAATTTTGGAGAATGCCTGTCGGCGCGGTTATTCCGGGGCCTTGAGTATCGAGCCTCACATGGTTGCGGTGTTCCATGATGCCAGTGGCATGGCAGTGCCTCCGTCCGATGCGGCGTTGAAGGCCAACTTTGTGGAGTATGGCCAGCGGTTGGAGCGGCTGGTTGGGGGTGTTCAGGCCAAGGTGAGTCCGTCGGATCGGTGAGCGATGTGGGGCTCCGTTGGGGCTGGTGTGCGTGCGTGCGTGGGTGGGTGGGGCGCCGCGAGACCGTGCCTGCGCTCGCAGGAAGGTTCTGTCGCAGGAAGGTTCTGGGAAGGAAGAGCTTTCGCGCTGTGCGCGAGGGGGTGGGTTTGATCGCCTTCAATGCTCGCATCGGCACGGTCTCGCTGCTGCTTAGGTGCTCGGTGATTTTGGGACAGGCTGCAAGGGAGTTGCGGTGCGCTGATAGTTTTTTAGCCCCCCCGTATGCCCTCCGAAGACCTCCTGGGTAGGGACCGATCTCCGAGCGGTCCGGTCTGCAGCGGGCCGATCTCTGCGATGGTCCGTGTCTGCAGCGATGGTCCGTGTCTGCGATGGTCCGATTTCTGCAGTGTTCCGTGTCTGCGGACGCGGCGCTTTCGGAGAAATCGCCTTAGCTCGGAAGTGCTTGGGTAACAGATGAGAATTTTTTCGGTCTAGAGTGAGGTTTTTGGATTTAAATTTTCTGCTGTTTGGCTGGGATATTGGGGCTTCGGGAGGAGGAAAAGAGGTCTCGTTGGAGGGTTTCTTGGGAGCTTGGTTGTCGGGATTTTGAAAATATTTCGGAAAAGTGCTTTGACAGTTCGAGTGAACTTCCTAAAGTGCGCCCCGCTTTCGGGCCAGTGGGGTCGTAGCTCAGTTGGTAGAGCACCACAATGGCATTGTGGGGGTCAGGAGTTCGAATCTCCTCGGCTCCACCACTTCAGCCCGAAAGCCGGGGCAACGCCAACGCTCCAAATTTTTCTTCGTCGAGAGTCTCAGAGACTTTTAGTGCGCCGGCGATAACCCTTTCGGCCCTGCCCCTTTCAGACCTGCTCCTTTCTATCCTCCTTTCGATCCTGCCCCCCCCTCTAATCCTGTCTTTCAGACAGCGAGTCTCCACGAATTCTTTGATCCGCGAGGTGTTTGCCTAGTCCCGTGTGTTCCCAGAGCTTAGCCCCGCTCGTTTCTTGC
Source organism: uncultured Verrucomicrobiota bacterium (assembly GCA_903854475.1). GTDB lineage: Bacteria > Verrucomicrobiota > Verrucomicrobiia > Limisphaerales > UBA9464 > SXXZ01. The sequence goes on from CAINWP010000165.1 coordinate 8,706, forward strand.
TGGTCGGTGGGGGGCGGGGCGGGGAACGTCGGGGCATGAAGGCAGCGGTGCTGTACGGGCGGGAGGAGATTCGGGTGGAATCACTCGAGGAAGGGGTCCTTTTGGCCGGTGAGGTTCGGGTCCGGATCGGGGCCGCTCTAACTTGTGGTACGGATTTGAAGGTGTACCGCCGCGGCTACCACGCCCGGATGCTGACGCCGCCGTGCGTCTTTGGTCATGAATTGGCGGGAACGATTGTCGAGGTTGCGCCCGGGGCTGTGGGTTGGTTTGTGGGTGATCGGGTGGTTTGCGCTAATTCAGCTCCCTGTGGCCAGTGTGGGCGCTGCGCGGATGGTCAGGAGAATCTTTGCGATGATCTCCTCTTTCTTAATGGCGCGTATGCGGAGTCGATCGTCTTGCCGGCCCGGATCGTGGCGAAGAATTTGATGCGACTGCGTCCAGAGACTCCGTTTGAGGCTGCGGCACTGACTGAACCTCTGGCGTGCGTCGTTCAGGGCATTCAGGATCTTCGATTGAAGTCTCAAGAACGGGTGCTGGTCATGGGTGCGGGTCCCATCGGGTTGTTTGCTATCGCTCTGGCCGTGGAAGCTGGGTGTGCCGTGACGGTGGCAGGTCGCGGTGAAGCTCGCCTGGCTCTGGCGCGGCGGCTCGGGGCTTCGAGCGTGGTGGACATGGAGGGACGCGAAGATTTGGAGTCGGCGATCCGGGCTACGGATCCGGCCACTGGATTCGATGCGGTCTTCGAGGCGGTGGGCAAGACTGCGGCCTGGGAGGCGGCGACTCGGCTCGTGCGCAAGGGCGGTCGGGTTAATTTCTTCGGAGGCTGTCCGGCAGGTACTTCGGTCTCGCTCGATACCGGTTTGCTGCACTATTCCAATCTCACGCTGCTGGCCAGCTTCCATCATACACCCCGATCCATCCGAACCGCTCTCGATTTGATCGAGCGGGGCGTGATTCGGGTGGGGGACTTTGTCGATGGCGAGGTTTCGTTGGATGAGGTGCCTGAACTTTTTCGTTCCATGGCCCAGGGCAATCGGGCGGTGAAGACATGCATCCGCCCCGATC
>CAINWP010000166.1 GCA_903854475.1 uncultured Verrucomicrobiota bacterium
AGACGGCAACTTCTGGCCACCCACCGTTACGGTCAATGGATCTTTCGATGATGCCTTGTTATCCAACAGGTAACTCTTCGTCGAACCGTTCGCAGTATACGTTTGCTGGGCAGATTGGCTCACATAGTACTTCTCCTGCAGGCGCTCCGCCGTTATTCGATTGCCCAGACTGTCAACGAGGGCCAGATCGAAGTAACCGTACAAACTGAGCCCGCCGAAGTCGCGCCATGGCTTTCCAGGCAGATCCAACAGGAAAATCAATCGCGCGCTTCCGGAAGCGAGTTCTGACAAATCACCGAAGAAGTAACCCGCATAGCTCAGTCCGTAATCGGGACCACCGCAGGTGACTGTTCCGGTTAGCAAAATCTTGCCGGTGATATCGATCTGAACATTCACCTCGGCATAAAATACTAAGGCAGAGACATAGCTACTGAAAAGCCGTGCTCCACCGCGGATGACCATGTTCTTGAACAAATCGGCAAAGTCCGGTTTGCCTCCACCGGTCTTCATGATCGTCGCGATCTGCTTCCGCAGTTCCTTATCCCACTCCGTGGCGCTCTGATCCGCCGGATTGGATTCAGCCGCGACATCCCTTAGGCTGAACGCAGTCGCCTTAACATCGATCTTGTCAGAACCGGTAGCCGGGTCGAACACCGGGTTCCCCAGCGAGTCCTTCTCGTAGATAGTAGGAGCCTCGAGAGTGGCTCCAAAATCAATTCCCGCACTGAAGTTACCTAAAGACAGACCCGTGTACGGCTCTACCAAGATCGGAACATCTGCGTTCACGAAGACTGAAAGCGGACCGAAATCACAGAGGCCCATCCGCATGAACAACCCGCCCAAGCCCGGGATCTTAACACCCCCCATAATACCGGCGTAAAGGGTTCGGTACTTAACCTCGGTCGTCTGGTCCGACGATTCGATCGGCGTGTAATCCTTGTCCAACTTGAGGATGCCCAGCACCAAACCCGCCTTCACGGACAGGCCTCCCATATCGCCTTCGATACTAACGCTCACCGAATCGATTCCAATGATCGGAAAAGATCCCTCCAGCAACAAACCGACGTCGATCGTCAACCCCCGGACACTTCCGGCCACTTCAAGTACCGGGAACCCTTTGATTCCCTCCACCTCGGCATCAATGATGATCCGGAAATCCTCCGGCTTGTTCTTGAAGTTGTCTCCCTGCCAGAAAAGCGTGACCTTGAGTTCTTTGAGCGGCAGCCACTCAGGCAGCGACAACGAATTCTGATCGTTTTTCCCAAGACTCACGGTAACCGAAAAATCCTTGCCGGTGTAGGCTTTACCGTTGGCGAAGAAACCGAAGTTGCTGGCTTCCCCACCCACGGCAAGCGGACCGACCTTCAATGAAACTTCAGCTTTCGTAATTTCAACCATGGCCTCATCGACCTGTGCTGCCGGGCTAAATACGCTATCTATTGCGGTCACTTTAAACAACCGCCCAATCCACACCTCAATCGTGTCAATCTGGAAATCAAAATCCCCCGCGTCACCCGTCGATTTAACGTAGTTCTGGGTTGGATCGAGGACTGCGTCGGTGATGAATGTCCCGATGATCGCATAATCATCATGGTCACCACCCTCTTCATCGCTGTCTTCGCGATCCGAAATGTTCGCGGTGAAATCTCCCAACAATCCAATCGATCCGGTCTTGATACCGATAGCTAGCGAGATCGACAACTGAACCTGGAGGTCTTCTGTGAATGCGATCCCTAAATCAGCGACACCCATCCCGAGGTCCGTGAGGGTCAGGCTGCCGAACTTGATGGTGAACGGGAGATTCGGCGACGCCGGTTGCAATTCTGAACCAGATTTGTCCAATCCGACCGCCGGGGCACCCGGATTTGAGAAATTGGTCGCAGCTGACTGTTTCCCAGGGAGGAAGTCGAAGCTGGTGACATTGAAGCTCTCGATGAGTAACCCCGTGCCACGGCTGTATCCGAACTCCCCGTTACCGACTACTTGCACTAGAGACGCAGAATCATTCTGGACCTGAAAAGTTAGGTTGGCGAAGAGCACCCGGATTTCGAGGGGTGCCTCGGGCGAATCCGTGGCTCCCGAATCGAGGATGATGTTGAAATTGCCAACCATCGAGAAGGTCGGGCCTAGATCGATCTGCCCACCGATCACAAGGACTTGCTGCGCCCCGGCTTTGTATTCAACCCCTCCTAAAGTAACCGACTGATCGTACTTCTTGTAAGTGACCGAGGATCCTGTCGCGGTTGGCCGCAGGCTGAATAGCGACGGAATACCGAAGACCAACTCGGCATCGGTGACTTGAGTTACGACGCTTGGAGGGCCCGTCGAGGGAGTTGCGTCGTTGTAGGTTCCCCGGATTGAAATATCACCGAGAGTGATGAATGGAACCCCAGCCACCGTCGCGTTGAACGTCACCGACATCGGACTGCCGGACCCTGATCCTTGCACGCGAGCCACCAAGGTGTTGGTCGTCGCGGTTGAACCCAGCGTCCAAACACCGGCGACACCAATACCGGAAGCGTTGGTCACGACCAACGTATTGGCAATACTACCTTCTGCGCCCACTGCGAATGAAACCGGAACCCCCACCAAGGCAATACCGCCATCCTTAACTTTGACGCTCACGGACGTAGGCAATGCTGAATCTTTTGAGCCCGACTGCAAATTGCCGGAGCTGATACTGATCGTGGGATTCGCAGCATAGTTGAGGTAAACGTCATTACCCACGGTTTTGAGGAAGAAGAGTCCACGGCTAAAGGCGGCATTGGCACTGTCCCCGCTCACCGTCACCTGGATCTTCTCGACGCCCGTGGTCGATCCAGAACCAGTGCTGTCATAGACGAGCCACCCCTGATCTCCCACGTGACTGGTGCTCCAAAAACTATCGGTGAACTTCACCGCACTCCCGTCTCCGTTCAAGACCACCCTCAAATTCACAGCACCATTGAACGCCATGTTTCCAGAAACGTTGACGGCGTCGTATTGGGTCCCCCGTCCCGAATTGGTGTTGGAAGACAAGTCCCAAACCATGGTGGATCCGGTTTCCATGGACAAACCGCCGTCGATGGTCAAAAGACCGGGCGAGGTACCGGGGCTTAATGTTCCTAAGATGCTGATGCTGCCACGGACAGTACCCGATCCTCCCAAAGTTTGCGAAAGCCCCACAGAAAATGGCGAGACAGAAGTGACATCCAGAATACTGCCGCTGCCGATGCTAATCAACGATGACGAGAGAGACGATCCGGACTGGAGCTCAAGGGTTCCGCCCGAAATGCTCATCGGACCGGTGTGAGTGTGATTGCCCGAAAGATCGAGGGTCGAACCGGATTGGAAGAGTAAGTTTAAAGCACCGTTGCCCGAGATAATACCGGATTGGCTGGCGTTGCCACTGACGCGGAGATCCAGTCCACCAGAAACTTGGATGGCTTCGGTTCCACTCCCGGACAGGGTCTTTGATTCGTTGGCGATAACCCCGGTCGCTGAACCGGAAGTGAGCAAATAGTTCGAAGCCAAACCGCCGCTCGCCCCATCAGCTAAGGTGTAGTTAATCGTTACTCCCGGGTAGGTGCCCGCCAAGGCGCTCGGATAAGCAACTGCGGTGGCCGTGACAACTAATTTCTCGTTCCCCAGCAATCCGGTCACCGTACCCACGATCACAGCCCCGGGCGTCGTGGTCCCATCGTAAGACTTGGAGGCGATTGTGGATGCGACCGTCAGGACCCGTGGAGTGATCCTCGGGGAATTAGTCACAATCGAGCTTAATGTGTAATTCGCGGACCTGGTTCCAGCGAGGCTCAGTCCGCCAAAAGCGACTTGATTCGCTGTGGCAACCTCCTTCGAGTTGAAGGTCGCGGTCGCAGTGCCCGCTAAGGAAACGTCGTCTCCCAAATAAGGTTTGCCATCGGTGCTGGTCCCCGCAGTGGCCGCGATTGCCGCTTGAAGCACAGCGGTGCCTGAGACAACCGCAGTAGTAGTCCCATCGTAGACTTTTGAAGCACTGCTTAACCCTGAGAGTATCAACGGCTTCGCGACGATGGTGCTCACCACATTGTCCGCGTAATTAACCGAGTAGTTGGCCGTGACATCCGCCCCACTCACATCCTGAATCCTCAACCCCGAAGCCCGCACCGTCTTGTTGCTGTGACCAACGTTTCGATCCAGGAAGGCGAGAACTGCTGCCACCTTGATCGATTCGCCCGCAGCCAAACTACCGACGGTCGCACTACCAGCGGCTGTCAACCCACTATCATAGACCTTCGAAACAGCGGGTGCGGTTACGGTAATAGCCTTTTGTGAAACAGAGACGACACCGGTTGAACCCGAAAGCGTGTAATTGGTCTTAGCTGCCCCGTCGAGACTCAGAGTTCCAACACTGGAAATGTTCTGGTTACCCACCCCTTTGTCAGTGATCACTGCGGAACCGCCGGAGACGAGACCAATGACATCGGAACCCACTTTGTTGGTGATGGACAGAAGCGCCGCTGCGATGCCCGTGGTACCATCATAGGCCCGAGTACCGCTCAAAACCACCACCCGGGGCACTACCGTCACATCAATCGAAATAGTCGTTCCGGATTCGTAAGCGCTGGGGTTGGAGGGGGTAAACGTCGCCGTCACCTGGGTCGTACCGACCCCGACCGCTGAAAAAACTCCCCCAGCAGCGATGAAAACCGAGGGATTCGAGGAGGCGAAAGTGAAGGACCCACTCACTTCAGTGCTTCCATCTTTGGCCAACGGCAGAACCAGACTGGTGTCCCCGTAAGTCTTCTGAACAGCACCGGTCCAGGAGAGCGACGGATTCACCAACGAAGTCGAAATCACTCTCAAAGTACCGGCGATATACGTGATCGTGTAATTTGATGCTTTAAAGGTTCCACCCGTCGCGGCAGTGGGTGTCAGCGTGTACGAGCCCACTAGATCAGCGGCCGCGGTGCCGCCCGAGGCTGCCAAGGTAACCGAACCGATCGACTCTCCAGCGACCAACCCGTTGGTCGAGAATGCCACTGAGCCCGCACCGAAGGTCCGATTCGTGCCCACCACCTTAGAAACAGTGTTAGCTGTAATCGCCAACGCTTTCGCCGTCACCGAGCCCGTGGCGGTTCCATTCGCCAAGCTGTAGTTCGAGGCCAGTCCACCGTTGTTCCCGTCCGCCAGCGCAAACGTCACCGTGGTCGAGTAGGAGCCGACATTCGCACTGGAGTAAGACGAACCCGTTGCCGTCGCGGTGACGGTCTCCGAACCAACAAAGCCCGACAAGGTGCCGACTGTCACTGCCCCGGGCGTTGTGGTCCCGTCATAGCTTCGGGAAGCGACCGTCGAACTTCCGATCGTGAGGAGCTTCGCGGTAATGTTGGCGGTCAGGCCGGTGGGTTGTGAAATCGTGTAATTAGCATTCGGAGCCAAGTAACCGGTCACTGTCACCGATTTTCCGGTTCCGACGTCTTTCGAGGCGAAAACCGCAGTCGCACTACCAGTCACCGTAAAACTCTCGCCCGTCAACAAGCCCGAGTAGGATGGCACACCGGTAATGGAGGCCGAAGTGGTACCGTTGTACACTCTGTTGGCGACGGCGATGCCGGTGAGCGTGATCGCCTTCGGGCTCACAGTAAACGTCATGGTCACCGTCTGACCGGAGGCCACTGCAGAAGTATTCGAAGGCGTAAAAGTGGCAGTGATGGTCGACGATCCCACTCCAGTAGCCGTATAATTAGATCCGGAAATCGTGACGGCCCCAGTGTTGCTGGAAGCGAACGCGAAGGAACCCGCTACGGATGAACCATTGAGAGTAGCGGTCGGAGCAATGAAGGCCCCTTTAGATCCATAAACCCCAGTCAGGTTCGACCACGAAAGCGTCACATAGTCCTTCGTATCGACTTTGTACGAAGTGTTCGCGGCAACGGCGTTATGGCTGATCGTCGCGGCGTTGCCGGCCAAATCGTTGATCCCCCCCCCGTTGAGGGCAATGCTGTTTTTGGCGATACTCACGCCATCGCTATCATTCTGCCCGGCTAGAATGGTGTAAGCGAATGTAACCAAACTGGTCCCGGACCCAGATTGATACGAGGCGACTACGGAAGTGGTTCCGATCACCATCGACAAACTCGGAGACCCAGAGACAAGTACCGATTCGGAGAATGTGACCGTTGCGGTCAACACATCTCCCGCCTTAGAAAGGCCACTTGAACTACCCGAAGAGGCAGTCAGCGCCACAGAGGCAACCGTTGGTACAACGCTATCTAAAGTGAAACTGGTCGTTGCTGCGGATCCAATGTTTCCGGCGGGATCGGTCGCGGTCGCTGACACGCTGATCGAGCCGTTTCCGAGGGTCGCCAAATTCGCAGTTGTCAACACCACTGCTTGGGCCGCCGTCGAACCCGAGACCACCTTGGTTACGATCCCCAAGCCAGAAAAGGTCAAACTGACGCTGGAGCCCGTTTCAGCGGTCACCGTGATAACACCCAAACTCTGAATGGCTTCGGAGGAAGTCGCACCACCCGCAACACCGGACCCAAGAGAGAGACCCGGCAGGACCGGGGAAAGGGTATCCACCTTGAAATTAATATCGTCGCCAACCGCAGTGTGGTACAAATCCACGGTCTGATTCACAGGACCGGAAATCGAACCGGTGTTGAGGCTTATGCTGTTTGCCCCGATGGAGATACCATTCGAGTCATTATCTCCAGTGCCGACCGTGTGGAGAAAGGACAAGCGATCGGACAACACAAACTGCTTTCCAGAGCTTTGTACCGATGCGTTGACTGTTGATTCTCCAACATTTAATCCCAGCAACGGTGAACCCGCGGCCGTGCCCGAGCAAGCAACCCAACCGGTGAAAACCACCGTTGCAGTGATAGTATCTCCGGCATTGGCCCAAGTACCCACCATTCCAGTACTACCAGATAACGTCAGAGAGGAAACTGTGACGGCCCCGGAAGCTCCGGCGGTATTGGCGTTGTTGTATTTGTCTGCCGTGACAGTGACGCCGCTATCAATAATCAAGCTTCCACCGGATTCGACAGTAATGCCCTTCAAGTGCTGACTCGCCGAGATCCGTAGGACTGCTCCGTTCTTGACCGTAACACCACTCGAAGAGGCGATGGAACCTGACACAACCATTGTCCCCGAAGCCACTACGGTGGCTCCACTATAATCATTAGCCGCATTGGAGACCGTCAACTTGCCGGGTCCATTGTAGACAAGGCCACCGCTACCGGAAATCTTTCCAGATACGCTGACCCCTAAGCGAGTCGCCAGATTGACACTACTGAGGTCCAGGGAAGAGGTCCCTACCGTGGTGAACTGATGAACGGTATAACCAGCCGCAGCCCCGGTTCCATTCGCCCCGCCGGAACCGATCGCCGAACCTGCATACCGGATAATAACAACACCATTCCCGCCATCTCCACCCACTCCATTATAACCGCGACCACCGCCACCACCGCCAAGGCCATCGGTTCCTGACCCGGCATTGCCCGAAGTCGAACCCGCCCCTCCACCACCCGATCCGCCGGATCCCGCTGTTTCAGAACCCCTATCAAGTAAGTTGGAGTTGGTGTTGATCGCTCCACCACCACCACCACCGCCGTAGACTGTGGAAGCCCCTGAACTGCTGGAGTTTAAACCAGCTCCACCTCTACCACCAATGGTGTCACTTACACTCGCATTGGAGCCCGGGGCCCCAGCACCGCCGCCACCACCGCCCGCACCCCTATCATCTGAACTGCGCCCTGTGGAAACTCCTCCAGCATAACCTGGAGATCCATAGGTGGTCAGCGCTGATCCCCCTGAATTGGTCCCATAGCCACCACCACCGCCACCCGACGCACCATTAGCACCGGCTCCGGAAAATCTTGCGGCCCCGCCGCCACCCCCGCCGCCGCCCAATGCGACGACACTGCTGAAGCTCGACTGCCCACCGTTGTTGCCTCTATTAGAAGTGCTGGACGAATAATTCGGCGCATTACCACCGGCCCCCACCGTGATGGAATACGAGGCCGGAACAAGCTGAACTCCAGCGGTGACAACCACACCACCACCGCCACCGCCACCAGTTCCAAAATGGTTTTCACCACTACTTGCCGAACCCGGAGTTCCACCGCTACCACCGCCACCGACGATCAAATAGTCGACAAAAAAGCCCAGACCGATTGTCAAATTGGATGCACTGCTGCCAGTGACGAAGTCGCGACTGTCCGTGCCAGCGCCGGATGTGCCATCAAGAACGACAGAGGATCCGCTCTTGGCGGTCACCTCGGCCAATTTCGAGGCCGAAGTCCCTCGCTGAGATTCCGACGCGAATCCCGGATCCTGGTCAGCGCCGTTCTCGAGGATTTCGGAGGCTCCATCCATCGGAGACATTCCGACCAAAAGTGCCTCACCATCGAGACCATCGAAGAGGTCATCCAGAGCTTCTACGGAAGACTTGACCGGTTGCCCTTGCATCCAATCCGCAGCGATTGACCGAGTATCTTGAAATACCTCGATTGCGCCGATGGAGTCTAAGTCCTGGACACGACCCTGCATTGCCAAGCCTCCCGCCAATCCATCGGCGGAAAGCATGACCCGGGGCTCCAACAATTCTAGATTGTGTCGTCCGGACATGGTTCATTACAGAGGGTCCAGATTGGGAGGCTGGTTGCAATAAACCAAGTTGTTTTTTCATTTTTGAAATTTTTGCAGATCAGCCGTCTGAGCTTTTTGCTGTTTTATTGGGTTTTTTGATCTTTCCAGCGTTTCAAAGCGACTGCCCGGTTTCGCAATCAACCGATTGCTCCTCCCGCCGACGCTTTGGCCTCGCATCCCGCACGTCGGTTGCCTTGGTCGCGGGGTGGGCAACCTGAGTCGGGAACACCGTTTTCTGGATGACATAGGGTGGCGGCACCTGGTTTGGAGGCAAAGGACCCAACTTTTTGGCAAGGCTGAAGCTTTACCGGAGGCGTCGCACCTTCCATACTGAGGTCGTTGAAACTTGAAATCTTTACCCTGTGTGACTCGGCCGTGGACTACGGCGGCAAGGTCTGCATTCTGGGAGCCTTCGATTCGATCGCTGCCGCCGAGGCCCCGTACACCGTGACCCACTGTGCCGTTGTCGCTCGAATGCGCTTCCATCGAATCGAAGAGGGCAACCACAAGCTGCGGGTGACCCTAGCCGATCAAGATGGGAAAATGATCATGCCAAATGTGGATGCCCAAGTCGGGGTGCGATTCACTGAACAAGCCCAAAGCGCCACCTTCAATCTAGTAATGCAAATCAATGGGTTGAAATTAGACCAATTTGGAGAATATACAGTAGACCTAGCAGTGGATGGAGTGCATCAAGGATCATTGCCATTGTATTTTGGTAAAACACCTCAGGCAGCCGCTGCAGGATCCGAATCCGGGTCTTGATAAAGTGAAATGACCCTGAATTGTTAGCCGTTATTTATAAATCACTCCACGCTTTATTCACGGACCGCTCGGAGATCGGTCCCTACCTAGGAGCTGGATCGGAATAGGAGGCAGAGCCGGGTAATCGGACTAGGAGGCTTATCGGGCTACATGCCGGATTCCTGCTACAAACTCGGCCTCACCCATTCGTTTCCGAGGTAGGGCGATTTCTCCGAAAGCGCCGCGTCTGCACACACGGACCGCTCGGAG
>CAINWP010000167.1 GCA_903854475.1 uncultured Verrucomicrobiota bacterium
AGAATCCCCAACGCTGCCATGACACCTCCTCCTGTCCTCACCATCGTTCGTCGGAGGGCTTTTACCCTAATCGAACTGCTCGTGGTCATCGCCATCATCGCGATCTTGGCCGGAATGCTCCTGCCGGCCCTGGCCAAGGCCAAGAGCAAGGCCCAGGGCATCCAGTGCCTCAACCACACCAAGCAGTTGCAACTGGCCTGGATCATGTACGCCGAAGACCACCAGCAGCGCCTCGTGCTCAACGGCACCGGCGACCAGAAGGGCTGGGTCGCCGGCTGGATTATGGGCAACACGCCCGACGCCACGAACCTGAACCTGCTCAAGCCACCCAACGGACTGCTCTGGCCGTACAACCAGTCGGCCACCATCTACCGCTGCCCTGCCGACCGCAGCACGGTGCGACTCGGCGGCCGGGACCAGCCGCGCACCCGCAGCGTGTCGATGAACGGCTACATGAACGGACAGAGCTGGCACACCGACCTCATGGCCAAGACTTGGCGAACTTTCCGCAAGCTCGGCGACATGCGCTCGCCCAGCCAAATGTTCGTCTTCATCGACGAACGCGAGGAGAGCGTCGACGACGGCTACATCCTCGTCTCAATGGAACCGAACCAGCTCTGGGGCAACCTGCCGGCCGCCTACCACAACGGGGCCGCCGGGCTGAGCTTCGCCGACGGCCACTCCGAGATTCACCGCTGGCTCGACCCCGGAACCCTCCGCAAGGGCCTCGCCGGTGACCGCAAGGCCCCCCGTGACGTCCCCTGGATCCAGCAACGCGGCAGCGAGCCCGTCGAATGAGCAAAAGGGTTTGATCCTCCTTGAAACGGGGTCAGGGTGCGGAATCAGGGAACAAATTCCCAACCTGATTCACACCATGAATTGTGTTAAACACCTGGCCTTGGCGATGGCCGCCTGGGCGATCACGGCTGCCGCCTATGCCGCCTCCACTTTTGTGCATCCGGGTGCGCTGGATTCCAGAGGCGAACTGGACTTCGTTAAGGCCAAAATCCAGGCGAAGGCCCAGCCGTGGAGAGCCGAGTTCGACCGACTTGGGGCTTCCAGTTACGCCACTCGCACGCCACATGGAAAGACCACCATCAATTCCAGCAGCGGTGACGCTGAACTCTCGCGAGATGACGCCATCGCGTCGTACACTCAGGCGCTCCTGTGGTATTACTCGGGCAACGCAATCTACGCGAATCGATCGATCGCGATCCTGAACTCTTGGACAAATTTGCAATCCTTCACCGCCGGCTCCGATCAGGACAAGTTACAGGCGGGCTGGATCGGCGCGGTCTTCGCCCCGGCAGCCGAAATCATGCGGGGTTATCCGGGCTGGACCACCAACGACATCGCCCATCTCCAAGCCATGTTCAAGCGGGCCTTCTATCCGCAGTTGAACCGGATGAGCACCTGGAACGGCAACGTGGATTTGACGCAAATCGACGCCATGATGGCGATTGCCGTCTTCAACGAAGACAGGACGGAGTTCAACGCGGGGCTCTCTCGCCTGGCTAAACGTCTCCCCAGCTATATTTATCTCACCTCTGCGGGAACACCGCCGCCGATCGCCGGCGATGGCGGCAACGTGCAGAATTTTTGGTTCAATCCCACCCTGTGGACCGATGGCCTGACCCAGGAAACGTGCCGGGACAATGGTCACCACACGCAGTTCGCACTGGGTTCAGCCCTTCACGCCGCAGAAACCGCCTGGCACCAAGGTGTGGATGTGTACACCGCCAATACGCGGCGCTTCACCGAGGCGCTGGAATTGATGGCGTCCCAGTTCCTCAGTGGCTCGATGCAAAGCACGTCGGCCAACAACACCCCCTCCGCCAGCCGTTTCGAATCCTGGGAGGTGGGCTACAACCACTACCATAACCGCGCCGGGCTCCCCATGACGAAGACGGGGACGCTCATCGAGAACCAAATCCGGCCCAATGCTCAACGGGCCGTCTGGAACTTGGTTCACGAAACTCTGACCCATGCCCAACTACCGGCGAGCGTCTCACCGCTCGGAGGCACGCTGCCACCGGTTTTGACAGGCTCGAAGATGCTGCCCAGTGGAGCGTACCAATTGGCGTTCACCAACAATACCGGCGCTACCTTCACCGTGCTCTCTAGCACCAACCTATCGTTGCCCCTGACTTATTGGACTGTGGTCGGCACGCCCACCAATAACGGTTCCGGCCTTTTCCTATTTACGACCGAACCGCTGACGGACGAGACGGAACGATTTTACCGCGTAAAATCACCGTAATATGGAATGTCTGTTATCTGTCCATCGAACACCGGACACCAAGACCCCATCGCTAAAACAAAAGCGATGGAGTCTTCACTGATTGCGCCCAGACTACTGATTCTCAGCGTTGCAGTTTTGCGGGCCAATTCCATCACCGACTCATCTGCGGCCATAGCGTCGGTGGATAGGGTCGAGCTATCCATGTCTGATCCGACTCGTTGGGTGATGGGGGAGGTAGGCTTATCCTGCGATCGTTGTGTTGGGTAGGGACCGATCTCCGAGCGGTCCGTGTGAGCCGATCGTGCTCCTGGGTAGGGACCGATCTCCGAGCGGTCCGTCCC
>CAINWP010000168.1 GCA_903854475.1 uncultured Verrucomicrobiota bacterium
AATGTCTTTGGTATGTTGATCTAATTTTGTTCAGGGACCCGGCAGCGTGCTTCGGATCAAAGCCGTCGCAGGTAGGCGCCGGGCCAGTGGGTGAGATTGCGGCTGAGACCGCTCTCGTTGAAGAGCCAAGCCGGTTGCTCGAGGACGAATTCGGGGTGGGCTTGGGCGAACTCGGCGGCGGCGGCGGTCGGGTGGTCCCAGGTCCATTCCGGACGCCCGCGCGGGACGTCGTGCAAGTCCTTCATGATCCCGTCGGTGGCCACGATGTACGAACCCGGCGTCACCAAGGCCTGGTAAGCTTCGAGCTCGGCAGCCACATGCCCCTTGCTGTGATCGGAGTCGAGGATAACCAGCACGGTCTCACCTGGCTTCAGGTGGGAACGCACCTGCTCCAACGTGGAGGTCGCGGTGGAGCTGCCCTCGATGAGGGTGATGAGGCCGCCGAGTTCGTGGGTCTCGATGCCCTCGCGGTTGTGTGGGCGGATCTCGATATCGACGCCGATGACGCGTCCCTTGCCCATCGCCTTGAACAGCGAAGCGTAGAGGATGAGGGAGCCGCCATGGGCCACGCCGGTTTCGATGACCACGTCCGGCTTCACCTGATACAGCACTTCCTGGATGCGCACGATGTCTTCGGGCAACTGGATCACCGGGCGTCCCATCCACGAGAACGTGTAGGAGTAGCGTTGGTTCCAGCCCACCTTGAGCCATTGCTCGGAAATCAGGTCGAAGGCGCGGTCGGAATACAGCGGCACGGTTTCCGTCTGCCCGTTGTTGTCGAGGGACAGCGTCTTCTGTTCAGTGTCGAGGGTCAGTTTCATCGGAGAATCTGGAGTTGGCCGCGATAGCCGAGGGATTTCAGGACCGAGGCAATCTCCCCGGCGTAGTTCGGGTTGGCAATGAGGATGAGCTCCAGCCCGACCACACGTTGATCGTGCGGAGCGACCACCGGGACCCGGCTTCCGGGAATGACGCAGCCTTGCTTGGCGGCGTTGGAGTCGATGACGCAGACGGGTTGCACCGATTGGAGTTGGTTGACCAGCGCCACACCCTTGGCTCCGGCGCCCCAAATGGCCCAGCGGCCGGCGGGGCTCGCAGCGGCGATCTGGGCCTCGACCTGATTCAAATGGTGCCGGGCCGCACGGGCGAAGGGAGCCAGACGGTCATGCGGGCGTCGTGGGGGAGCGGCCGGAAGGCGGGCCGTCTTAGCCAGTCGGAGTTCCAGGAACTGGTATTGGCCTTGAAAGACGCCGGTGTGGCGTACCACTCGGAATCCGACCCTTCGGCACAAATGAGCCAAGGCCCCCATCGTGAAATAATTGCAGTGCTCGTAGAACACATCCCACAGGCATCGGTTCTGAATGATCCATTCGAGCCGTGGGGTTTCGATGATGACGCGCGGATCGCCCGACGCGCGGGCCATGGCGGCCAATGCCTCAAGAAAGACGCCGATCTCGGGAACATGTTCTACGACATGCCGACACACGATGAGGTCGAACCGTTCCTGGATGTCGGCTGCACTGACGTACCGACGGTGGAAGCGGATGCTCGGTTCGTGCTCGGCTCCCTCGTAGCTCGTGTCGTAGCCCTCGGCCGTGGCGCCGGAAACCTGGCAGAGCAGCCGCAGGAAATCTCCCTTACCGCAGCCCACCTCGAGGATTCTGCCGCCCGAGGCCGGAAGGTGTTGGGTCAGTCGCGTGGCCAGTCCCGTCAAATGGCGGGTGAAGGCGTCGGAGAAGCACTGGCGGTTTTCGTAGGCGTCGTCGTACGGAATGACCGCCGGATCGAAGGTGGCATTGAACACCAAATGGCAGCGGGCGCACTGGACCAGGGAGACATCGCGCCGGGGAACACGGCTGGCGGCTCGGGCATCGGGAAAGCGGTAGTTCAACACCACCGGTTGCCGCGGCAACACAAAGGGGGAACCCAGCCGCTTCCCGGCACATCCAGGGCAATCGTGCCGGAGTTTCATGAGGTGGGAGTGTCTATCAGTCGGCGGAGACCCGACTCAAGCGTCACCTTCGGCTCCCAACCCAGTTTCCGCAGTCGACCTGCATCGGCGACGATGAACCCGAGGGGGTCTGGAGCCGCCGGGCTCGCGACTCGGACCCGGTCGGGTCGCTCGAGCAGTGTTGCCAACCGCTCGGCGATTTCCCGGATGGTCACTCCTTCTCCGGTGCCCAGATTCACCGATCCATCCAAACGAGCCTCGGCGACTCGGAGGATGGCCCCAGCCAGATCGCTGATGTGGATGTAGTCCTTGGTGCTTTCGGGTGTCTTGAGAACGACTTCATCGCCCCGACGGAGGCTCGAGATGAGCGATGAACACAATCGGGCCGGGTGCTCGCCGTCTCCGTATGGATAAAAAACTCGGCCCCACGCCAAGCGAACCCCGGGATGGTGGGCCAGTCGCTCGACGAGTCGTCGGCGCAACTGATCTTTGGCGCGGGCGTAGGGAGTCGTCGGTTCCAACGGCGTTTCGGTTTCATGCAATCGGGCCGCCCCCATGCGGTATTCGATGCAAGTGCCTAGGATCACCAGTTGTTTCAGTCCTTGCTCTACGAGTCCCAGGGTTAAGGCCTCGGACCAATGGGCGTGGTGCTCATTTTCTGGAGACTCCAGATAGGTCCCCGGGGTGGCGATCCAAGCGCAATGAATGAGGGTATCGGCTGAAAATCGGCGGAGGGCTTCCCAAGGAGGCTCGGCCATTGAACCGGTCAATACGGTCACCGCCGATGATGAGGCGGAAGCCGGAGAAGCGGTTTTTGGTGCCGGATGTTCGCGCCGGAGGAGCACGCCCACCTCATGACCCGCATCCAAGGCTTGGCGCAGAACGGCCGAGCCAATGAAGCCGGTCGAACCGGTGATTAGGATCCGTGCCATGACCGAGGTAGTCTTGGGCGGATCTTCCCCGACGACAATCTCGACGTTGCGAGAGTTTCCCTTCAAAGTTCTCGGACATGATGACTCAGTGGATTGCTGACTACCTGGAGGCTCAGAAGCGCGCCGTCGATTCTGTGAAGCCCGCCGAGATTGCCGCCCTTGTAGAAACCCTTCGCGTGGCGTGGTCTCAAGACCAACAAATCTTCGCTATTGGCAACGGAGGCAGCGCGGCCAACGCCAGTCACTTCGCGGTCGATTTGGGCAAGGGGTCCAGCGACACGCTGCCACGCCGTTTCCGGGTACTCTCGCTCACCGACAACGTTGCCTGGATGACGGCCCTCGGGAACGACTACTCCTACGACGAAATCTTCTCGCGGCAGTTGGCCAATTACGCCCGCAAAGGCGACGTGCTCATCACGGCCAGCGTCAGTGGTAATTCGCCCAACTTGGTGAAGGCTTTTGAGTATGCCAAGGCCCAGGGGGTCAAGACCATCGCGCTGGTGGGCGCCAAGCGGGGTCGCCTGGCCGAGTTGGCCGATCAAGTGGTGGTCGTCGACGATACCCACTACGGCCGCGTAGAGGATGTTCAAATGCACATCCTGCATATCCTGTGCTACGCCTTCATGGAAAAGCCGGAGTTGATCGAGGCCTGATCGAGGGTCGATCCATCACGTATTACGTCGAGGCTCAGTTCTAACAAAGTTTTCGCAGGTTCAACGGAGGTTTTATTGATGAAACGGATGATGGGAGTGTTGCTCGGTGGCTGGATGCTGCTGGTCGCGAGGCAGATGACCGTTCAAGCGGGCACGCTGGTGCAGTTTCGAACGGCCTTGGGCGATGTGGTGGTCGAGTTGTTCGACCAAGAGAAACCCCTCACCACCGCCAACTTCCTGAAGTACGTCCGGTCTGGACGCTACACCAATATGATCGCCCACCGGATCGTGCCCAATTTTGTGATCCAGGGCGGTGGGTTTCGGGTAGCTAATCGGGGGACGGTGAGCAATTCGGTGGAGTCGGTTTCGGAGTTTGCCAATGTCTCCAACGAATTCGACATTGGCCCGCGCTACCGGAACCTCTACGGCACCCTGTCGATGGCCAAGAAAGGGGCGAGCTCCAATGGGTTGGCGACGGTACGATTGACCAATGCGGCGGTGGCCTTCACCCAGTTTGCCGGCCTGAAGACCAACGTCATTACCTACACCAATGCCTTTCCTGAGATCTCGACCTTCGAGGTGTACACGGAACGGATTGTGGCCACCAATGGTTCTGGCGCGACCCAGATTTGGACCATTTCCAAAGACGGTGTGGTCTACTCCGGAGGTCCCCACTCGGCATCCAGCCAGTGGTTCCTGAGCTTCGGGGATAACTCGGCGAATTTGGACAACCAGAATGGCGGTTTCACGGTGTTTGGCCGGGTGGTGAGCAATACCAATGTATACAATCGCTTGAACACCTTCCAGCCCGTCCGGCGGGCGACCAACGTGGTTTACCCGGCCGGTGGCGCTTTCAACGAACTTCCGTTGCTGAGTTACTTTGACCCCTTGAGCCTGGCCCAGCTCTACGCGGGACTGCTCTATGTGGACATCACCGAGCTGGCTCCGTTGGCTCCGCCCACCCCAGACCCCCGGTTGCCCGGCGTCCAACTGACGGGATCCTTTCCCATGGCACACACAGTGGAAGTGTCCTCGGCGCTCCAGGGACCTTGGTTGACCTTGAGCAACTTCGTTGGGCGCGCTTCTGCAGCTCCGGTGCCCGATCCTGACGGCAACGGTCCGATGCGGCTTTATCGCCTCAAGGTACCGTTCTCATTGCCGCGCCCGGAGTGACTCGTGTCGCCCGTGTGGTGAGTTCTGGTGATTGGTTTTGCTCAGGCCAGAGAGATCACCGCTTCGACGCAACGACCACATAGGGGCGGGTGGGCCGGATTTTCGCCGACATTGAGTTCCCAGTGCCAGCAGCGTTCGCACTTCTTGCGGCCCGCTTCGCCGGCGACTTGCACCGTGATTTGGCGCTCGGCCGCTTCCGTCACGGTCACCGCCGAGCAGTTGCACAGTTCCCGCAGTTCGGCTTCGTGCGACGCTACCAACGCGCGGTCCGCAGCCAGCAAGGCGAAGTGCAACACGGCGTCCAGGCTCTTACCGATAAGTTTGGCCTGACGTGCCTTTTCCAATTCGGGCAGCGCTTGCTCCCTCAATGAGAATAGGACGACCCAGGCAGGTTCGGTCGGCACGGCGCCGGTGCTCGGATTCCAGAGGCTCAAGTGCACTGACTTCGTGGACACTCCCGGAATTTGCTCCCAGGCCTCGTCGGCCGTGAAGGCCAGAATCGGAGCCAGGGCTTGTGTGAGCCGGGTCAGGATGCGGTGCAGGGCGCTTTGCGTACTGCGGCGGCGGTCCGAGCCCGCGGGATCGGTGTAGAGCCGGTCCTTCACCACGTCATGGTACATCGCGCTGAGCTGCACCGCGCAGAACTGCGAGATCAACTGGTATACAACATGGAATTCATAGGTGTCGTAGGCCTGAGCGACCGCCGCCTCCAGCGTGGCGAACTCACCCAGGATCCAACGGTCGAGTCCGCTGAGTTGGTCATCGGCGACCGCCTGGGTCGACGGGTTGAAGTCGTATAAGTTGGAGAGTTGATAGCGCAGGGTATTGCGAATGAGTCGGTAGGTTTCGCCCACCTTCTTGAGCCGCTCCTCGCTGACCACGATGTCGCTGCGGTAGTCTTGCGAGGCGACCCATAGGCGGACCACATCGCAACCGTAATCCTTGATGTAGCGCTCGGCCGTCTGCGGCTTCTGGTAACCGCCCTGACCTTGCTTGGATTTGGAGATTTTCTCGCGGTCTTCATCGACCATGAAGCCGTGGGTCAACACCGTCTTGAAGGGGGCCGAACCATTACCCGCTAGCGACAATAGCAAGGACGACTGGAACCAGCCCCGGTGCTGATCGCTGCCTTCCAAATACACATCGGCCTGCCAACCGCCCTCCGAACCGCGGAGCTCGGGTCGGCGCATGAGCACGGCACGGCTGGAGGAACCAGAGTCGATCCACACGTCGAGCGTGTCCTGGCTTTTGCGCACGGCTTCCGGGCCCGACCAATCGGTGGGTCGGCATCCCGCCCACAGCGCCTCCACCGGCGTCGCAAACCAGACATTCGAGCCTTCGCGCTCAATCCAGTCGGCCGCGTTGCGGACGATCCGGGCATCGAGAATGGGTTCGCCCGCCGCATCATAGAAAGCGGGGATAGGCACACCCCAAGTGCGTTGGCGCGAAATGCACCAGTCGGGCCGGGACTGTACGGCCCCCTGGATACGGCTCTTGCCCCAGTCAGGAATCCAGTTCACCGAATCAATGGCGGCCAACGCGTGTTGCCGGAAGGGCAGGGCTCCGGGAGCGTCAACTGTGTGGTCCACGCGAATGAACCATTGGTCGACAGCCCGGAAAATGATCGGCGACTTGGAGCGCCAGCAATGGGGATAGCTGTGGGAGTAATCATCCCGGCGCATCAGCGCTTCTTTTTCGGTCAGGAGCACCAACACGGCCTCGTTGGCTTCCGACTTGCCAGCCTTGGAGAGGGTGGATTTGCCTACCAGTGACTCCGGCAATTGTTGCTCGCGGGGCAGATCGGCGGTGGGGGTCAGACGGCCTTCATCGTCCACCGGGCAGTAAATCGCCAGACCGACGCTCAAGCCCAAATGGTAATCGTCCATGCCGTGGCCCGGGGCGATGTGCACGAAGCCAGTACCGGTGGAGTCATCGACGAACTCGGCCGGGAACAACCGTCCGGTGCGCTCGCAGAAGGGGTGCTCATACTGGAGCGAAGCCAACTCCTCGGCCTGTGCGGTGCGGATAATCTGGTAGCCCTCCCAGCCGCACTTCTCGCTCAAGCGGGCCAAGAGCGAATTGGCCACGAGGTAGGTGTTCCCCTCGGCAAACACGTACGAGTAGAAAAATTTCGGATTGAAGGCCACGGCCAGGTTGGCGGGCAGGGTCCAGGGCGTGGTGGTCCAAACCACGACATAAGTGTTCGGCTCGCCGACCAAGCGGAATCGGACGAACACGCTCTGGCTGATGTGATCGGCGTATTCCACCTCGGCCTCCGCCAAGGCGGTCCGGAACGGGACGCTCCAGTAAACGGGTTTTTTGCCCCGGTAGACGAAGCCCTTCTCGACGACGTCGGCGAACTGCCGCAACTCATCGGCCTCATACTGCGGAGCGAGGGTCAGGTACGGGTTGTTCCAGTCACCCAGAACACCGAGGCGCTGAAATTGCTGGCGCTGCAAATCAATGTATTTGCGGGCGTAGGCATCGCAGGCCGTTCGGATCGTGGCCGCATCGGCATCGGATTTCCCTTGGGCGCGCAGTTCCTGGGTCACCTTCGACTCGATGGGCAGACCATGGCAGTCCCAGCCCGGAACGTAGGGCGTTTGGAAGCCACGCAGGGACTTCGATTTCAGGATCAGATCCTTGAGGATCTTATTCAACGCCGTGCCAATATGCACATCGCCGTTGGCGAAGGGCGGGCCGTCATGCAGGACAAACCGGGGCGATTGCGCCCGGGCCGCCATGAGCTGCCCATAAAGGTCGGAGCTATACCATTGGGCCAGCCGTTGCGGCTCCCGCTGAACTAGGTTTGCCTGCATCGGAAACTCCGTCCGAGGCAGATTGAGGGAATTCTTGTAGTCCATCGCGGTTCCGTTGAAAGGCGTCCAGCGTATCGATTCGTCAAATCTCGGGCAAAGGGGAATCCAGCAATCTCGCGGCCCTCGCGCGCGGGCCGAACGAACAGGGAACCGCATCGGGTGCAGCGGAGCGAGCCGGCGATTCCGAGGGTAAAAACGGTTTCCGTGATGTCTTAACCACAGTATTCGGTTCCATGATGCCATGGGAGGAATCCATTCACGTGCTTGCCTTGGGCAGCAGGGGAGTGCTCCTATCCCAACGGTACTGACCGCCGTTTTGGGTTTTTCCATTCTCCCAAGGCCGTCTGAGACTCCTGTATTGAATAGGGGGCTCTGGCGGAGTTGGAGGGGTTGAGCCGTGGGTCCAGTCGAAGAAGACTCGATGGATTCTCAGAAAACAGTGGAGGTCGGTGCAGAAATTAATCCAATGGGCGGAAGGAATCGGCCGAATGAATCGGTTTAGATCCATAGAAGCCCAAAGAAAGCGGCCCGATGTCGGACATTTTCCCGAGGTGGACCAACAAAATACCGTTGATGGTCGGTGTGGCAGCGGCCGTGGTGCTGCCGACCGTGATCGCGGGGATCACCTATTACTTCACCCCGAAGTACACTCGCGTGGGTTACCAGCCCAAGCAACCGGTGGCGTTCTCTCACGCCATCCACTCCGATCAGCTGGGGATCGACTGCCGCTATTGCCATAGCGACGTCGACAAATCGTGGTTTTCCAACATCCCGGCTTCGGAGACGTGCATGCGTTGCCACTCCATCGTGGTCAAAGATTCCCCGAAGTTGAGTTTGGTTCGTGAGTCGTACTCCAGTGGAAAGCCCATTCCTTGGGTGCAGATCCACAAGACTCCCGATTACGTTTATTTTAACCACTCCGTTCACGTAAACCGCGGTATTTCCTGCGTGAAATGCCACGGTGAGATCCAGAAAATGGACGAAGTGTACCATGCCAAGCCCCTCTCGATGGGCTTTTGTCTGGAGTGCCATCGGGAGCCCGAGAAACACATCCGGCCAAATGATCTTGTGACCAAGCTCGATTGGAACGGTGAATTCGACGGCAAGAAAGCCGTTCACGACTGGAAGGTCCAACCTGGCCAGAGCTGTTCCACCTGCCACCGCTGATGAAGACGATTCCCCCGATTTGCAACGAACCGGAGACCGGTCCGAAGTACTGGCGTTCCTTGGAGCAGCTGGCTGACCAACCCGATTTCCGTCAGTGGATGGAGCGCGAGTTTCCGGCCGGTGCCAGCATCGCCCCAGATGGTGAAAGCCGTCGCGACTGGATGAAGCTCATGTCTGCGAGCTTCCTCTTGGCCGGCTTGGGTGGCATGGCCACCGGGTGCCGTCGCCCCGAGGAGGAGTTGACCCCCTTTGCCAAGCAGCCCGAGGGCTATGTTTACGGGAAGGCTCAGCACTTCGCCACATCCATGCCTTTGCGGGGCAGCGCGATCGCCCTGACGGTCAAGTCGAGCGACGGTCGCCCGACCAAGATCGAGGGCAATGCGCTGTTGCCCGGTGCCAATGGAGGCACCGATGCTTTTGCTCAAGCGGCGATCCTGAACTTGTACGATCCGGACCGTGCTCATCGGCACACCCGGGGCGGCAATGATTGTAAGGTCGAGGCAGTGCGTGATGCGTTGGCCGAAGTTGCTAAGGCCGCGTCCGCCAAACACGGTGAAGGTCTGGCGTTCTTGGTCGAGCGTTCTTCCTCCCCGTCCCGTGCCCGTCTTCAGAAGCTCATTTCCGAGAAATATCCGAAATCGGCGTGGCATGCTTACGAGCCAGTCGATTTCAGCGGGACCGACGCCGCCTACTCTCAGGCCTGCGGCACACCGGTCCATGCACTGGTCCACCTCGAAAAAGCTCGCCGAATTCTTTCGCTCGATTGCGATTTCATCGGTTCTGAGCAAGACGCTCATCGCAACATCCGCGGTTTCGCCCTCGGGCGGAAATCCGCCGATGACGGCATGAACCGGCTCTACGTAGTGGAGTCGATGATGTCCCTGACCGGTGGCAATGCTGACCATCGCCTTCGGGTCAAGCCGAGTGAGGTTCTGAAGGTTGCCGCCGCGGTGGCTGCCGAGCTCGGAGTCTCTGGAGTGGCATCCCCGTCGGGCGCGTTTTCGGCCTGGGCCGCAGCGGTGGCCAAGGATTTGAAGGAGGCAGGCAAGGCTGCGGTCGTGGTGGCTGGTTATTCCCAGCCTCCTGCGGTGCATGCGTTGGCAGCAGCTATCAACTCGGTGTTGGGTGCGGTGGGGTCCACGGTGACCTTGGTGCAACCGACCGAATCCGTTGCCCTGGGTATCCAAGAGCTCACGGCCTCACTCAGTGCGGGCCAGGTATCGACCTTGGTCATTCTCGGTGGCAATCCCGCCTACAACGCGCCGGCCGATCTCCAGTTTGAGACGGTGGCCAAAAAAGCAGGCACGGTGATTCGCCTCGGTTACTACGAAGACGAGACGGCCGCCTTGGCAACCTGGCATCTGGCTGGAACCCACTTCCTCGAGTCTTGGGGCGATGCCCGCACGGCCGACGGCACTGTGGTACCGGTTCAACCCCTGGTTGAACCGCTCTTTGGCGGCTTGACCGACCTTGAAGTACTGGCCCGTATCCTCGGCGAGTCGAAGGTGTCGCCCTATGATATTGTTCGCGAAACCCTGAAGGCCCTGGGTGCCACCGATGACGCCGCTTGGAAGCGTTTCTTGCACGATGGTTTCTTGACCGGGAGCGCGTCCGAATTGGTGTCCGCCTCGGTCAACGTCTCGGCCGCCGCATCGGCTTTGGCGGCACATAAGCCCGTTTCCGGTGACATCGAAGTGGTGCTCCACCGCGATGGCTCAGTCGATGATGGCCGTTTCGCCAACAACGGCTGGCTCCAAGAGATGCCGGACTCCATCACCAAGGTCACTTGGGACAACGTGGTCATGATGTCCCAGAAGACCGCCAAGTCTCTGGGGTTGCCCACCAAACGTTCCGGCAAGATCCCCGAAGACTTGAGCCCGGCTGAGGCAGCCGACGCCAAGGACGGTCAGTACGATCAACCCGTGGTTAAAATCACCGTGGGTAGCCGCAGCGTCGAA
>CAINWP010000169.1 GCA_903854475.1 uncultured Verrucomicrobiota bacterium
CCTGTTCTCGGCTGTGAAGCGCAAGGCCCGCGGGTATCGGTCAGTCGAATACATGACCAACATGCTCTACTTCGTTGCCGGGAAACTTACCCTGCCGTGCTACTAACCCACTGAAAGTAGCGAGGAACCCATGTTTCTGCGCCATACCCTAGAGACGCACTATCCGAAACACACTCGAAACGCAGATCGGCCATGCGGTGCAGATGGGGTGGGTGTTTGGAGGTAAAATTTATTTTTGTTTAGTCAAACTGCATGTAAAAACTTTTATTATTATTATTCGCCCTTTCTGAATCGACCGGATTGGATACATTTGGCGTACAGAACTGATCGTTTGGCTCTCGGAAGTTCGGCCCGGCGGCAAAACCATGCTGGCACACGCGGACCGCTCGGAGATCGGTCCCTACCTGGGATCGGACTCGGAGGCTCATCGGGCTACATCGCGGGTTCCTGCTGCAAACTTGGCCTCACCTGCGCGTTTCCGAGGTAGGGCGATTTCTCCGAAAGCGCCGCGTCGATGGGGACGGACCGCTCGGAGATCGGTCCCTACCTAGGATCGGACTCGGAGGCCTTCCCGAAGTCTCCTGAGCGCGCGGAGGCCAAGGTCCCGCGGAGTCCGCACCCGAGACGCACCATTCGAAGGCCAGTCCTACAGAGCGTTGCGGCGTTCCTTCAGAACGCATCGGTTTGGCGTGTCACGTACCCAGGGTTTCACCCTGGGCTTGTATGCCATGCCCCGTTGGGGCACTCCGAACATCCACTCAACTACCCCACGTGGCACAACGCAGGCGGCAAAGCGGGATAGAGGCTGGTCAAGGGAGATGGAGCAGTTCAATCTGTCGATGAATGATCCCCCGTACTCCGTCGAGGGCCGATGCGTGGCGGCATGCCATCGACTGGTGGGCCGCTTGGGTTTGCCTCGCGGTCGCCCTCTGTCACTGCAGCGCCCACGCCGAATCCATCACTCTGCACACACGCTGGCGCACGGGATCTACCAACCTCTCGGCGGCCACCCCTCACGAGGGCACCGTCACCTGGGATGCCGCCCGAACCGCCGTGGTGGTGTGCGATATGTGGGACCAGCACCATTGCCCCGATGCCACCGAGCGCGTGGGCGAGATGGCCCCGGCCATGAACGAGGTACTGCTGGCCGCCCGGGCCAAGGGCATGCTCATCCTCCATTGCCCGAGCGACACGCTGAAATTCTATCAGGATCACCCGGGCCGGAAACTCGCACAATCGGCACCGCCGGTGAAGACCGCCATTCCCCTGCAAGGCTGGTGCTCGCGAGTGAGCGACTTAGAAGCCCCACTACCCATCGATGATTCCGACGGCGGCTGCGATGGGTGCCCAGAATGCCCCGGCTACGGAGCCTGGACGCGCCAGCATCCGGCGCTAGAGATCCGCGACGGCGATGCCATCACCGATTCGGCCGAGGCCTTCTATCTGATGCGCCAATGCGGGATCACCAACGTCATCATCATGGGGGTGCATATTAATATGTGCGTTCTCGGCCGGCCCTTCGCCATCCGCCAAATGGTCCAACAGGGCCAGAATGTGGTGTTGATGCGCGATATGACCGACTCGATGTACAACCACCGCAAGGCCCCCTATGTGTCGCACTTTCGTGGCACCGAACTGGTGGTCGAGCACATCGAGCGCTTCTGGTGCCCGAGCATCACGCGGGCCGATTTCACCGGAAAGGCGCCCTTTCGCTTTGCGGGCGATGTGCACAAGAAAATCGTTCTGCTCATCGGTGAGAACGAATACCAAACTTGGGAAACCCTGCCGGCCTTCGCCGCGGCCGAACTTTCGGGCCGTGGCTATGAGGTCAGCACCGTGATGGCCCCGCCCGTCGAGGGAGACCCCAATTTTGCCGACATCGAGCGCCTGCGCGACGCAGACCTCGTGGTGGTGAGCACCCGACGCCGGACGCCGCCCCAGCGACTCATCGACTTGCTCAAGGCGCATGTGGCCGCGGGGAAGCCGGTCGTGGCCCTTCGAACGGCCAGTCACGGATTCGATGCCACACCCAAAGCGCCCGGATATGCCGCTTGGCCCACCTTCGATATCGACGTGCTGGGCATGAAATACGGCGGGCACTACAATAACAAACCCCCTCAAAGCCCACGCACGCTCATCGAAGGGATCGTCAGCCAAACGGGTCACAGTGTCATGACGGGTGTCGCGTCCGCGCGGCAAGTCACCACCTCGCACCTTTACAAGCAGTCACAGCCCGCCGACACCGTCGTTCCCCTCATGCAAGGTCGAGTGGAGGGGCAAACCATTCTAGAGCCCGTGGCGTGGATTAATACCGCGCACCAACGGAGAGTTTTTTCTACCTCCCTGGGCAACCCGGATGACTTCGAGACGGCCTCCTTTCGCCGACTGCTGCTGAACGGAATCCTCTGGTGCCTGCGAGACCCCGTGCCGCCGGCTGAGGCTGCGATCTCGGGGAAACCCCCGGTGCTGGCTCCGAAAGAGACCACGGCAATCCCGCCCTCAAAACCGGCCAATCCCACGTCCACGAACACCGCTGCCAAACCGGTGGCAACCCCGGCCCCCGCAGCGCCGGATCTGCCTCAAGAAGCCACTGCTAATCCTCTCAGCCCAGAAGCTTCGCTGTCGCGGTTTCGAGTGGCCGACGACCTAGAATGGGAACAGTTGCTCACCGAGCCCCAAATCGCCCAGCCCGTGTTTCTGAATTTCGACGAGCGCGGACGGATGTGGGTGGTGGAGTACCGCCAGTATCCCTCTCCCGCGGGCCTGACGCGCATTAGTCACGACAGTGTGTGGCGCTCGGTCTATGACAAAGTGCCGCCGCCGCCGCCCAAGCATTTCCC
>CAINWP010000170.1 GCA_903854475.1 uncultured Verrucomicrobiota bacterium
CATTACGGCGAGGAGCGCGCGGAGACGGCGGAGGCACTGGCGGAACTCATCATCGCGGAGGAGTTGAAGCGGGGGCGGTGGCAGGAAGCTGATCTCAAAACTCGGCCCAAGGGGGATTCAGTGAAGGTGGCTTTGGCGGCGCGCTTGCGGGCGGAGACGACGATGACACTGGGGTGGATCGCCGAGCGTCTGACGATGGGCACGCGCGGTTATCTGAACCATCTCTTGTATCGCCGGAGGAAACTGGGCGGGGAGTAGCCAATATCAAGAACTGACCCCTTTACTTTACCCCCAACGGTTGGGAAAAACGGGTAGCTTTCCAAGACCGGGAAAGGAAGGTAAGTTATTCTGTATGAAGTTCGTCACCACCCTTGATCGGGATGAGGACGGGGTTTGGATCGCCGAATGCCCTTCTATTCCCGGTTGTGTCAGCCAGGGAGATAGCCGCGTTGAAGCCCTCGCCAACATCCGCGACGCCATCGCCGCCTGCTTGGAAGTCCGGGCCGAACGCGGACTGCCGCTGACCGTCGAGACGCAGCAAGTCGAGGTTACCGTCTGATGGCATCGTTGCCGACGCTCAGCGGGCGTGGTGTTGTTGAGGCATTCGCCAGAGACGGTTGGCAGATGGCAAGGCAACGCGGCAGCCACATGATCTTGGTCAAAGACGCTCACATGGCGACGCTCTCCGTCCCGGATCATCGGGAGGTTGCCAAGGGCACCTTGAGGAGCCTGATCCGTTCCAGCGGGCTGACCGTCGAGGAGTTCGCGGGCCTTGCGGGAAAATAAAATGCGCCCGCCCGCTTCTTTTTTAGCTGCTTAAGATGGCCGCTGAAGACCTGACGCAGCTAGAAAGAAAAGTCTTTCGTCCACCCGCCTCGCGGCTCTGCGGGTTTTGCTGCTGCTCGTCGTAGCCCTTTTTTAAAGCCAAACTCACGTCTGGGGTTTTGAAATCACCAGCCAACACGCATCGGGGAAAATCGCTCATGCAAGTGTTTCATCTGGAGGGTGATTTTACGACAGCATCGACTGCGATGCGTCAGCCCCCCCCTGTTGCCGAAAAGAGAGCAGCGAACTTGGAGAACGGGCAATTGGTCTGCAAAGGTGGTTGGGATTTCATGCTAGCGGAGAGGCCCAAGCGTTGCAGCAATGAGACCTGCCCAAACGGCTTAGAGGCTGGAAACAGGGTCAGGGAACGAATTCCGAATGTGATCCGGCGGAAGCTTGCGGGTGGTAACGGCACGCACCGGGTCGAGATAGTCCGGGAGGACCAGATCGGCCTGCCCGGCGCGACGGGATCGGTGAATCTGACCGGCGGCAGCGACGGCTCGTGCGTGTATTTCGCGTTGCCGGCACCGGTCACTCTGGAGGCCAACAAGACCTACTATTTGGTCAGTTGGGAAACCGCCTTTGGGGACCGGTGGTAGGGCCTGACCCAGACAGTGACGGCCAGCGGCGGCCTGGGCGTGATATCGACTGCATAGCTCGAGTCCGGCGGCCCGCGTAACCGCTACGGGGGAGGCGGTCTGAGCTACGGCCCGCCGCGTGACGGCCTCAATTCAACCGCTGGGTGGTCTTGCTCCAGAGCCACTCGACGTCGCGGTTGTTGGCTTGGTTGCCGGGGCTGAAGCCGGTGCGCTTGACGGGAACGACCGTCCGCTTGTCGAGCCAGCGCTTGATTTCGGAGTGGCCGTCGGCGAAGGCGAAACCGCAGGCTCCGTTGTGGTAGCTGGCCGGCAGGTCAGGCATGACCGCCTGCGCGAGATTCGGGGCTGGCTTCATGTCGGTGCAGAAGAACCCGTCGTTGATGCTGTCGGGATGCTCATCAACAAAGACCCAGGTGTCGGAGGGTTGCACGAAGTCGGAGTCCTTCAGGAACATGCGCCAGGGTGGGCTGTTGCCGAACCAGGTGGGTTGTCCGTCATGCATGCCGACCCAAGAGTTGATCGAGTTGCTACGGAGGCGGGGTTTGCCGTTGGCACCCAGCGTCAAGAAAGTATCGGCCGGGCACTTGTAAATCTTCTGGGTCATGCCCGTGTAGCGCCAGATCGAGCCCTTGGCCAAGGTGTTGGTGACGTCCCAGTTGTCGCGGTTGGCGGTGTTCCAATCGAGATTGCCGTAGGCCCAGGAATTGAAGTTGGGGTTGCTCGAGTAAGCCGGCGGGATCTTCCCGTTCTGGTCATCCACGTAGAGCTTCCACGACATCATCAACTGCTTGGTGTTGTTGAGGCACAGGATGCCATTGCCTTTGGCCTTGGCCTTGGCCAGCGCCGGCAGAAGCATGCCCGCCAAGATGGCGATGATGGCGATGACCACCAGCAGTTCGATGAGCGTGAAACCATCCTGAATGCGTCGATGCAGCCGTGGCGCGGAGAGGGGGCTGCGGGTGGGTTTGGCGAGCGATGGTTGGGCTAGAGGTGTCATGGTGCCTGATCTCCGATCGAAATGCCGAGAGCGTCTAAGGGGGACCGCAAGATCCACCCGGAATCAACGTCACGTTGCAAATGCGGTCGCGGATTCGTCAAGGCCTTTTCGTTGGCTAAGAGCCTGTCTGAGTCAGAACGGCTTCAAGCGGGCCAACACGGTGGAGGCGATTGCTTGCTGGCCTAGCCCGGGTTGGAGTGTCGTGAACTCGAAAAATATTTCGAGAGTTGCGATGCTCCCGAAGCCGATCCCTCCTGTCTGAATGCCAGTCGTTGCCGTGGGTGACCGAGTTGAAGGTTCTCAACGGCGCTGCAGTCTCAAATTCAGTTCAGTTCAGTTCGAACTAGATCTCAGTAAAAACTCGTCCAGTTGCCGTAGTGACGCCAGACGATGGCGCTGGCTCGGGCGAGGTCGGCGTGGCCGTCGGCAAAGGCGCGGCTAATGGAGGCGGCCCGACCGCCTTGGATTTGGAAACCAGAGTCGGCCTTCATCGTCGGATGCCCGCCCCAGGCCTTCTGAAGATTGGTCTCGAAGCCGTCTTTGTAGAGCGTGTCGGTGATGATGGGGCTGGTGGATGCGCCGGCGTCTTCCAGTCGCGTGGGCCATCCTTCGACCATCGAATTGGTGTTCACCCGCGTGGTGGACGGCATGACTTTGTACCCCGGTTGTCCGGAACGAGGCACCCACCAACTGTGCTGCATGATGGCGAAGCCAAAGGTCCAGCGCTGGTTGTAGTAATATTTTAGATCGTCGTTGCTCGCGAGGGTTCGCTTGCGTTGCTGCTGGAGCCACTGTTGCGCCTCGGTCAATTCGGCGCTGCGGACCGGGCAGAAGAACATTGGCACGGTGAGTCCGTATTTTTGAACTGCCGGGATCATCGCATCGGCCACGTCCCAAGGGTTGTTGCCGATGTCGCCCAGCATGGGCAATCGACCGCGGGCGTCATCCGAGGCGTACAGGTTGGAGGCGATGGCCCATTGTCGGAAATGCGACAGGCAATTGATCTCCTTGGCCTTGAGTTTTGCTTTGGCGAGTGCCGGCAAGAGCATGCCCGCCAAGATGGCGATGATGGCGATGACCACCAGCAGTTCGATGAGGGTGAAGGCGGAACGGGACGAGGCGAGGGAACACGGAAAGACCTGATCACGATGCGAATCTCCGGAGGCTAACGGGAGACGGGAATTCATGACCTGATAAAGTAGGGTTCACATTGTCGCTGGCCATTCCCAAATTCATTAATGAAGACTGGCCGGGTTGTGAATGGCTGGATGTACGTGCTGAGTCTGATGGGATTTCTAATCCTGCCCCCGGTTTTGTTAGGGCTCCGTTGGTTTAAGCCTGCCCGTTTTCCGTGGCGCAGGGTGCTCCTGCTGAATGTCATGGTGGGCTGGGCCCTGTTCAATGCGCTGGTGCACTTCCGGTCGGCGCGGTGGGCTCAATCGTTGAAGGAGAATACCGCGCCGCCATCGACAGAGTTCGGCCAAAGGTGGATGGACGGGCAACCCCAGCGGATGGCGCTCTACCTGGGCTGGTCCTACGCGCTGGGATGGTCTTGTCCGTGGCTCATGGCCTACGGATCTTGGCAGTTGCACCGAAGGCGTCCGACGCCCTAATTCGGCCCTGAGCCGAGAACCGCTTTGTTACGGATTAGTCGAGCAACTCGCGGATCTCGTCCCAACTGAGGGTCTCGGCGAAGGCCTCTTCACCGGTGAGTGTGGAGGCGATGATCTCCCGCTTGCGCTGCTGCAGGCTGACGATCTTCTCCTCGACCGTGCCGCGGGTGATGAGCTTGTAGCTGCTGACCACGCGGGATTGACCGAAGCGGTGAGCCCGGTCGGTGGCCTGGTCTTCGACGGCCGGATTCCACCACGGATCGAAGTGCACCACAGTATCGGCTTGTGTGAGGTTGAGGCCCACGCCGCCCGCCTTGAGCGAAATAAGGAACACCGGAGGGCCTGACGGTGACTGGAATTTCGCGACTTCGCCGGCGCGGTCTTGGGTCGAACCATCCAAGTAGCAGAACTCGACCTCGCGCCGCTTCAGCTCTTCTTTCAGCAAACCGAGCATCCGCGTGAACTGGCTGAACACGAGGAGGCGATGTCCACCGTCGAGGCTCTGGTCGAGCAGTTCGCCAAAGAGTTGTAGTTTGCCTGAATCGTCGGATGCGGACTCAGTATCGGGGGCTGCATTGTTGTCCTTGTCGGCATCCAAAAGTCGTAGGTCGCAGCAAATCTGCCGCAGGCGCAGCAATGCCGTGAGGATCACCATGCGGCTCTTGGCCAGTCCGTTGGCCTCGACAGCCGTATCGACCTGCTTGCGGGTCGCGGCCAAGACCTGCGCATACACCTTGGACTGGGCCGGTGTGAGATCGCAGTAGGAGACGTGCTCAAGCTTGGCGGGCAGTTCTTGTAGCACGTCTTTTTTGAGGCGGCGCAGCAGGAACGGCCGGATGCGCTTGCCGAGTCGGGCCATCGCGCCCTTGTCCCGCTCTTTGGAAATGGGGATTTCGTAACGGTCTTGGAAATCATCGGAGCTGCCCAGGTAGCCGGGCATGAGGAAGTCGAAGAGGCTCCAGAGATCGAGGACTGAGTTCTCTAGCGGGGTGCCCGTCAGCACCAGTCGGTGGTCCGCCGGGATGGCCTTCACGGCCTTGGCGTTTTGCGTACTGCGGTTCTTGATGTGTTGCGCTTCGTCGAGCACCGCCGTGTCGAAGGCGTGATCTCGGTGTTGTTCGATATCGCGCCGAAGCAGCGCGTAGCTGGTGATGACTAAATCGTGAGCGGGGATTTGCGCAAAGAGCTTGTGGCGTTGTGGCCCGGACAGCACGAGCACCCGGAGCTTGGGAGCAAAGCGCGCGGCCTCAGCGGCCCAGTTGGTGACCAGCGAGGTGGG
This sequence comes from uncultured Verrucomicrobiota bacterium, assembly GCA_903854475.1. Taxonomy (GTDB): domain Bacteria; phylum Verrucomicrobiota; class Verrucomicrobiia; order Limisphaerales; family UBA9464; genus SXXZ01. The sequence continues at coordinate 5,314 of CAINWP010000170.1, forward strand.
ACAGACGATGAGGGTGGGGCGAAGGGGTTGGGCGCCCGCTGCCGCATTGAGTGAGGCGCAATGGGCCAAGACTTGAATGGTTTTACCCAGACCCATTTCGTCGGCCAGAATGCCTCCGAAGCCGTGGTCGCGCAGGAATCGTAGCCAGGCGACGCCCTGTTTTTGGTACGGGCGCAAGACTGACTCGAGCGCTCCCAGCGGTGGACACGGTTGCGCTGCCATTCCGGTTTGCTGGGCGACCCGCTCTCGCCAAGCCGCGGGTGCTTGGACCGCGTGACCTTGTTCTCGTAACGATGCGTCCAGAAACCCTGCCTGAGCCGTTCCCATCCGGTACCGTCCGTCGCGTTGGTCGGGCGAACAATCGAGCAGCACTTCCTGCAACTCTTCCACCGCGCCGGTGTCGATGAGGATGGTTTTTCCGGAGCGGGATTTGCCCTGGCCACCCCCGAGCACCAATCGCTGAATGTCGGCGGCACTGAAACGCTCGCCGTCTTCGGCCACGTAAGAGACTTCAAGGTCGAACCAGCGTTCTCCCGAGGGCGTGATTTGAAACCGGGGCTCCACGCGCACCAGGTTTTTGCGGGTGCTGGTTTCCAGACGTTCCTCCAGCGACACCTCCCACTCGCGTTCCAACCTTGGATGAATCCGCGAAAAGTAAGCCAGCACACGTTCCTGGCCATTGAGCTGCCAGCGACCCTGGGAATCGGGCCCTGAAAACCCGGCTTGCCGCAGGCGCATGAAGGCCGTGTGTTCCGCGGACAAGTCCCGGGCCGTGTAGCGTCGCACGTTGGCGGGGTCAGGCATCCAGGCGGCTTCCTCGCGCGCGGTGACGCCGACGGTCATGATGCGGGCGCCGTAGCGGCACTGCAGTAGGGCCGTCAGCATGGCCAGCCCACCGGTCAACTGGAGCAAGAATTTGGGCGGGGCGGGTTCGAGAATAAAGTCTTCCGGGCTGAAATCGGCCTCAAGGCCCGGAGTTCCGGAGAGCTTAGGCCAGTCTTGTGAGAGAAAGCGGGGGACGTCCGATCGAGGTACCCGTTGGGGGGACTGCAGTACGCCTCGCAAGGCTGGGGATAAGCCCAATGGCTGGAGCGTATTGGCGGTCAGTAGCCAAGTTTCATCGGGGCTGCTGACCAGTGCCGCTCCTTTGACTGGATTCTTCAGGCTCAGGCTAATCTCGCCGGACACTTCGAGGTGTGCACTCAGGGGCAAGGGCGCAGGCACCCGTGAGACCGTCAACTCGGTCTTGCGTCCGAGGGTGAGTTGGCCATGACCGGACAAAGAATGCAGCAGCGGCACGAGGGCGGATCCGTTGAGCTGGATCATGCCCGGAGTATCCCCGCCGGCAGCTAATTCGGCCGCGTCGAGCAGGCGCGTGTCGGCCTCCGACAATCGGAAGGGCCCGGACTGGATGAGCGCATTGAGCGGAGCACGGCTGTTGGCGGTGACTCCCTCAAACATCACCATCACGCGATCCCGGATCATTGCTTCGGCCAGGTTGGGCGGGAAGATGACCTGAATTTCCAGCGGTTTGCCTGTTTCAGATCGACGCAGGCGGACGGGGTCTTTGTTGGAGAGCGGGGTCCTGGATCCGGGTCCGGGGGATCGACCGGCGTTGGACGGACTTTCTGAAGCGCTTCTGGGCGAGCCGGAACCGCTAGCAGGCGCGGCTCCAGCCGGCTTCAAGTGGTGCAGGCCGACGGCGATCGAATGGGCGCACAATGTCCCCCATTCCCGCGATTGCCGGCACGAGCAGATGTTCTCGATATCCAGCTCGTGCCGGATGACTAGCCCAGCCCGCAGCGAGGTGGCATCAGACATGACCACACCTTTGAGCAGCGGCGGGGTCCAATTCGAGGACAGCACCTTGCCCGAGGCGAGTAGAGCTCGGGCGTGTTTCATCACTTCCCAGCCAGCGGCCTTGGCGAAGAATGCTTCGGTCAGTTGCAGGGTGGACACGAGGCTAAGAAAACGGATTCAAGTTCAGAACCCGAGACGAATCAGCCCTTCCAGGGTTCCGTTCCCGGCGGTCGTGCTGGCGATCCATCCGCCCTCAGCCCGGACCTGCAGCTGCACGGCCGCCAGTGCATTCGAGGGCGAGATCAAATGATGGGCATGTTCGCGGCGCAGCATGGGCAGGTCGTTGAGATGGTCGCCGGCTGCCACCCGTGCCTCGGGTCCGATGCCGAGGATGCGACCCAATTCGGATAGGGCGGTGCCCTTGCTGTAGCCCCGGTGACTCAGGCGTATGTAGATGTCGTTGCGCACCGCGACGAGGTTGGGATGCCGTTGGCAAAAGGTGTCCAACTCGGCGTGGATCTCGTCCATTTGCAGGTTGGACTGAGCAATCGCACACAGGGGTGAAAAGGCGTCACTGTAAAAGGTGGCTCCGTGGCGTGCCGAAAGGGATTGGATTTGCTGTTCCATTTCCGTCGCCACCGACTGGAACAAGCGAGCGTGGTCTTCGGTGCAGCGGCTGTTCCACGGCTCCACCGGCAAGAAGCGGTCGTGCTTGCGCTCAAAAATTTCGCGCTCAACGAGGATCAGGTAATCGGGCTGCACTGAAACCCGGGCTCGGCCCAGGGTTTCCATCAGGCTGGCCATGTCGCGCCCCGTGTTGATGACCCAGTAACCGCCGCGGGCTTGGAAAGCGGCGATGCGCTCCTGCAGTGCGTGCGGGATCTTCGGATCACCGAAATCGTCGTGGATGGTGCCGTCGAAGTCGGTCGACAGCATCCGGAGAGAGGCACCAAGGCTCATGCGTGGGTTGAGACTGGAGTTGCCAGTGCCATCGGGCAAGGGCAGGTCCGCAGAATGGCGGGGAAGGCGGGGACCCAGATCTCGAAGCGCCAACCTCGGGTTTTGGTTCATCGTCAGACACTGCATCGAAATGACAACCGATAGAGGGTGGACTCGACGTTCTAAGCCGGAGGTCGAAGTTTCGGGGTCCGCAGTTGTGATCAACCTTCAGGAAGGTTACCAGTGAGTGCGCTCTAATTTATGTCCAGCCACCAGGATCAGTTTGACGATGCCATGTTCGACTACTCGACCGGCGAGTACGCGGCCGCCATTTCGAAATTGCAGGCCATCCTTGCAGAGGATCCAGACCACTTTGATGCGCGCCTGGGTTTAGCCATGAGTCATTACCGCCTGGGTGATTACCCGACGGCCATTGCCGAAGGGCACCGCGCCGAAAAGCTCAAGCCCAACGAGCAGTTGGTGCATACCAATTTGTCGCTCTTCTACATGAAGTCGGGCGACAAGCAGACGGCCGAGAAGCACGGATTGCAGGCTCGTATTGCATCATGGAAAGGCAATATGGCCGCTCCGGGAACTGAACCTGCCCCGGAAGAAGACGCCGACCTCCGCATGGCTCAACCCAAGGCCCAAGCCTTCAAGCTGCCCGAGAAGTTCCCCGACATGCCCTGGAAGAAAAATACCCGCCCCGGTGGTGACCAGCATTGAACCCGCCGTGGCCGAGGGGGCGGGTTGACAATACCAAGGGTGAGGTTCTTGCTGAGGTTATTCCCCGAAGCTCAACTATCCCATGCCTGTGATACGTCCAAACCTCCCGTGTCGGAATGCGTTCACGTTGATCGAGTTATTGGTCGTGATCGCGATCATCGCTATTTTAGCGGGCATGCTCCTGCCGGCTCTGGCCAAGGCCAAGTATCGGGGCAGCCGGATCGTCTGTGTGAACAACATCCGCAGCCAGTATCTCCCGCAAATCCTCTACGCCGACGACAACCGCGGGAAGTTTCAGCAGCATGACGACGGGAGCCCGGACTACCACCGCACCAGCGGTCGAAAAGACAGCATCGTCGATTCGTTGAAGGGCAAGTACTTGCAGGAGACCCGAGTCCTGATTTGCCCCGTCACCGCCAAGACCTTTGGCAAGCTGTGGCTCAACTACGCGAGCATGACCAACTTCGCCGACGCCTCCACCAAGGACTACGGCGGGTGGGATACCTCTGCGTCGATGGTGTATACGCCCTACATGTGGTTCGCGAACTTCCCGGGTATGAAGTTTCAGTCGATCAGCGGTAGCAAGGATCCCGCGGCGGCCGATATCGAGCCGGCCTGGCCCACGAAGTCTGATGAATGTGATTCCTCGAGGGCCTTCATTACCCACCGTGTGAGCGATTCTCCGGGTTCGGTCACCTGGGATGTCGGTCACCTCGGCCGCTTTAATGCCCCCAAGGTGAGTCGGCTCTTCCTTGAGTTCTCGCTGACCCCGGATCAGCCGGTCGGTCAGGCCGATGGTAGCGTGATCGTTCGACCGAAGTCGCAAATTAAGGGCCGTGCGGTCGGGGGTCCGGGCGGCAATACGGTTTTCTGGTACTAGGCCGATAGGTTAGCCTCGCAAAGAACGGTGACGCATCCAGCGGGCGTCCGCGTCTGGGTCCTTGGCGGCGGTCAGGCATCGCGCCATAATCCCGCCTCTCATGCGCATTACCCGACTTGAAGTTCGCGATATTCGCTTTCCGACGTCCAAAGGCTTGGACGGATCGGATGCGATGAATCCGGATCCGGATTATTCCTCGGCCTACGTGATCTTGCACACCGACACCGAATGGAAGGGCTACGGGTCTACCTTTACTATCGGCCGGGGCAACGACGTGGTTTGCGCTGCGGTCATGGCCCATGAGCACCTCGTGGTGGGTCTCACGTTGGAGGAGTTTCGTGCGGCGCCCGGTGCGGTTTGGCGGCGCTTGAATGGCGACTCGCAGTTGCGATGGATCGGGCCCGACAAGGGGGCCATTCACTTGGCGCTGGCCGCCATCGTCAACGCCCTGTGGGACTTGTACGCCCGCCATGCCGGAATGCCGGTTTGGAAGCTGGTGAGCGGGTTTACGCCCGAACAGTTCGTGGCCTGCGTGGATTTCCGCTACCTGACCGATGCCCTGACGCCGACTGAGGCGTTGGACTTGCTGCGCCGTGCCGAACCAGGCAGGTCCGAGCGCATCGCCCGGCTCGAGCGCGAGGGATATCCCGCTTACACCACCAGCGCCGGATGGCTGGGCTACCCCGACGACAAAATTCGCCGCCTGTGCCGCGAGGCGGTGGCTGAGGGGTGGAACCACATTAAGGTGAAGGTGGGTCGCGACCTGCCGGACGACATTCGCCGCCTCGGCATCATCCGCGAGGAAATCGGCTGGGATCGCAAGCTAATGGTGGATGCCAATCAGGTCTGGGACGTGCCGCAGGCCATCGAGTGGATGCAGTCGCTGGCCGCGTTCAAACCGTGGTGGATCGAGGAGCCAACGTCGCCCGACGACGTCCTCGGCCATGCCGCCATTGCGCGGGCCATGGAGCCGCTGGGCATTGGCGTGGCCACGGGCGAGCACGGCATGAACCGGATCCTCTTCAAGCAATTGTTGCAGGCTCGGGCTATTTCGTTCTGCCAAATCGACTCCTGCCGTTTGGGGGGCGTGAATGAGAACCTCGCGGTGTTGCTCTTGGCAGCAAAGTTCGGAGTGCCGGTGTGCCCGCATGCCGGTGGCGTCGGGTTGTGCGAGTTCGTCCAGCACATGAGCATGATCGATTTCACCTCGGTCAGCGGCAGTTGGGACGGACGGGTGTGCGAGTTTGTCGATCACTTGCACGAGCACTTCACCGATCCCTGCCGCATCCGCTCCGGCCGCTATCTCGTCCCGGAGAAACCTGGCTACAGCACCGAGATGCACGCCGAGACCTTGGCCCGCTACGAGTTTCCCAGCGGCACCGAGTGGCGGTGACGTCGGGGTAGGGCGGGGGGCTGAGTAACACGAGTTTTCGAATAGTCCAAACTACGATCAATCGTAAAATGGTATTTACCAAACTACGATTCATCGTAAATTGGTTTCAATGAACGATCGTCGCCGAATCTATGATTCCATCCTGGAGACCCATCTGGAGACCCATCGGCAGATGGCCTTCGTCAGCGGTCCCCGGCAGGTGGGCAAGACCACGGTTTGTCGGCATGGGGCAGAGTCCTATTTCAACTGGGACGCGGCCGACGACCGGCGTCTGATCCAGAAGGGAGCGACGGCCGTGGCCGCAGCCATCGGAGCCGACAAAGCTCGCGCCGGTCGACCCAAGGTAGTCTTCGATGAGATCCACAAAGACCGCCGTTGGAAGGGCTTCCTCAAGGGGTTCTTCGATGTTCATGCCGATCGGAAGAAACTCGGAGTGGTGGTCACCGGCAGTGCTCGGCTCAATGTCTATCGCCGGGGAGGGGACAGCCTTATGGGGCGATACTTCCTCTACCGAATGCATCCCTTCAGCGTGGCCGAATGCCTGCGCACCGACACGCCCGCCGAGGTGCTTTCGCCGTCTGCGAGGATCAGCGATGACGACTGGAACGCCCTGCTGCGTCATGGCGGGTTCCCGGAACCTTTTCTGACGCGGTCGCCGGCCTTCACCCGCAAATGGGCGCGACTTCGACTCGACCAGCTCACGGGCGAGGATCTTCGCGACCTCGGCGCCTTCCGCGATTTGGCTGGTTTGGATCAGTTGGCACGCATCCTCTCGGAGCGATCCTCTGTTCAACTCAACTTCTCCGAGTTGGCTCGCGACCTTCAGGTTACCGCCGAGACCTCGAACCGGTGGATCGCCGCTCTGGAACAATTGCATCTGGGGTTCACGCTGAGGCCTTGGTCCAAGGACATCGCCAACTCCCTGCGCAAGGAACCCCGGTGGTTTCTGCGCGATTGGTCGGGCGTTGAAGATGTAGGTCGCCGCGCCGAGACCTTCGTGGGCTGCCACCTGCTCAAAGCGGTCGAGGCGTGGACTGACCTTGGGTTGGGCACGTTCGAGTTGGCTTATCTTCGCACCAAACAGGGGCAGGAGGTCGACTTCGTGGTCGTGCGCGACCGGAAGCCTTGGTGTCTCGTCGAGGTCAAGAATGGCGCCACCGAACTTTCGCCCTCCCTAGCCTTCTTCCAGCAACGGACCGGGGCTCCCTACGCCTTCCAAGTGGAATTGGACGCGCCGTATGTGCCCGTCGATTGCTTCAAACACCATGGGCTTCCGTTGCGCGTGCCGGCCCGCACCTTTCTTAGTCAGTGGGTTTGAATTGAAGACTCGGAGAGGTCTTTTGGTAGTTGGGGTAGCGTTCGAGAGAGTAGTGAGAAATCTGGGAACAAGCGCGAACAGACTGTGGGAACAGGCGCTCTTGCACCCGGCCGCGAGCATTCCCTAATCTCGCCTTCATTCCGGGCCTGGCCCGGTTCATCACCATGGCTTCACTCAACGACAATTATCTCAAGCTCAAGGCGGGTTATCTGTTTCCGGAAATCGGACGGCGGGTGAAGGCGTTCAATGACGCCAATCCGGCAGCAGCCGCCCGGTTGATTCGGTGCGGCATCGGCGACGTGACCGAGCCGTTGCCTGCAGCCGTGGTTGCCGCCCTGCATAAGGCGGTGGATGAGATGGCCGTGCGGAGCACCTTCAAGGGCTATGGCCCCGAGCAGGGCTACGAGTGGCTGCGGACGGCCATTGCCGAGAATGATTTCCGGGCCCACGGCCTCGACGTGGCCGATGATGAGATCTTTGTGAGCGACGGTTCGAAGTGCGATTGCGGGGCGATCCTCGACATCATGGGGTCTTCCAATCGTCTGGCCATCACCGATCCAGTGTACCCCGTTTATGTGGATACCAACGTCATGGCGGGCCACACGGGCGAGGCCGATGCCACGGGTGCCTACGCGGGGATTACTTACCTGCCATGCACGGCCCAGAACGGGTTCATCCCGGAGCCGCCCAAGGAGCACGTGGACGTCATTTACTTGTGCTCGCCGAACAACCCTACCGGGGCCACGGCCTCGCGGGCTCAGCTCGAGGCCTGGGTGAAGTACGCGCTGGCTAACCGATCGATCATTTTGTTCGACGCGGCCTATGAGGCCTACATTAGCGATCCGACAATCCCTCATTCTATTTACGAGATCCCAGGGGCCCGTGAGTGCGCTATCGAGTTTCGTAGTTTCTCAAAAAACGGCGGTTTCACTGGCGTTCGGTGCGCGTTCACGGTGGTGCCCAAGACACTTCTGGCCTCCACGGCCTCGGGCGAGTTCAAGCCCTTGCACCCGTTGTGGTCTCGGCGCATGACCACCAAATTCAACGGTGTGTCGTACTTGGTGCAGCGTGCGGCCGAAGCCCTGTATTCGCCGGAAGGCAAGGCCCAGGTGGCCGCCTTGGTCGAACATTACATGGGCAACGCCAAGATCCTCGTGGCGGGCGCCAAGGCAGCCGGTCACCGTGTGTTTGGTGGCGTGAATGCTCCGTACATCTGGGTCGATGCACCCAAGGGGCACACCAGTTGGCAAGCCTTCGACCGAATCCTCAATGAGTCCAATGTGGTGATCACCCCAGGAAGCGGCTTCGGCAGCAATGGCGAGGGGTGGTTCCGTGTGAGCGCGTTCAACAGTCGAGCTAATGCTGAAGAGGTTTCTCGTCGCTTGCAGGCAATGAGTTGGTAGCGCGGGCCTTTGCGGAGGGCTCGTTGGTGCGTGCTCGGGGCGGTCCGTGCGAGACGCAAAGTTGGACGTTGGAGGTTGGGGAAATGTGGCTTAATTTCACGCCACATGACACGCCTCCTGTTGCTCCTACTGGCGTTAGCCCTGCCTCTAGCAGCGGCCCCCTCGAGCAAAGATCCCGCCCGATGGATCGCCGCGGTTTCGCCCGGTTTGATGCAGGTGGAGTTCACCCTGCAGTTTGACCGGGGCGACGCTCCGCATGGGATTCTCGATCAGGATCCCCATTCCACCGGCCCGCGGTCCAACAGCTTGGCCGACCTGGTCGCTGACGAGCGCCCTCTGGAAACCACCGGTTTCCTGGTGGGCCCCACGACCGTGGTAGCGATGGATCCCTGTGTGCATCCGCGATTTATCAAGACCATCGTGGTCCGACAGGGGGACCACCGATCCACCGCCCGCATCACGGCCTACGGCGTGGATCAATGGGCCTTTGTCCTGACCCTCGACCAGCCGATCGCCGGCACCAAGCCCATCGAATTTCCGGTTAAGGGCAACGAATCTCCGGCCGCCTTGGTTAGCTATTACCGCCAAGACGGACAAATGGTCCGCGTGGCGCTGCCGTGGGGAGGCCAATACCTAGAGACGGAGTCCGGAAAGGCACTTCGGGTCTTGGAGCATCAGGGAGTGGCTCTCAGCGCTCAGGGTCACCCGCTGGGACTTGTGATGAACCATCGGCTCGATGCCGACAACCGTTGGCGGGGCAATCCCATGGCCTGGAAGAGAATCGACGCCACTGCCTTTGCCTCCCAATTGAAGGAACTGGAGAGCTTGACCGCTCAGGCGTTGGTGCGCGTTCGCTTAAGTTTCCGTAGTCCGAAGGTGACCCCAGGCCAGAACCCGATGCGTGCGCGCACTCGTGGCGACGAGGAATCGGACGAATCGGCCACCGAACGCAACGAGTTGGGCGTACTCTTGCCCGGAGGTCGCGTGGCGGTATTGGCGGCGCTCAAGAGTGGGTTGACCGCTCGATTGGAGCGCGCCTCCATCCAGAGGGACGGCAAGCCGCCCGTCACCGCCAAGTTTATCGCCTCTCTCCGAGATTTTGGGGTCCTGGTGATGGAACCTGAACAACCCCTCGGTGATGCGATGCGGATCGATACGACGCATCCGGCCGACCTCATGGGTCAACTGATGTTGCGGGCTGAGGTGGATCTGCGGGGCGAAACACGCTCGTCCTATTTTCATGAGTCCCGGATCGCCGGTGTCCGGGTAGGGGCCCGAATGGAGGCCTATCCTGAGCTGCCCGACCCGGAGGTGAAGGACACCTTTCTCTTCACGATGGATCGCGCTCTCCACGCCCTGCCGGTCACCCGTCGGGAACTATTGGGCGGTGTTCGCGATCCCTTCGCCGGTCGCCGTCAGTTGACGACTGCGCGCCAATTGGCGGACGCCGTTCGTCGCCTGCCTGAGACGGCCGATCCGGCCAACGTGCCGGTGTCGGAGGCCGACGAGAACCGATTGGCCTGGCTCGGGGTCGAACTTCAGCCGCTGACCCGCGAACTGGCCCGCGCCAATCAGGTGTCTGACCAGACGCGCGACGGCCAGACTGGCGGGCTAATCACCTACATCCATCCCGATTCGCCCGCGGCCAAGGCGGGCATCAAGGCGGGCATGGTGATGCTGCGCTTGCGAGCCGCCTCGCAGCCGGTGCCCATCGAAATCCAACTTGAGGAAGACTTCGCGCGCGCGCAGGGCTTTCCGTGGGAACGCTTGGATGAGATTCGTGATCAATTCTTCGAGCGGATTTTTACGCCGTGGCCGCCGGTCGAAACACCGTTAACCCGGGCCCTGACCGATCTGGGCTTTGGAACCCGTTTCACGGCTGACTTTGTCGATGAGGGTAAACTTCTCAGTCAGGAGTTTGAGGTGGTTCCGGGACCGACGCATTACGAGTCGGCGGCACGATTTAAGTCCGAGAGTCTGGGAATCACAGTGCGCAACCTGACTTACGACGTGCTCCGCTACATTCAGCGCAAGGCCGACGAGCCCGGGGTGGTGGTCTCGCGGATCGAGCCCGGCGGGCGCGCCAGTGTCGCTGGTGTGAAGCCTTACGAGTTGATCACCCACATTCAGGACCAGCCGGTGTCCACAGTCGCTGACTTTGAACGCCTGGTGGCGGCCGAAAAGGGAGATCTGAAACTGACCCTCAAGCGCATGGCCAAGGGTCGCATCGCGACCATTCGTGCGGTGTCCTCGGAGACGAAAGAGTAGGAAACTTATGAATCCATCGAAGGCATCCAGAACCCCGGTGGGTGAAGCGGGAAGAAAACTCCTGAGTTGGTTGGGCATCGCTTCGTTGTGGTCGCTGGCACTGAGCGCGGCCGAAGCTCCGCCAGCAGACCCACACTGGGCATTCCTGCCGGTGGTCCGACCGGCTATTCCTTCCACCAAAATCTCGGCCAGTGCGGCCAATCCGGTGGATACCTTCATTCAAGCCCGTCTCTCCGAGAGTGGGTTGACTCCTTCGGTCGAGGCCGATCGTGCGACGCTCATTCGGCGGTTGTACCTGGTGATGTTGGGGGTGCCGCCGACTCCAGACGAGTTGTCCGCGTTTGTGGCGGACGTGCAGCCTCGAGCTTGGGAGCGATTGTTGGATCGAGTGCTTGAGGATCCCCGCTATGGAGAGCGCTGGGGACGTCATTGGCTCGATGTCATCCGGTTCGCTGAGAGCAATGGTTTTGAGACCAACCGAGAGCGGCTGAGCGCCTGGCGGTTCCGGGACTACGTGATCGAGGCCTTTAACACCGACAAGCCCTATGACCAGTTCATCCGCGAGCAAATTGCCGGAGACGCGCTGGGCAGGGACGTGGCCACCGGGTTTTTGGTGGGTGGTCCGGTGGACATCGTTAAGAGCCCGGACATCACACTGACGACTCAGCAACGGGCCGATGAGATCGATGACATGCTGGGCACCACCGGTACCTCCTTCATGGGGCTCACCTTGGGTTGCGCTCGCTGTCACACGCACAAGTTCGATCCCATTACACACACCGAGTACTACTCGATGGCGGCCATCTTCTCCGGCGTCCAACACGGCGAACGCGCGCTGCCATTGCCGCCCGAACGGGCACAAGCGGTAGCCCGTATCGAAGGGCGGATCCAAGACCTGCAAAAGCGGCTCGAAGTCTTCATCCCGCGGGCGGCACCGGCATCACCGACGACCTTAGCAGACCGACGGCCGGCGGTGATTGCTCGGCAGAATGAAGATCGGTTCACCGTCACTGACGCGCGGCGTGTGCGTTTTACCATTCTTGCCACGACGGGCGGCGAACCGTGCATCGACGAACTCGAAGTTTGGTCAGGCGACCACAATGTGGCCTTGGCCTCAGTAGGAACCAAAGCCACGGCCTCAGGGAGTTTGGCTGGGTATGAGATCCACAAATTGGAGCATTTGAACGATGGACGCCCCGGCAATACGCGTTCGTGGATTTCCAGCGAGGCGGGCAAGGGTTGGGTTCAATTAGAATTCCCCAAGTCTGAGCGTATTGGTCGCGTGGTTTGGGGGCGTGATCGGGAAGGGAACTTCAAGGATCGCCTGACCACCCAGTACCGCATCGAAGTGGCAACCGAACCCGGAGTCTGGAAGACCGTGGCGACCTCCGATGATCGGACTCCCTTCGCCGGAGAATCCACCCAGCCCGCTGGGCCGGTGTACCGGTTCGAAGGCCTCGCCGAATCTGAGGCGTCTCAAGGCAGACGCTGGCTGGCGGAACTGGAATTGGCTCGCAAGGAGCGGGAGACCCTTTCGAAGGCGCCGTCCATTTACTCTGGAACCTTTTCTCAACCCGGAGCGACCCATCGCTTGCACCGCGGGGATCCGCTGCTGAAACGGGAAATCGTGTCACCAGGAACATTGGCATTGTTCCAACCCCTGGTGTTGTCCACCAACGCTCCCGAGCGCGAGCGTCGGCTGGCCTTGGCAGACTGGATCGCTCGTCCAGACAATCCCCTGACGGCTCGTGTGATCGTTAATCGCGTCTGGCAGCATCAGTTCGGAGTGGGGTTGGTTAACACTCCCAACGATTTCGGCCGGAATGGTTCCAAGCCCACGCATCCAGAATTGTTGGATTGGCTGGCGAGCGACTTGATCGAGCACGGTTGGAGCCTCAAGCACCTTCAACGGCGCATTCTCTCCTCAGCCACCTGGCAGCAATCTGGCCTGCCCCGAAAAGAGGCTCTGGCCGTGGATGCGGGCAGCCGGTTGTTGTGGCGCTTTCCTCCGCGGCGCATCGAGGCTGAGGGAATTCGCGACAGCATTTTGGCGGTTAGTGGCAATCTAGACCGTGCCCGCGGAGGCCCCAGTTTCTACCTGCATGTGGTAGATCGGGAGAATGTCTATCACTACCATCCCAAGGAGGCGTTCGGGCCTGCCGACACACGCCGCATGGTGTACGCCTTCAAGGTGCGCATGGAGCAAGATGGTATCTTCGGCGCATTCGACTGTCCGGATGGCAGTTTGGTGATGCCCAAGCGCAGCGTTTCCACCACGCCGTTGCAGGCGCTGAACCTGTTCAATAGTCGATTTATCCTCGACCAGTCCCAGACCTTTGCTGAGCGGCTTCGGCATGAAGCGGGCGAGCAACCGGAGTCTCAGGTCCGGGCAGCGTGGCAGTTGGCCTTCAACCGGACTCCGCAGCGCGCCGAGGCGGAGGAGGCGATGGCCTTCGTTCGTTCCGAGGGATTGCCGGCGTTCTGCCGCGGGGTCCTCAATGCCAACGAGTTTCTCTTCATTCCATGAGTGCACCGATCCCTCCTGCTTTCCAAAGTCCGCTGCTCAATCGGCGGCGTTTCCTCGGCGACACCGGCCTCGGCCTCGGTTCCATTGCCTTGACCCATCTCTTGGGGCGCCAGGGGCTGCTCGCTCAGAACGCAGACCGTCGGGAGCCGCTTCGGCCTCTAATTGAACCCGGCCGGCCTTACGGAGCGCGCCAGTCCCATTTCACCCCGCGCGCCAAGAACGTGCTGGTGATTTTTTGCAGCGGAGCCTGCAGCCAACTCGACACCTTCGACTACAAGCCGGAGTTAATCCGTCGGCACGGTCAACCCATGCCGGGCACTGAGAAACTCATCACCTTCCAAGGCGAGCAAGGTGCCCTCAACAAGAGTCCGTGGGAGTTTCGTCCGCGCGGTCAGAGCGGCAAGATGACCTCCGATCTACTGCCGCACCTGGGCGATTTGGTTGATGAGATGTGCTTCATCCACTCGATGCAGGGGAAGACCAATACGCACGGCCCTGGTGAGAACTACATGTCCACCGGCAACGCGCTCGATGGCTTTCCCAGCATGGGGGCGTGGATGACGTATGCGCTGGGCAGCGACGACCAGAGCCTGCCCGCCTATGTGGCCATTCCTGATCCGCGCGGAAAGCCTCAGAACAGCGTGAACAACTGGGCTCCCGGATTCTTGCCAGCGGCCTTCCAGGGCACGGAGTTCAATGCCACAAACCCGATTCGCAATCTGGCACGACCCGGCGGTGTAGCGGCTTCCAGCGACAGCGCCACGCGGAGTTTCCTCCAACGCCTGAATGAACGCCACGCCGAGCGATTTCCGGGTGACACTGAGCTGGCCGCGCGAATTGCCAGTTATGAATTGGCTGCCCGCATGCAGCTCACCGTCCCGGAGGTTGCTAACTTATCCAGCGAGCCCGAACACATCCTGCGCCTTTACGGAGCAGATGAAGGCGGCACCAAGATCAAGGACACGCGGGCGGCCTACGCACGCAACTGCATCCTCGCCCGCCGGCTCGTCGAAAAAGGGGTGCGATTCGTGCAGCTCTTCAATGGTGCCTACCAAACCGGCGGCGAAGGCGTGAGCAACTGGGATGGCCACAAGGACATTGCCAGTCAGTACGGCATGCACGGGCCGGTCCTCGACAAGCCGACGGCCGGCTTGCTCATCGACTTGCGTCAGCGCGGCCTGTTGGAAGACACACTGGTGGTCTGGTGCACCGAATTCGGACGCATGCCGACGTTCCAAAAGGGTTCTCAGGGACGCGACCACAACCCTGCTGGGTTTACCTGCTGGATGGCTGGAGCCGGTGTCAAAAAAGGATTCAGCCACGGGGCCACCGATGAGTTCGGATACAAATCCATCGAGAACGTGGTCACCGTCCATGACTTCCACGCCACAATCCTGCACCTGCTCGGACTCGACCACCAGCGCCTCACTTACTACCACAACGGCCTCGAGCGTCGTTTGACGGACGTTCACGGCGAGGTGGTTCAGGCCGTGTTGGCTTGAGCGATCGGGAGCTCGGTGCCCGGGGCTTCGGAAGCGCGGGCAAAGCCTCGTGGCCCTCTCAGGCCAGCAGCAGAGCGCGGCAGGCCTTCTCGAGCTTCTTAAGCTGGGCCGCTGACTTGGCCTCGATATAGCAGCGGATGAGGGGCTCGGTGCCGCTGGCGCGGAAGGCAACCCACTCGCGGTTTGGTAGTAAGAATTTGAAGCCGTCGGTGGTGATGAATTGCTCCACCTTGGACGTGCCGACGTGGTCGAGACCCGCGGCCAGTCGCTGGAGCAGTGCCTCTTTTTTGTCGGGCGGGATAGCCACATTGATGCGGGTGGTGTGGAACTCGCCGGTCTTTTTCTCCAGATCGGCCAGGATCTTCATCAGGGGCTTCTTTTCGGTGGCCACCAACTCGGCCATGAGCAGGCAGGCCAGGATTCCGTCCTTCTCGGGCACGTGACCCTTCACGCTAAGACCCCCGGACTCTTCGCCACCCACGATGATGGGTTCGGATTCCATCAGGGCTCCTATGAATTTGAACCCCACCGGGGTCTCGTGAACGGGCACTCCCAACAGCTCGGCCACCGCATCGACCTGATGGCTGGTGGGAACCGTGCGCACCACCGCACCGGTCCAGCCGCGGTTCTTCTTCAGGTGATACAAGGCCAGG
>CAINWP010000171.1 GCA_903854475.1 uncultured Verrucomicrobiota bacterium
CCCAGCTTGGGATTGAATCCGAGGTAGTCTTGAGTGTCGGTTTGATCACCGTCGGCAAGGAACCGGTCGGCGAACTCCCGTCGGGAGTAAGTGACCGAAGTGCCCGCCACCACGCTCCATCGGTCGTTGAGTTTGAGCGAGTCTTCGAAGTAGGTGTCCAGATTAACTGAGGTCTGAGTGCTTTCGCCGGTCTTGGCCCCGCGTCTTGGCTTCCCGGCAAACGATCCGTTCACGAAGCGATTGTCCTCCGCCCATCCATAGACGGGTGCGAAACCGGCGGTCAGGCGGTTGCCGTATCCGGCGATCTCGCTCGAATGGACCATGCGAGCATCCAAGCCCAGATCGTTCGAGTTCTGGTCGAGAACCTGATAAATGGGATGGTCCAAATCCTTGTAGCTCCAAAATCCGGAGACCTGTGCCTGAGTTTGATCCGAGGTCCAAGCCAAGCGATCACTCAATCGGTACAGCGAGTAGTCTCGCTTCTGGTCACCAGCGAAACTGCCCAACCGGGGATTATTTAGGGCGTTGCTTAGCGATAACGATCCGGGCAACTGGGAATCAGAACGCACCGCGGTGAACCACAGGCGATTCTCCGCCTGATCCGAAATCCGGTACCCCACATTAGCCATCACTCGATCGGTGTCCTGCGCGGCGTGTTGGCGGTAGCCGTCTTGAGTGAAGTGCGTGAGACTCGCGTAGTAGTCGGCGGGCCCCGAAGAAAACCCACTGCTGACCTGCCCGCGCACGTAGGCGAAGGATCCTAATTCGAGACGGGATTGGAACGGACTGGCATCCCGCCCCGTCGGACTCACAAAATTAACAGCTCCACCCAGCGTCGTGCCTCCGTAACGCAAGGCATTGGCACCGCGCCACACCTCAATGTAGCGGGTCGACAAGGGTTCAATGGACTGCATGTCTACACCGCCATCGGCCAAGTTGAGTGGTGTGCCATCTTGAAGAATCTTGAGGCCGCGTCCGTGGAAGGTGCGTTGGAGACCCGATCCGCGGATCGAAATACGGGCCTCCTCAGACCCGAAGCGGGACTGAACGTAGACCCCGGTTGTGAAGTCGAGCGCATCGCGCAGCGTGGAGGCTCGCCCTTGGCGCACTGTGTCGCCATCCACCAGGCTCGTGCCGCCCGGGACCCGGGCCAGTTCTGCAGCCGCCGCAGTCATTGAGGGCACGGTGAGGGTGGGCTCTGACACGCCCTCGACCATGACTTTGGGCAAGGTTTTGGATTCAGCGGCCTGAAGAATGGAAGCGCCTAAAATAGCGGTGACGCAGGACGAAACGGAAAGAGCAGAAAACGACGGATTCATAACGGGCAAATAACGAACGATTGAGACAGAGGACTCCGGACGAGTTTCCCGGAAACGGAGCACGCCCAGCCGAAAACAAGCGCGACCCAACACATCGGGACAGGGGTTTCCGGCGATTCACGAGGACTGAGTCCTGTCAAACGGCCCCACAGAGCGGCTTCCTTCTAAGCCAATGTAGATCTGCGAGCGTTTGAAGGAGGATTCGGGACGCAGCCCGGACCCCTCAAGATTCACCGAAAATTAGGCGTGCCGAGGAGGCTGCCACGGAGGTGAACCGGAGCGACTGACCGCATGTTGATCCCCGGCGGGCGAGTGCTCAGCGGAGGCTTTCTCGGGCAAAGCCAACTCAAATGCCCCATCCGAGGGGACCATATCAGTTTTGGCGAAGGAGAGTACGAAGGTGGTCTGCTGCTGTTGGTTGTCGCGGCCCTGTCGGACCACTTTGCACAAAGCGCACGGATGGTGACCGTCAAAGGTGGTTTCGATGGCCTGCACCCAGTCCATCTGAGTACTGCGATCCAGAAGCATCACCGTCCAAGCAACGGACTGGAGCAAGGTCCATTGAAACCCGAGGGATATCCCCACGAGTCCAATCACCAACCATTGGCTCCACCGTTTCCTCACCTTGGAATCAAGGAAGCATGCAGGTTGGAGGCCCGTCAACCCTGAGTGCCCGTTGGACAGGTCGAGGGTCTGCGGTTTTTTGCCGCAGACACGGCGAAAACAGCACCTGGTTTGCTTCCAGACCGGTACCAAAATGCCTCTCTGGATCGCCCCAAGAAATGACTGTTGAGGCAGAGAGTTCTACCACCTACAACCCGACTAATCCAAGCACCTCCGAGATAGGGCGATTTCTCCGAAAGCGCCGCGGCTGCACAGAAGGACCGCTCGGAGATCGGTACCTACCTCGGAGCAGGATCGGAACGTCGGCGGGGGCGGATAATCGGACTAGGAGGCTTATCGGGCTACATCGCGGGTTTCTGCTGCAGACTCTGCATCACCGAAGCAGCTCCGAGATAGGGCGATTTCTCCGAAAGCGCCGTGTCCGCAGAGCCGGAACGCCACATAGATCGGACCGCCGAACAGGACGGAAATACGGTGCTCTCCATATCAGGCAATCGCGACGGGCCGTGCCACGGGGACGGACCGCTCGGAGAGCGGTCCCTACCTCGGAAGCTTTCTGACTACATCCGGGGGGGTAGGAAGTCCTCGAACTACATCTGGGGGTTGTTCGGAAGCCTTCGGACTACATCCGGGGGTTGTTAGGAATTCCTCGAACTACATTCCGGGGGGGTTAGGAGG
>CAINWP010000172.1 GCA_903854475.1 uncultured Verrucomicrobiota bacterium
CTCTTGCCCAGAACTTCCGGTCTGCCTTCAGGCGGTAGTTCCGGGGGCAGTGCAACCGAAAATGGGCTTCCAGTTCTGGTGTCCTTGCCGGCGAACCTCACGCTGTATCCGGGAGAGGTTGTGGATTTGCGAGTAGTAATCCCCTGAAGAGTTGTGATTGGGGCGCTGGAGCCGTCACCGAGCGAGGCTGCTGAACGGGTGCGATTTCCGAAACGATGCAGCCCGGATGCAGCCCAATGACTTCCTAGGTAGGGACCGATCTCCGAGCGGTCCGTCCCTGCGGCGTTCCGGCTAAGCGGGGGGCAGAGTCTGGAGGATCCGCTCTGCGGTCTGTGCGGGCGATTCGTTCGTTCCCACCTCTAACCACGCCAGATCTAGCTGGCCTTGCATCCAGGTCATTTGCCGCTTTGCGAATTGACGCGTCTTGGCCTGAACTCGCTCGACGGTCTCGCGCAGCGACGCGGCTCCCTCCAAATGCTCGACCACCTGCCGGTACCCGATGGCTTGCAAGGCGGTGCGGTTCTCCCGCAAACCGTGCTTCAAAAGACCTTGGGTTTCAGTGACCAGTCCGGCCTGGAACATTCGGTTCACCCGCTCGTCTATTCTGCGAACTAGGGTCGGACGGTCGCGTTGGATCCCAAAGGCGCGACCAGCAGTCAAGGTTCCGCCGTGTTCTGGCCATCGAGCTCGCTGGATTGAAAAAGGTTGGCCCGTGATTCGAATGACTTCCACGGCTCGGACCAACCGGCGTCGATTTTGCAAATCGATCTGGTCGAGAGTGACCGGATCTTTGCGGGCCAGTTCCTCCAAGAGCTCCGCAGTCGTGGCCGCTTCGAGTTCGGTCCGTAGGAGGGGATCAGGAGGAGGCGCTGAACCCAGTCCGCCCAGCCAGGCGTTGAAGTACAGTCCGGTTCCGCCGCAAAGGATCGCGGTTCGGTTTCGCCCTTCGATGTCTTGGATCGCCGCCGTTGCCGAGTGGACGAATCGGGCTGCATCGAAGGATTCATTCACACCCACGACATCGATCAGATGGTGGGTGACCAGCGCTCGCTCCGCGGCGGAGGGCTTGGCGGTGCCGATGTCCAACCCCCGATAGACTTGCATCGAGTCCACCGAGATAATTTCGCCATCCAGTCGGAGTGCCAATTCGAGGGCCACGGCCGACTTTCCGGAAGCCGTAGGGCCGGTCAGGAGAATGGGTCTCATTTCGGAGTGCTGCCACCGACCGGCTTCCCGGAGTGGGCCACCGTTTCCGCCTGCCAAGAGAGGATCAGAAGAATGGCCACGGCCGTGCAAATCGCCGAATCCGCCACGTTGAAAGCCGGAAATCCGACTTCTGAGCCGCTGCGCCGGTTCCAATAGAACCTGAGAAAATCCACCACGTGCTCATGCACAATGCGATCGATCAAGTTACCGACGATGCCGCCAAAGAGCAGACCTAGGGCGATTTGACCCAGGCGGTGATGGTACTCGAAGTGACGTCGCCAACGCCACAGGGCGAGCATGGCAATGGCTGAAAACACGGCCAGCCAGTTGTTGTGGTGCCGGAAGATACTCCAAGCCGCCCCGGTGTTGCCCCAGTGAACGAGTTTAAAAAACCCCTCGAGGATCGTTTGCTCGGCACCGAATTCCATCCAACGCATCACCATCCACTTGGTCAGCTGGTCCAGACCAAGAATCGTGACAGCAAGGCCCAGGGTCAGGCGGTCCGATGAAACGAGGGATCCGTTCGGTGTCATGGGGGATCGGGTTAGCCCGTTTGGCGTCGCGAACCGGGCGATTGAATGCTGGCAAGGGCCTCTACGATTTCGAGAGCGGCGTGGGCGGCCTCGATACCGCGGTTGGTCCGTGGGTCAATGCAGCGCTGTTGGGCCTGCTTTTTGGTCTGGATGGTTAGAACCTCATGGATGCAAGGGATCCCGGTAGAGAGGCTTATTTCCATCAGGGCTCGGGTGACGGTGCTGCCAATTTGTTCGGCGTGGGAGGTTTCGCCCTGCCAGAGAACTCCCAGGCAAAGGATGCCTCGGACCGGACTGCGTTTGCGCCGAGCCAGCGCCGCGGCGGCCATCGGAATTTCAAAGGCACCCGGTACACGGACGACCTCTACAGTCGAGGCACCCGCCGCTTCCAATACCGATCGGGCTGCCTCCAGCATGGGTTCGGTGTACTCAGAGTTATACCGAGAGCAGACGATGGCAAAACGGCCGTCGGTGCGCAGGGGGTCTTTTAGGGTCGGAGCCTTGAGCATGGGAATCTGGACCGTAGCGATTCAAAGCGAGGTACCCGTCAGCAACCGGTAGGCTTCGAGGTACTTTGCCTGCGACTTGGCCACGATCTCGGGCGGCAGAGCCGGTGCCGGAGGGGTCTTGTCCCAGTCGAGGGTCTCGAGATGATCGCGGACAAACTGCTTATCAAAGCTCGGTTGTCCTCGGCCGGGCATATAGTGCTCTGCAGGCCAAAATCGCGAAGAATCTGGAGTGAGCACCTCATCGATGAGGATCAATTGCCCATCGACGAGTCCAAATTCGAACTTGGTGTCGGCAATGAGGATACCGCGGGTTCGGGCATAGTCGCGGGCAAACCGGTAAAGTCTCAGGCTCAGGTCGCGGGCCTGTTGAGCAATCTCAGGTCCGGTCAGTCGGGCCGCTTCTTCGAAGGAGATATTTTCATCATGCCCGGATTCGGCCTTGGTCGCAGGCGTGAAGATGGGCTCCGGCAGCTCCGACGACTCGACCAATCCGGGTGGCAGTGCAATCCCGCAGACTGACCCGGACTTCTGGTACTCTTTCCAACCCGATCCCGACAGGTAGCCACGAACTACGCACTCGATGGGTAGCGGTTGGGTTTTCCGTACGATCATGCAGCGACCATTCAGAACCGAAGCGAAGGGCTTCAGTCGTTCGGGTAGGGGATCCTTAGCCTTGAGCAATCGGTGGTTGGGGAGCCAGATTTCTGTCTGGTCGAACCAGAAGTGGGAGATTTGCGTGAGGACTTCGCCCTTTCTGGGGATGCCGTTGGGCATAACACAGTCGAAGGCAGAAATCCGGTCGGTGGCCACGAAGAGGAAGGAATCTCCCAGGTCGAAGACTTCACGTACCTTTCCCGATTTCACCTTGGTGATTCCGGGAAGGTCGAGGGAAAGGATGGGATCCGGCGACACAGCGAAAACGTAGTGCCTGAGCGGGGAAGGCCGAAGCGAAATATGGAGGGAGCCTCCGGCACCTGCAGCGTCGATGGACTGGCCGTCGGGAGCAGGTGTCTCCGAACCGCTCCGCCTCTGGCTTTACTTCCGCGGCCGCCCCACCAGGCTCTGGGGATGTCCGTGATCGCCAATGGCGAAGCCGTGCCGACCGAGTTCCCGAGCACGATCGAGCAGTTCCTGGTGCGTCGGGGGTTGCTCCCTCGAAGTGTGGTCGTGGAGCACAATGGAGACGCCGTGGCTCCTTCTGAGTTCGCCGAGCGCGCCCTCAGCCCCGGAGATCGTCTCGAAATCGTACGAATCGTGGCTGGAGGTTGAAGTCTCACTCCAAGTTGGCCCGCCGACTTTTTCGGCGTAGGACCTCTCCAACGGTTCAGCGCCGTAACTGCCACTCTGAGTCTCCGTACCGGGCTGACAACGCTGCTTGCGCTCGCTCGATCGGGAATGGAGATCGGGCGGGTTCGGCTCCCCAACCCCGGATCCAGCCCTCACACAACCTCTGTGGCGTGACGGGAACATTCCGGACAAACGACAGGTGATCGCGACTGTGTCGGTAGCCCGGTTGTGCGGAGGGAAACCGGAGAAATTTTGGGATGAGACTCAGCGGGAAATCGTGCAGCAGGGTTCCGTGGAATAGGAGATGGTTTCGCTTCCGGCGCTGGGCGTTGCCCGAACACTTCAGCCCCTCGAGCGCCAGATCCGTGTGCCCTTCCACGGTGACCGATTGGTTCAGCAACTCCTGCAAGAGTTGTCGGTTCTGTTCCATAATCCACTCGTTGGTGCCGGTGATCGAAGCCAAGGGACCCGACTCGGGGATGCGCAGGATGAGGCCATAGTTCCAACAACCTGGCCCTTGCAGCACCGCCCCGCCGCCGCTGCAGCGACGCAGCACCGGAACACCGTGGAGAGCGCAGGTCTCCAGGTCCGCCTCGACGGCGGCCTGCTGGCCATATCCCAGAACCACACAGGGAGTTGGAGATTCCCAGAACCAAAGAGCCTCACCCCCCTCGCCGGATTCCGCTTGCTCGAGAAACGCTTCATCCCAGGCCAATGGCTCGGCGGGCGACTTCATTTCGGGTGTCTGGAACCATTCCATGGTGTGGGGTTCAGAAGGCCTCGAACCGGGGGAGCCTTCAAGCGGGAAGCGTCAAGATCGCTCGCGGAGGGGAAGTAGGGAACGCTTTCCCCTTTTCGAATCGGCGGTGTGGCGGTAACACGGCCGGATTGATGACCACTTGGATTAAGGGAATCGCCGCCCTGTCATTGTTCCTGCTCGCCTCGATGTGCCTCCAGCGGTTTCGTTCCGATTTCTCCGCCGTGGAGGTGAAGCGCGCGGGTCT
The DNA here is from genome assembly GCA_903854475.1 of uncultured Verrucomicrobiota bacterium. Taxonomy (GTDB): domain Bacteria; phylum Verrucomicrobiota; class Verrucomicrobiia; order Limisphaerales; family UBA9464; genus SXXZ01. Next base: position 4,540 of record CAINWP010000172.1, read on the forward strand.
CGAGGCTACGGACTCTGCCCCGGAGTCGGCCGCTGAGCCCGCACCCGATTCCCTTCTGACCACGACCAACGCAGCAACGGGTATCAATACAACGAATGCCATTAGCAGTGGCGTCGGTGCCACAGGCACGAACGTCACCCCGGGTGGAACGGGCTCCAAAGCCAAGGCCCCAGACAAGAGCCGAAGTTTTCTGTGGATGGGGGGATTTGTTGCGTCGCTCCTGGGTTTGGCAGGCTTGGTGGGTTGGGAGGTCGCGCGGTGGTTCTCACGACGGACCGGCGATGTGCTTTTGTCCGAGAATGCTCCGGGGACCACCGATGCCGAATACGAGGAGGCTGAAGCCGAATGGGCCAACGGGAATCCCCTCGAAGCGATCCGGATGATGCGCGAGTACCTCGACAAGAATCCCTCGGAACAGTACGCAGCGATCCGAATCGCAGAGATTTACGAGAAAGACCTCCACAACTACGTGGCCGCCTCGTTGGAGTTGGAAGAAGTCTTGAGCAAACGACTCAGCCGAGAGAAATGGGGTTGGACTGCCATTCATTTGGCTAATTTGTATTCTGGAAAAATGCATCAGCCCGATAAGGCCGTGGCCTGGCTGGAGCGAATCATCCGGGATTATCCGGACACCGCAGCGGCCAAGAAGGCGAGGGTTCGACTGGGGGTTCCTGAAGATCAGGCCGCCCCTGCCCAACAGCCGGAGCCGGAGGCTGTATCCGAGTCGGGAGATTCGAACTTGCCCAAGGGGTTCACCTCCAAGAAACGCTAAAAGGAGCAGCATTTGCGGAACCAGAGCATGGAGACACCTCGAGTCATCCTGCATCTGGACATGGACGCCTTCTTTGCCGCGGTGGAGCAGCGCGACCGTCCCGATCTGAAGGGCCTTCCAGTCATCGTCGGCGGTTCACCGTCGTCGCGCGGAGTGGTTTGCGCGGCGAGCTATGAAGCCCGGCGATTTGGAGTTCGCTCGGCGATGCCCAGTCGCACGGCCGGTCGACTCTGCCCTCACGGTGTGTTTCTCACCCCCCGTATGGATCGCTACCGGGAGGAGTCGCGGGCGATTTTTGGCTTAGTCGGAGCCAGTGGCGTAGAGGTGGAGCAGGTGTCTGTGGACGAGGCTTACCTCGATGCTTCAGGCCTGAACCCTGCTTCGGATCCCGAGGAGGCGTTAGTGTCTGCCGTTCGGTGGGCTCGCGAACTCAAAGCCCTCATCCGCTCCGAGCGTCAACTGACGGCCAGCATCGGCATCGCCTCAAACAAACTCATGGCCAAGGTGGCCAGCGACTGGGGCAAGCCGGACGGATTGCTGCTCATTCCCAATCGGGATCGGGCGGCCTTCCTGCGTCCACTGCCTGCGCGAACATTGCATGGAGTAGGACGGGTGACTGAGGAGGTTCTGCAGAAAGCTGGGGTCTGCACCGTGGGAGACATCCAGGACTATCCGGGTGATTTGAAGGTGCTGGTGGGCGCTTGGGGACCGGTCCTCAAGTCGTTCTCGATGGGAATCGATGAGCGGCCGCTTTCCCAGGATGACACCATCAAGAGCATCAGCAGTGAGAATACCTTTTCCGAAGACACCGCTGATCGCCCTGTGTTGCGGAGTGTCCTGAAAGAGCAGGCCGACGAACTGTCCGCCAAATTACAGCGTCACGGGATCTCCGCTCAGACGGTGCAGGTAAAGGTGCGCTACGGTGATTTTTCCACTCTGACTCGGCAATTCTCTGTCGACGAACCGGTGGCCGCAGCCCGAGATTTGTATCGTTTGGCGTGCTGGCTCTTGGGGCGCCATCAGTTAGTGCACCGACCCCTGCGTTTGCTGGGTCTCGGGGTCAGTGGACTGGTCGAAAACCGCGGGGGGCAAATGGTTTTTGACTGGAAGCCCGACACACACCGCTTGAACCCGACAGGGTCCACCCGTTAGACAGGGGCCGATGCCGTTGATCCCCGCTCTCTTTCGATGGGCACCGGTGTGTCTCGTTTTGATCCTGTTGGGGGGCGGATGCTCTACTCCGTTTTCTGCGGTGTCGGTCAATCCACTTCGCTCAGTCCCGACCCCGGAATGGGATCCGGGGGAGATTAGCCGGACCAGTCAGTCGATTTTGGATGCTCGCGGTTGGGGGGTTGCTTGGCAGTCTCGACCGTCGTCCGCCGTGGCCGTGTTGGAATCTGAAATCGTGGATCCTTGGGTTAGACGCGCTGTGGTGGAAATAGCCTTGGCCGCGGCCATCGACCGGCAACGTCATGGAGATCGCCGTCAAGAATGCGACGAACTCTACCTGTGTGCAGCCGAGCATTCGGCGGACTTGAAGGGGGATCGCAGCAATGCCTTCGGAGCGTTTGCAGAACGCGCTAGCCGCTATGCAGTGTCGAGACTCGTCGATCGACATGGACAAGCTTTGTGGGATTTCCGCGCGGCGGTTCCTCCATTTCTGGTCGGGCCGCGTCGGCGGTATCAGTTGTTCCGTGAGACCTCGACGCCTCCCGAAGCGATCCCGGGGCATTGGCGCCGCGTTGTCCCGGTGGATCAGTTTCGTGTTTTGGACGGTCCACCGATCTTGCCCATCTCCGGTCTCGGGGCCGCGTGCGTCGGAAAAGTCGAGACCCGTCGAGCGCGCCTAGGGTCTGGTGATGAATTGCAACTCACCGACGGGACCTGGCTACCGCTCACTGTCACCGTCGAGTTTGGACCCGAGGCCCCGATGAGGCGCGTCCACTTCAGGGTTCACGACCGAAAACGGACTGAAGTTGTGGATGCAGGAGGACGCTCGCGGAGTTTAGCGGGAGATTTCGTGACACCTTTCGCAGTTCGTACGCGCGAATTGGAACAACAGAATTTTCTGAGTCTAGGACTGTTGGGGTTTCTGCAAGGCGACCGCTTTTCCGAGGAGACAGGGCTTTATCCGCTGGAAACACCGAGCACCGACAAGATTCCGGTGGTCTTCGTTCACGGTCTCATGAGTGAGCCGAATACTTGGCGATTCTTGCACGCTGCCTTATTGGCTGATCCGGAGATTCGCCAAAAATACCAATTCTGGGCCTTCCAATATCCTAGCAGCACACCTGTGCAATGGTCGTCGACGCGCTTACGGCAGAGCTTGGCATTGTGGCACGAACGCATGGACCCGGAAGGGACTCACACTAATTTGAACCGGATGGTTCTCGTCGGCCATAGCATGGGCGGTCTGCTTTCTCGGATGCAAATTGTCCGCGGCGGCGGAAGTTTGTACCGGCACTATTTCACCCGGCCCATCGATGAGTTGCGAGTGGGAGAGGCCCGACGCCAGATGTTGCGGGACATGTTTTTCTTTGAGCCAAACCCGCGCGTGAGTCGTGTGGTTTTCATTTGTGTTCCGCATCGCGGGAGTCCGATGGCGACGGACTGGCCGGGGAGGGCGGCCCGGTACTTCGCTCGGCTTCCGATCACCGCCCTAGAGTTGACGGCCGACCTCGTTACGTTCAATCGGGATGCTCTCACGGCTCGCGGACGCATTAGCCCGGGCAGCAGCATCGATTCATTGCGTCCCGACAGCGATGTAATCCGAATGCTCGAAGAGTTGCCCATGGAGCCGCGGGTGCAGGTGGCCAGCATCATTGGGTGCCAGGATGGATGCAGCGATCCTGCTCATTCCACAGACGGAGTGGTGCCGTATTGGAGCAGTCACTTGGAGGGAGTTCCGGAAACGGTGATCCCGTCGGACCATAGCGGGCAAAATCATCCACAATGCGCTGAACAAGTTCGCAAGCTCCTTCTTGATCACTTGCAGTTCCCAAGAGTCTCTCCGTGATTAATTTTAACCGCTTCCCATCATCTGGGTCGGTGCGTAATTTTCCGCGTCACTTTTCCAAACCAACATGAGCAAGCAGTTCTTCCCCAAGATTGGCCGGATCGCCTACGAAGGTCCGGATTCCAAGAATCCTCTGGCCTTCAAGCACTTCAATGCAGATGAGGTGGTCGAGGGCAAGACGATGCGCGATCACATGCGCTTTGCCGCGGTCTATTGGCACACCATGCGGGGAACCGGTGGTGATATGTTCGGCTGGGGAACCGCCGATCGTTCCTGGAATACCGGCGAGTGCTCCACCAAGGACGCCATTGCCCGGGCTCGTGCGTTCTTCGAGTTCGCCTCCAAGCTGGGCGTTTCCTACTACGCCTGGCACGATCGCGACCTCGGCTCTCACGGCAAGAATCTCAAGGAGGCCAATGCGCAGTTCGATGCGGTCGGCAACGAATTGAAGAAGCTCCAGAAAGACACCGGCATCGGCCTGCTCTGGGGTACGGCTCAGAACTTCGTCCACCCGCGCTACATGCACGGAGCAGCCACCAGCTGCAACGCAGATGCTTTCTGCTTCGCCGCAGCGCAGGTGAAGAAGGCCATGGAATGGACCCATGAGCTGGGCGGTCAGGGCTACGTGTTCTGGGGTGGACGCGAAGGGTATGCGTCGCTGCTCAACACCGACATGAAGCGCGAGTTGGACCACTTGGGCCAGTTCATGCACATGGCCGTCGACTACAAGAAGAAGATTGGTTTTAAGAGCCCGTTCTACATTGAGCCCAAGCCCAAAGAGCCGACGCGCCATCAGTATGACAGCGACGCGGCCTCCTGCCTGAACTTCCTGCGGGAGTACGACTTGCTCGAGCACTTCAAGCTCAACATCGAGGTCAACCACGCGTGGCTCGCTGGCAAGACGATGGAGCACGAGTTGGAAGTCGCCGGGGCGGCCGGAGCGCTCGGTTCGATCGATGCCAACATGGGCGATTACTTCTTGGGCTGGGACACGGATCAATTTCCCACCGACCTTTACCTGACAGCCAAGACCATGCTCACCGTGCTGAAGTACGGCGGTCTCACCACCGGTGGCGTGAACTTCGATGCCAAGGTTCGCCGCGAGAGCTTCGAGGCCGACGACTTGTTCATCGCTCACATCGCGGGCATGGATACCTTCGCCCGCGGTCTGAAGATTGCCGCCGCCATCCGCAAGGACGGCCGCATCGATGCCTTCGTCAAGAATCGCTACCGCACCTGGGACTCGGGCATCGGCGCCAAGATCGAAGCGGGCAAGGCCTCCTTCGCCGACTGCGAGAAGCATGCGCTGGCCTTGGGCAACGTTTCCGGGCTCGAGTCCGGTCGTCAGGAGCTCTTGGAGGCCATGTTCAACGAATTCATCCGCTGATCGCGGGGCTACCCGCTGAGGTGGCTGCAGATGGGCCGGAGTCTCGTACCCACGAAGACTTCGGCCTTTTTTTCTCGATGACTCCGCCCGAACCGGAGTTTTCACTGGATGGGGTATCGACCTCCGGCGCGAGATCCTGCCACTCTCTTTCCCCATTCTGCCAATTCTCCCATGACCTCCGACTGCACCGTCTTTGGTACGCTGCCCGATGGCCGCGAAGCCCACCTTTTTGTATTTCGCAACCCCAACGGCACGACGCTGAAGTTCACCAACTACGGCCTGTTGGTGACCGAACTGCATACCCGGGACCGTCATGGAAAGCTCGGGAATGTGGTGTTGGGCTTCGATACTCTGGCTCGGTATCTTCAGGGGCATCCGTTCTTCGGGTGCATCGCTGGACGGTTTGCTAACCGCATCTCCCAGGGCCGCTTCTCGCTCGACGGCAAGGACTACGTCTTGGCCACCAACAATGGGCCGAACCATTTGCATGGCGGCTTGGTGGGATTCGACAAGAAGCTATGGACGGCAGGCCCCATCCAGACCACCGAGGAGGCGATCTCCGTAGATCTCACTTATACCAGTCCCGATGGCGAAGAAGGTTACCCTGGAGCCCTGACGGTCACGGTGACCTACACGTTGACCCGAGATGATGTGTGGCGCATCGACTATCGGGCCACCACCGATGCTCCAACCATTCTCAACCTCACAAACCATAGTTTCTTCAATCTGGCGGGATTTGGCGATGTGCTGTCTCACGAATTAGAGATCGCCGCGGACCAAGCCACCGAAGTGGACAGTGGTCTGATTCCAACCGGGAAACTGTTGCCCGTCATCGGTACGGCCCTGGACTTCACTCAGCCCACCGCCATCGGCGCCCGCGGGATGAACACCGGCCTGACGCCACCCGGCTACGATCATAATTTTGTCCTCCGCCGTGGAGGCAAGAGTTTCGGCCTCGCTGCTCGCGCGTTCGAACGCAGCCAGGGTCGTATGATGGAATGCCATACCAGCCAACCGGGAGTCCAGTTATGGACCTTTAACCGGACGCCCGAGGCATTGGTTTGCACTGGCGGCGTGCCGGTGCCCAAGCATGGCGGGTTCTGCCTTGAGACGCAGAATTTCCCAGATGCCATCCACCATCCAGAGTTTCCGTCCTGTGTTTTGCGTCCGGGCGAGGTCTTTGCCAGTCGCACCGAGTACCGCTTTGGAACCTGCTAAATCGTGTCGGCCCAAGCGTATTAGAATCAGCCCGGAGGCCAGTTCATCGGGCGCTTACCGAGCAGGTGGCAATGCAGGTGAGGGACACTTTCCCCGCCGTCACGGCCATGGTTGATCACCAGCCGGTATCCGCTGGATTCTAGTCCCAAGCTGCGGGCTACATCCGCCGCCTTCAGCAGCAAGTGTCCCAATAGGGCTTGGTCATGGACCAAAGCTTCTCCGATTCGAGGGATCGCTTTTTTTGGGATCACCAGCACATGCACCGGCGCCTGCGGTTGGATATCGTGGAAGGCTAAAACCTGATCGTCCTCATAGACGATCTTGGCCGGGATTTGGCGGGCGATAATACGTTCAAACAGCGTCATAGGCTCAGGCAAAAAGGATTCGGTTGCCACCGGACGGTGCAGAAGCACTTGGGGCTCGGGGCACTTTATAGACGCAGGGTCGTCAGTGATGGGGCTCAAGGCAATGCAGGGCTTTTCCAGAATGCCATTTGACCCAGCGACCAATGACTTCCTAGGTTGTTGAGAGTTCAACAACTCTCATTTATGAGCACTACCTACGTTCCCCTTATCAGCTCCGGCGTTGCCGGTCCGCTGGGTGTCCTCCACTTGCCGCGCCTGTGGCTCAAAGCCTCGCTGGAGGCCCGCAACAAGAACGCCCCGGGTTATCCGGCCCTTTCCAATGGGTACGACTCCATGGTGCTCAGTGCCCTAGGCCTGGACACCGAGGCTGTCCGGAAATTCATCGCGGAGCTGCATCCGACCTATCCTCAGTTTGAGGCCTGGATTCAGAAGCAGCCCGGCGTGAACCTGACGGTGGGTAACATTCACCAACTGAATGTCTCCATCGCCGGATATATTCACACCCCGGACGTGCGCACGTCGATCCTGTCGGCCAACGGAATCCCCGACAATGGGACCGTCAAGCCCGACGCGATTAGTCTCAATGACCTGGATGACTGGTTGGAGTTCCACCAGGCCGTTCTGAAGTGAGCGGGAGGGTCTAATCCTTAGACTGTCTTCGATGCGGGGTGCCCTTGGAAACGGGGGCACCCCGTTCGTTTGGAACTCAGCCAGAACGATTCCGTGGGGAGGAAAGGGATGGCGTAGCGGATTCTTTCGGCTCAGGGCAGGATTAATTCGGCGGGCAGCCGGGCGATGTGTTCATCGGGCAGGCGTGAGTCTTCCGAACCGGGAGAGGGGATGGTTCCAGCAACATGGCCGTCGGCGAACCAGGTCTCGGCACGATGGGAATGTCGGAAGTGGACGGTGGGTCCCTCGAGGTCAAAGTAGTAGAACTCCTCCAGCAATGGGTGGTCTGGAGACGCAGGGGGCTGGAAGTCGTTGACCTGGGCGCAATCAGCGAAAATGGCGCACCCTGCGGGAGAACGCAGTGTTGCGATGGCGATCCCGGTCGAGCCCCGGGTGCCGACCCTCAGGTTGTAGCCGTAGCCGAAGGCCGCCCCGCGGGCTTTGCTCTTAAAGCGAGGATTGGCGCGGTTGAGAGCTGGGCAGACTTCGACGCCGCGCGACTGAAGGTAGGGCCACAAGGCGCCGGTGTTTGGATCAAAGCGGCGTTCTCCTTCGGTGCCGTCTTCTAACCATCCGAACCAGTAGCTCCATCCATTGTTGGTGCGCGCACCTCGCTCGACGAACGCGATGCCTGCGTGATCGTCCCAGTAGAGTTGTGTGGCCAGTCCGACTTGCCGGAGGTTGGAAGTACAGACCGACGCCCGAGCCGCGGAGCGTGATCGAACCAAGGCCGGCAGGGTGAGTGCAGCCAGGATGGCGATCAAAACGAGGACCACGAGGAGTTCAACCAGCGTGAAGGCCCGCACCGGGCATTCCGTCGAGATGGTCCGAAACGGCTTCATGGACGTACGGCGACGACGCGGTAGAATTGAGTCGGAATCCATCCGTCTCTCGGGTCCCACAGTTTGAGCTCCCCGGAGGTTGCAGCGAGGCTCTCGGAGACCGTGCTCCAGTCGAGTAGGTTGCCTGAGGCTTCCAATGTGTAGCGCCAGCCGCCTAAGGCATCGAACGCCACTCCGCCATCGAGCGCTCGGAGTCGCAGGGTTGGAAGCTCTGGGAGGGTGATTGTGATAGTGTCGATCCAACCCCGGGCTAACACGGAACCGGCATAGAGCGGGTTCTGGCCGGCTCCGGAATAGCTGCTGATGGCGAAGGTATCGACTTCGAACCGCGTGAAATGGGAGGGCAACACCACGTCCGAGAGTTCTGGGCCAGGTTGGCCGTCAGTCGTCATGGACATCCGGGCTGTCCGAAGTGTTGCGGTGTAAGTCAGTTCGAAGCGGTAACGATGACCGGGTTCGAGCGTGACATAACTATCGGCGTATCCCCAGGGCAGTCGCCCGTCGGACGGGACAATCACTGGAGACACGGACGAGGAAACGGCGCCTGATTCGCCGAACCAGGTCCATTCCACGGTGTTCTTGGCCCCGGGGAAGGAGCCTCGGAAATAGTTCGTGGCGAGCACATCCGCCTGTCGGACAAGGCCCGCCGCAATTTGGAAGGATCCGAATTGGCCGGCGACCACGCCGACGGCATGGGATTCGAGAGTGAGATCGAAGGCGAAGCTGAAATTGACGGTGGTGCCCAGTGTGGTGGGCAAGGGGAGTGCAAAAAAACTATTCGCACGCGACGAGTCCCAGACCACCCCCAATTGCTGGCCCGAGGCATCCCAGTGAAACAGTGTGGGGTCTCCCCAGGAACGCCATCCCCGCGCGGACGGATCGGTGTCGAAGGACTCTTTGAGGGTCGCACCCTGGGCCAAAACCCCGAGGCAAGCCGTCAGATAAAACGCCTGAAGGGCGAGGTTGCCTCGGTGGAGCGACGAGTTCATTTCGACGAATTGAGTTCGGAAGATTGCGATCAGATTTTCTCGTCGAAGGGACAGTGGCGGCAACCGCTTCCACAACAGTAGCCGCGGCGAAGATGGTAGGCACGGGTGAAGACCATGAGGCCTTCCTCTGTGAAGTAGGTGTCCGGCTCTTCCGTCTCGGGCAAAGGCCCACAGGCGGCCGGTTTGCACCCTGCGCATGCTGGGCAAAGGCAGGCCTTTTGTTGGAGATGCGGCGGAATGCTTTCCAGCACTTCTGGAGGAATGGTTACCTCTTCGCACCAACACCGTTCCGGAGAGGGTTCGGCTCCACCGGCTCTTCGGCAGTCATTGGCCTGCCCGCAGAGCGGGCACTGGTTTTCCGACACGGTGGTGACACAGTCCATAGGAGCGATTCGCTTACGAGAGCGTTTGGGAAAACCGACGCCAGACCCACAGTCCGGCCATTGCAGACCCCATCAATGCCCAGGTTTGCGGCTCTGGTACGGTACTGACCATGGAGAACCCGTCGATATCGGCTTTGCCGCTGAGCACCTCAATTCGGATGTACGAGGCCTCGGTCAGGCTCACCGGTTTGCCCGTGGCATCCAGGGCCCAGGCCAAGTCAAAACTCGTTCCTCCGGCCGAGCCTCGGTAGAGCTGGCGGATCTCATCGAGAGTCTTTCCAGAGAATTCGGCTGGCTGCAGAGAAGCGCTCATCGGAATGCCGAAGTCCCCGGATCCGTCGGTCGGATAATAATGATCCACCTTGGGTGAGCGCGCTGGGTCCAGCACGTACCAGGTCTTGCCATCGCTGCTCACGCTCATCCTCTGGGTTCCCGAGTTGGGGTTAAAGAGGGACCCATCGGTGGCTGGCTTGCCAATAGCGTTCCAATTGGCATCGAACTCATTGGTCATTAAAAATCCGGTACTGCCAAAGACGGTGAAATCCATGCCGTACGGATTTCCTGGGGCATTCTTCAGCGGTGAATCCCAACGCAGCGTTAGAGATCCACCCGCACCGATGCTGATGAGTTGGTCTCGGGTGTAGGGCGGGGAGAATGGATTCACGGGTCCACCGAAGTCGCCACCGGTGACGCGGCTGGGCATACCTATCGCGGCCGTGGTGTTGGTGTAGCCCGGGGAGAATCCGCTTCCAGACCGGTAGTCTACCACAGAGGCGGGGTATTGGGCTTGGACTGAGAGGACTGCGCAGGCGGCGAGGATCGCCTTCGGAGTGAAGCAATCCATCAGGGGGCTGCTCGATTTTAGGGTACGGACTGTTCGGACGGTGTTCATGGTCTCTAGTGCACGGCAACGGCAGACCGGGTTCAGGGGCTTGCCTAGGTGGTGTCAATGGAGACCAAGCCGGAGAACAGGAAGTCGGTGAGTGTAAGAAACACAAAACGCCTCCAATCCACCGGCAAAACAGGGAATGAAGGCGTCAGACATTCAAAATGTTTCCACCCCAGCATATGGGCAGGGATGGTCTGGCCTCATCCTTCGCTTTGCGGCGAAGCGGTTGCGGCACGAAGCCGAAACCCGACGAGCATCATTGGCGCGATATCCTGACTACAGGCTTCGAACCTCGCCCCCGCCTTCCCAGACTCGCGTCCAGTGACTGTCGTGTACGACTAGGGGGTTTGTTGCCTGATACAGTGGCGCAACCGTCGCCGATTCTCACGGCGTTCCCGCACTTCCAAAGATGTTTTGAAATTGGACTTTCTCCTCGTGGAAAAAGCCCGTCAAAGAACTGGGACGTAAAGACTCTATGTGCCGTCTCAAATCAAGATGCAAAGCGATCGGCTATAAGAAAGCTGCCCGATCTGCGTTGAGGCTTCCGTTGCGGACCGGTAATCCGCAGCCTCTGATCATGCGTTCCCGTGGTTTCACCCTCATAGAACTCCTGGTGGTCATCGCGATCATCGCTATTTTGGCGGGCCTCCTCCTGCCGGCATTGGCACGAGCTAAATCGAAGGCCGGAGGCATGGTGTGCATGAACAACGCCAAGCAGTTGCAGACGGCTCTCCAACTGTATGCCGACGATCATCACGACCGGTACGTCAACAACCACGGCGTGGGTGAGACGCGGTCGCGGACCAATAGTTGGGCCAACAATGTGATGGATTGGACCGGGAGCGACGGGAACACCAACCTGAATCTCCTCTCCAGTGGATTGCTCTCGCGTCATCTGGCGAGTACCGCGGTATTTCACTGCCCCTCGGATCAATCGCGGGCCGACAATGGGCTGCGGATCCGCAGTTACGCGCTCAACGCCCTGGTGGGTGATCCAGGTGAGTTGACCAACCGGTTTAATCCCTCCTATCGGCAGTACTTCAAGGGGTCCGATGTCAGTTCCCCATCCAAAGTCTTCGCGTTCTTGGACGAGCATCCCGACACCATCAATGATGGTTTTTTTATGAACCGCCTGGAGGAGGCCCCCAAGTGGGGTAATTTGCCGGCATCGTATCATTCCAGCGCGGCTTACTTCACCTACTTAGACGGGCATGCCGAGGGGCATCGGTGGCAGGTGGTGGGCCCGGAGGGGACCATTCGAGCCAATGTTCGGGGAGGGGCAGGGGGAATCTTTGCGGCCAACCCGACGACCGATTGGGATTGGGTCAAGGCCAACAGCGGGGAGGTCCGGTGAGACGGATTCGAGAAGGCAGGGCGATTTTCCCATGTCCCCATCACTCGGTGACTGATAGGAAACTCGTAGAATGAATCGTGTTTCGATGGGATTTCTAGGTGCTGGCAAGATGGCGACTGCATTGGCTCGCGGAGTCATCAGTGCGGGTGTGGTTCCAGCCGAGAGGGTCTTGGCCAGTGATCCGATTCCGGCGGCCCGCCAGGCCTTCGCCCAGGCGACGGGAGCCCGAGTCACCGATCAGAATGCCGAAGTCTTGGCAGGTTCAGACATCGTGGTGATCGCTGTGAAACCCGACCAAGTCGTGGGCCTCTTGGGCGAATTGGCAGCGAACTGGAGCACGGAGCGGCATTTGGTTGTGAGCATCGCTGCCGGAGTTTCCTTGGCTCGCATGGAAGCGGCTGGCCCGAGCGGCCTTCGGGTGATCCGGGTGATGCCCAACACACCGGCGCTGGTCGGGGCGAGCGCCTCGGCCTATTCGGTGGGTTCGTCGGCGACGCGGGCGGATGCCGAGGTGGTACAGGAGTTCTTGGGTTCGGTTGGTCTGGCCTTGGAAGTGAAGGAAAAGCTGCTCGATGCAGTGACGGGGGTCAGTGGCAGTGGGCCTGCCTATGCGTTCCTAATGATCGAAGCGTTGGCCGATGGGGGAGTGGCCGCGGGGCTGCCTCGGGACATCGCCCAGCGTTTGGCAGCGCAAACCTTGTTGGGTGCTGCCAAGATGGTGCTGGAGACTGGACAACACCCCGGAGCCCTCAAGGACGCTGTTTGCAGTCCCGGCGGCACGACCATCGAGGCCATTCATGTGCTGGAAAAAGGCGGGGTGCGTGCGGCGTTAATCGGAGCTGTTCGAGCGGCCGCCGACAAGGCCAAGGCCATGGCCTGATTCCCTTTCTCCCTTCCATGAAACCCATACTCCCGCCGCCGCATCCGACGCAGGTCCGAATCCTGTGGGGGACGCTCACCGCAGTGGCCATCGCGGTCTTGTTGGGGTTGATAGTCGGTGCGGTCTGGGGAGTGGGGCAGGTTCTGGATGTTCTGTCGCCGGTCCTTTGGCCGCTGGCATTGGCGGGTGTACTGGCTTATTTGCTGGATCCGGTCGTCGATTTTATTGAGCGACGGGGTGTCGCGCGGGCCCCGGCTATTACGTTGGTTTTCTTGTCGGCGTTGGTGCTCGTGGTGGGGGTGTTCGCCAGCGTGGTTCCTCAGCTTTACCGAGAGACTCGGCAGTTTGCTGAACGGGTGCCCGATTACAGCCAGAAGTTTCAGCACCAGATGGAATCCTGGGCCACCAATCCGCCGGTTATGGTCCGAAAGATCCTGGAGTTGCGGGCGAAGTCGGCTTCAACTGCAAGTCCGGCCAATCTGGTGGGGTCCAACGCAGGGACTGGCCCCGTCCCCATGGATCAGGAAACACGAGCATCCCTCAAGGAAGCCTCCACGTGGTTGATGAACCTCTTGCCAACCAGTGGTGTGTGGTTTTTGACACAGGTGGGCAAAGTGAGTGGTTGGTTCGGTCTCTTGGCCGGGTTGTTTCTGGTGCCGGTCTATGCGTTCTATTTCCTGCTCGAAAAACGAGGCATTGAGCGGGAATGGACCGATTACCTGCCCGTGCGCAATTCGCAGTTCAAGGTTGAGTTGGTGTTCATCCTGCGATCCATCAACGACTACCTGATCGTGTTTTTTCGAAGCCAACTGCTCGTGGCCATGTGCGACGGAGTGCTCTACACCTTCGGCTTTTTGGTTATTGGTCTCCCTTATGCCTTCATTCTCGGATTGATGGCGACGGTGCTCACCATGATCCCGTTCTTGGGGGCCATCACGACTTGCGTCGCGGCGTTGTTGGTCGGTTTCGCTAGTTCTGGTGATTGGGTCCTGCCGGTCAAGGTGCTTGGAGTTTTTGCCACGGTTCAATCTTTGGAAGGATTGGTGATTTCCCCGAAAATCATGGGAGATCGCGTGGGGTTGCATCCCTTGAGCATCATTATTGCGGTGATGGTGGGGACTACGTTGTTGGGGGGGCTTTTGGGAGGCATTCTGGCCATCCCGCTCACGGCGGCCATGCGGGTGCTCATGTTCCGTTATGTCTGGAAGCACACGCCCAGAGATGAGGCGATCCCCGTTGCCGCCCCAGAAAATGTTTGAACGTCCGATTGGGAAATGTGCTCTCAACAGATGTCCTCAGGCCGCCGGAACTTCGGTTGGCAAATCGGGACTCTCAAACCATAGTGAACACAATGAATCTTTGGGTGTTGTTAATTCTGGGTAGCCTTTGTCTGCAGTTGGCGGGGTTGGCCAAGGAATTGCGGCCTTCGACCAGCACCAGCAACGCGGTGCCGTCAACGGCATCCATTGCAGGCACGTCGGATACAGGGGTGCTGCCCTCCAAGTTTACTGATCCGAAGATCTTGGCACCGGAGGAGTCCAGCGGTGAGATCGCCCGCTTGGCGGCCCGTATGATCGAGCGGTCGCACTTTCTGCGTCGTGAGTTTGATGACCGTGTCTCGGAGCGGTTCTTTGAGCGGTATTTGGAGTCTCTAGATCCCCAACGGATGTATTTTACCCAGGCCGATTACGAGGAGTTCAGCGTTTACCGCCAACAGTTGGATGATTTGACACTGCGTCGTGGGGATACACGGCCTGCCTACGAAATCTTCAATCGTTATCTCCAGCACATCGACCAGCAATACGCGTTGGTTCAAGGGGCTCTGAAGACCGAAAAATTCAATTTTGAAGCCGATACCAAAATGCTTCTGAACCGCAAGGATTCCTCCCGTCCGAAAGACCTCACGGAATTGCAATCGGCTTGGCGCGATCGTCTGCGATTCGAGTATCTTTCGGAAAAGTTGAACCGCGATTTTGCGAAGCTGGCCACGAATGTCTGGACTCAGATGACCACCGCGCCTGAGCTAGAGCCCAATGCCGGCAATGGTACGAATTCAGTGCCCTCAACGCCTCCGGCCAAGATGGTTACCAAGCCTATATTGTCGGGTGGAAAGAAGGTGGCAGAACTTTACATGACCGGATTAGAGGTTCGCCTCCACTCCAACTTGTCCACCAACCGGGCCGCCATAGTGGCAAAGATGGCCGAGTCGGGGAAATTCAAGGGACCTTCCGATTTACGCAGTTACTTCGAGAGCAATCTTCAAGGCGACCGGCACGACGAAATCGTGAAGACGCTCAACCGCCGGTACAACCGGGTGATGCGGAATCTCAAGCAGTTCGAGTCCAAGGAAGTGTTGCAGTGGTATCTCGATGCGCTGGCTCACTCTTACGATCCGCATACCAACTACTTTGGACCTCGCGAAGAGGAAGCATTCAGTATGTCCATGACCCTATCTTTTGTAGGTATTGGCGCTGTGCTTACGAGTGAAGACGGGTACGCCACCATCACCGAAATTAAGCCCGGAAGCCCGGCTGAAAAGAGCAAGATCCTCAAGTCTGGTGACAAGATCGTGGCGGTGGCCCAAGACAAGCAGGCTCCGGTCGATGTGATTGATGAAAAGCTCCAGAAAGTCGTCGAGCAAATCCGCGGACCTAAGGGTTCCAAAGTCACTTTGACCTACATCCCGTCGGGGTCCGATCTCAGCACCCGTAAGATGGTCACCATCGTCCGAGACACCATCCCTCTGGAGGATCAGGAGGCCAAGGCCGAGTTGGTGCTGGTGCCCAGTGGTGAAGGCAAGACTAACCGAATCGGTGTAATCGATCTCCCGGCTTTCTACAGTGGAGCCATCGGCGGCAACGGTGCCACGAAGAGCCCAACCGCCGACGTCGCCAAGCTGTTGCGCAAGCTTATGGCTGAGAGTGTCGATGGCGTGGTTTTGGATTTGCGGCGCAATGGCGGTGGATCCCTCGAAGAATGCGTCAGTTTGACCGGGTTATTCATCAAGACCGGACCGGTCGTTCAGGTGGTCAACGCGCTCGGCCAGCAGCGAGTTTTGGAGGATGACGATTCATCCGTGCTGTATGATGGCCCATTGGTCGTGCTGACTAGCCGCTTCAGTGCCTCCGCCTCGGAGATTCTGGCTGGAGCCCTTCAGGACTACGGACGAGCCGTGGTGGTGGGCGACAGTTCAACCCATGGCAAGGGCACCGTGCAGAACCTTCAAGGATTGGAACCCTTCTATCGCGGAACCGGAAAGCCGGGACAGGTGAAGGTGACCATCAGCAAGTTCTTCCGCCCGTCCGGGTCCTCGACCCAACTCAAGGGTGTGGTTCCAGATGTAGTACTGCCCAGCATCAACAATTTTGCCGACATCGGTGAATCAGCACTGAGCAATGCGCTTCCGTGGAACACGATTCCTCCGGTTCGTTTCGACAAGATGGATCGGGTGACCCGGGCGCTGCCGGAACTCCAGCGTCGATCCACCGATCGGTTGGTCAAGGATCGGGACTACGCCTATATCGGCGAGGACATTGAGCGGTACAAGAAGCTCTTGGCCGATCGGAGTATTTCGTTGAACGAAAAGAAGCGTCGGCAGGAAATGGAGACCGATCGCAACCGGGCTGCCGTTCGTAAGGCTGAAATTAAGAGCCGAAATGAGACGGAACCCGTCGCCTATGAGATCACCCTTAAGAACGCAGCCCAACCCGGACTTCCGGCGGCTAAGGTCGCCAAGAATGTGGTGGCTGCAACGGCCCGTGATGCTCGCGCCCTAAAAACGGGGGGGTCTAAGGAATCTACCGCTGAGCGACGTCGTTTGCGCGAGGCGGGTCAAGAGGACGGGGACGACGACCTCGATCCGGTCGCAGCCGATGTGAATCTTCGGGAGGCCCAGCGCATTCTGATCGACCTCTTGGAGTTGTCCAAGGTTCGCGGCAGTGCCTCCGGGGCGACGGCGGGCATTCGCTCCGAGCGGTGAGACAACAATCGAGCAGCCTTTTGGAACCAATTTACTATGAGCAATCGAATCGCCTGTGTGGGAGTGGGACGCATGGGGGCCAATATGGCCCGACGGCTGAAGGAGTCGGGATTCCATGTGACTGCAGTTTATGACCTTCGCCGGAAGCAGGCCCAATCGTTGGCCCAAGAACTCGGGTGCGAAGCGCCGTCGCGACTGTCCGCGGTAACTGCCTTGGCCGACGTGATCCTGACAGTGGTCTCGGACGATGACTCGATGGAGGCGCTGTTTGCTCAGAAAGGCGACAGCCTTCTCAAAGGAGCTGCCGGAAAATTGTTCATCAACTGCGCGACCGTGAGTCCCGCCACCCATGTGATGGTGGAATCCCGATCTCAGGCCGTGGGTGCTGAGAGTGTGGAAGCCTGCATGGCGTCCAGCATTACTCAGGCTCGCCAGGGTACGTTGTATTTGATGACCGCAGGCCAACTGAGCTCATGCCAAAGGGCCGAGCCTATCTTGGCCAAGCTGTCGGCCTCTCGGCGCTACATAGGGGCCGCAGGCACAGCCGCACAGGTCAAAGCCCTGGTGAACATGGTGATGAACATTAACACCGCAGGCCTCGCCGAAGGGTTGGGCTTGGGGGCAGCCATGGGGCTGGACTTGGGAATGCTCCGCGAAGTCTTCTCTCAGACGGGAGCCAATTCTCGGGTATTGGAGACCGATGGCGAAGACATGCAAAAGCGCGATCACTCCTGCTTCTTCAGCGCGGCCCACGCTGCCAAGGATTCTGGGATTGCTGTTCATCTCGCCAAGAAGGTTCGGTTGAAGGTGCCTTTGGCTCAGGCTGCTTTGGGGCAGTACACTCGGATGGTCGATAATGGATTCGGAGAGTTGGACAAATCCGGCGTCGCTGAGTTGACCTTCCCGGGTCGTGGCCCCAAGCCGGCCAAACCGGCCAAGGCCTCCAAGACGGTTCACAAGAAGGGGTGAGTTGGGAGACGATCCAAATATCGGAAAAAGGGGGGCTTGAGTCTCGTAGCAACTGGATGTCCCCCTTATTCGTCGAGGGCGACCGCTCGGCCCCGTGGAGCGACGGAATATTGAAGGAAACGGTCTAAGAGCAACTGGACCCCGAAATTGTTAACACCGGATCCGAAGAAGACCGGCGTGAGTTTCCCCATCAAGACCTGGGGGTGGTCGAATTCGTTGCCCGCCATCTCCACCATGTCGATCTGCTCACGAACTGAAGCGTAGGTGAGCTCGTCAAGCTTCGAGCGAACGATCGGGTCATCGAGGCCGGTGACATTGACGGGTGCCCGGTACATGCCGCCCACCACACGCTCAAAGAGGTGGACTCGCTTCTCGGCGCGATCGTAAATACCGCGGAATTCTGGGCCATTGCCCAAGGGCCAGTTCATGGCGCAGGAGCGGATTCCCAGCACGGCCTCCAACTCGTCCATCAGTTGAATGGGGTCCCGGGAAGGGCGATCCAACTTGTTGATGAAGGTGAAGATAGGAACGCCGCGTCGAGCGCAGACCTCGAAGAGTTTGCGGGTCTGGGTTTCAACGCCTTTGCCGGCGTCAATGACCATGATCACCGCATCCACCGCGGTGAGTACTCGGTAGGTGTCCTCCGAGAAATCTTTGTGCCCCGGTGTGTCTAGGAGATTGATGTAGTAGCCGGAGTATTCGAACTGTAGCACCGTTGAACTAATCGAAATACCGCGCTTTTTCTCCAACTCCATCCAGTCCGAGGTGGTGGCTCGTTGATTTTTACGGGCTGTGACTGAACCGGCTAGTTGGACAGCGCCACCATAGAGCAGGAGCTTTTCGGTGAGCGTGGTCTTGCCGGCATCCGGATGCGATATGATCGCAAAGGTGCGTCGGCGCTGAATTTCTTCCTGTTGGGTCACTGGGATCCGATTGGGGTTGGAAGATTTGGAGTCTCAAGAAAAACGGCACCCCGGAGGGTGCCGTTCACGATTTTTATTAATCGGCCCGGATCAGACGGCCTGAGGGGGATTTTCTGGAGTCGCTTCTCCGGAATCTGCCGGGTGTTCTGCCTCTACTTCTGCTGCAGGAGCCTCTTCGGCGAGTGAAGCGGCGACGTCTTCAACTGCCTCGGTTTCAGTGGCTGATGCCGAGGTGGCCTCTGTCGTCACAGCTTCAGGAGTTGCTGCAGGTTTGTCGCTCTTCTTCGGAGCCTTCGGGGTCGGAGTGGGACGCGGGGCGGGCTTCTTGGCCGTCTCCAACATTCCGCTCGCGAATTCAATCACATGACCTTGGTGAATGAGCCAGTGGAGGTCGTTCAGAACCGCCTGCTGATCCATTGTCAGGGGGGAGGGGGCCGGAGCTGCTCCGCCTTCGACCGCTGCCTCGGCCGGGGCCGGGCTCGGAGCCAGAGTCTCGACCAAGCGCTTGCGATTGGTTCCGAGATTGGTGTTGATGTGATCGATGATCTTCTTGGTCGTTTCAGAGACCACGCTGCTCTCGGTATCGAGGTAATGCGGACGCGCGACCGCCACATGGACCACCGTTTTGTCGCGCTTGAAGAACTGCAGCCCCATGGAGGCGAAGGTGTTGCTTAACGCGGTAGCGATTCGGATCGGGAACCGCTTTTCTTTGTCGAGCGAGACGCGCAGCAGTGTCTGGAGAGCAGCCGGCAGTTTGGCATCCGCCTTCGGTGTGAAGGAGTCTACCTGCTTGATGAACGAGGCTTGATGAACCTCGGTGAAGTGGGCGCGGACCTCTTCCATCGACTGAAGCACCTTGGGCTCAGGGACATTGAGGGCCGTGTACTCGAAGCGGAAGCTCACCGACTCGGTCCATTGCTTCACAATGGCCTCGTCCTTCACAATCTTCACGCGGCTCTTGTACATGTCGAAGTTCATCCGAGAGAACCGCTCGGCGTGAAGCTTGCGGAGCTTCTCCTGGTAGCCGTGGAAATTCGGTGGCCCCAGCAAATCGCCAGTCATCCCGCACTGAGCGACCAGGGTCCAGACACCCTTGGGCGGATCACACGGCATTTTCTCGGTTTGATAGAAAGTCTCGAAATGTGCTTTGAGCGCGTGCTCTGCAGCGGCCTCTTCATTCAGCCACAAGGTATCGTCGAGATTGCAAACAAAGAGCGGTTGGACGGCCACATCCTTCTTGCTCGCCTCGTCACGGTGCTTAATGACCTTGAAGCCCAGGGTGTAACGTTCGGGCTTTTGCATCACCAAACCAGCTACCTCGAAGAGGGGGTAGGCGCGACCACTGAGTTTGATTTGTCGGGCCAATGAGCTGACACCACCTTGTTCAGGAGTCAGGGTTAGTTCGACAGGAATCAGCGGTTCAGGACGGAAATCCGGACGACGCGGGCCCCGACCGGGTCCATCGCGACCGGGTCCATCACGTCTTGGGCCGTTCTTAGGATCCCAAGCGATGCCAGGAGCGCCGCCTCCGCCGGGTCCACCCTGCGGGCGCGGTCCACGGTCACCACGGTCGCCGCCGGAGCGAGGACCACCAAAGCCACCAGGGCCGCCGGGGCGAGGGCCGCCAAAGCCACCCGGGCCTCCGGGGCGAGGACCACCAAAGCCACCAGGGCCACCAGGGCGAGGGCCGCCAAAGCCACCAGAGCCGCCGGGGCGAGGCCCGCCAAAGCCGCCAGGGCCACCGGGGCGAGGACCACCCGGGCCGCCGGGACGATCCCCGCGGCCAAAGCGCCGGTCGCCACGGGATTCGCCTTCAGTTCCATCGTATCGGGCGTACTTGTTAGGGTCCGACGGCGATGTAGCCCAGGCGGGCTGAAACAGTTTGTTGAGGTCGAGGTTGATCTCCAGTGATTCGCTCATATCGAAAAGACCGCATCTAAGCGGGTGTTACCAAAATGGTTCGGCACAATGGGACCCGGAAGCGTCGAAAGCAAGTCTGTCAGCAAAAATGCCGATTTTCTAAAAAGCGTCGGTTTGGATTGAAATGGAGCAGTCCTGCCTTGGCCAAGGAATCAGAGTCTTAGCTCGCTTGCAGACTGGGCTTGGATGGAACGGTGGATTGATGGCATCGTTTGTTTAGGTTTCCATGGGCTCCAACTATTTCATTTGTTGCTGTGAGTGCGCTCGGTGGGCGCCGGCGGGAAACTCTTGGCTGCACCGTGCGTGGGTGGGCGTTTTGACGGTGGCGTTCGCCGTGAAGATTCTTGCGGGAGACTCAGCGAGCACAGGGGGCACTTTGGGTGGTCCCAGTTCCCGAGCAGCGACGCTGTGGTCACTCAATCCTCTCACGTCCCCTCCGGTCCCGGGCGGCTTGGGTTCAGAGCATCCGATTGATCGGTTTATTGATTCGGCTTTGGTCACGCAGGGGTTGCACCGGGCTCCGGAAGCACAGCAGCGAACCTTGATTCGCAGAGTCGCTTGGGATCTCACAGGCCTTCCTCCCACGCCCGGTGAGGTGGACGCATTCCTTTCGGATAAATCTCCGGAAGCCTTCGAGCGCATGGTGGACCGGTATTTGGTTTCGCCCGCCTACGGTGAACGGTGGGGGCGCTGGTGGCTGGATTTGGCGCGCTATGCTGACACGAACGGCCAGGACGAAAACAAGGTGATGGCCAATGCCTGGCGCTACCGCGACTGGGTGATCCGATCGTTCAATGCCAACCAACCCTACGACCAATTCCTTCAGGATCAGTTGGCGGGAGACCTTCTCGACCGAAAGGGAGTCCCCGAATCCCAGGTGTTTGATCGGTGGATGGCCACGGGGTTTCTGGTGCTGGGTCCCAAGATGTTGGCCGAACAGGATAAGCCTAAGTTGGTGATGGATATGGTGGACGAGCAAATCGATGTCGTCAGTCGGGCGTTTCTGGGTCTGACGATGAGCTGTGCCCGTTGCCACGATCACAAATTCGATCCGATCAGTGCCCAGGATTACTACGCCATGGCCGGGATTTTCCGCAGTACGAAGACTCTGGAGAACTTGGCCTTCGTTTCGAAATTCAACGAGCGGCGCATTACGGGCAGCCAACGCATGTCTGCCATCGAGGCTCACAAGTCATCGATGAGCCGAATCCAGAAGGACTACGATGAAACGGTTCGCACGGCCGAGGCCGAATTGCAGCGCGAGTGGCAGTCGATAATGTTGAAGGATCTTCCGCTTTGGATGGATGGGTCTCGCTCCGTGGCGACCAACAGTCTCGAAGGACGATGGAAGCAATGGTGGCAGGGGCCATCGCCGACCCCGGGTGTCCGGCGGACCCTCGAAGAATTGGCCAAAGATTCTGTAGCCCGCGACTCTTGGCTGGCCCCTATTCGCGCCGGCAATGAATTAAAGGTCGTCGGTGTTCAGTTGGCTTCAGGTCGGGTCGGATTCGGGTTTCAGGCCGATGGCCGAAATCATATTAATCGCCCCTCGAGTCCCGATCTCGAGCCCAAGCAGTGGACCCTTCAGACTTGGGTTTATGTCGACGAGTTTGGCAAGGAAGGGGATGCCCGCCGTTGGTTGGTGGCCAAGAACGACAATGAATGGGCCGAGGGACATTACGCACTGCTCCTCGATGGAAAACACCCCATGGCCTACCTGAACATCGGTGGCGGCCCGGAGCACGTGGTTTCTCTTCGGGCGACGCAGGCCATCCAGCGACGGGAGTGGCATCAATTGGCGGCCACCTACGATGGCAAACTCTTCTGCCTATTCGTCGATGGTAAACCCGCTGGACAAATCGAGGTCGGAAAACCTCGTGTGGCGGGATCCGGGCGTTTTTCAGTGGGTCAGCGGCCGGATGGGTATGTTCACTTCAAGGGGCGTTTGGATGAGGTGATCGTGTCGGAGGAGGTCTGGACCGCGGAACGCGTGAACCAGGCCTACAACTCGCCAGAGAAGGTTCGTGATTGGCCGGCGTTGCTTCGCTTGGACTTTGACCACCTGACCGACTCCGAGCGTCGGGAGGCTGAGTGGGCCGAGGCTCGCGAGGCGGTCTTTGGTGCGGGCGGCGTTCTCGCGTTGCCGAAGGATGCAAAGCCCCTCTACCCGCAGGCCATCCGGGATGCGCTTTCGCAGAAGGAACAAGAGCGGGAAGCCTTGAAACGCCAAGATCCGGGAGCGCCTGAATTCACGCTGTCCGTCGAAGAAGGGACGGTGGCAAACCTGCCGGTCCACATCCGGGGCAGTCATCTTCAATTGGCGGCTCATCCGGTGCCGCGCGGTTTTCCAAAGGCCATTCAAGTGAGCCAAGCTCCGGTAATTCCAGAATCACAAAGCGGGCGACTCGAACTGGCACAGTGGTTGACCCGCCCCGACCATCCGCTCACGGCGCGCGTAATGGTCAACCGAGTGTGGCAGGCGCACTTTGGAAACGGGTTGGTCCGCAGTTCTGATAATTTTGGTGTGCGCGGGGATGCTCCGACGCATCCCGCACTGCTGGATTGGTTGGCGCGGGGCTTTGTCGACAGTGGCTGGAACCTCAAGCAACTGCACCGCCAGATCCTCAACAGCGCCACATGGCGGCAGGCGGGCCGCATCCAAGGCGATCCGAAAGGGGTCGAGACCGATCCGGAGAATCGTTGGCTCTGGCACTATCCCCGACAACGGTTGGAGGCGGAAATGATCCGTGACGGTGTCCTGGCCGTATCCGGACGTCTGGATCGCTCGATGGGTGGAAGCTTGGTCTCGTGGGGGAATGACGAATACACACCGGAGGATACGGTTTCCGAAACCTCCCGTCGTCGCACCCTCTACCTTCCCGTGGTTCGCGATCGGGTCTATGACTTGCTGACCCTCTTTGACTTCGCTAATCCCAGCGTCGGCGTGGCGCGGCGGACGCCCACCGTGGTGTCGCATCAGGCGCTCTTTTGGATCAACAGCCCCTGGGTCAAGGATCAGGCGGGTGCCTTGGCAACGGACATTCGATCGGGGGAGCCACGGCCCGTGACTCAACGTGTGAGCCTCGCCTATGAGCGGGTTCTTGGCCGTTTTCCGACCGAGGCGGAGCAAGTCCGCGCAGTGGCGTTTTTGTCAAAACCAGGAACCACGGCCACCGCACCGGATTCTGCCGATCGGTGGCTCGCTTGGTGCCAGGTACTCCTGGCCAGTTCTGAATTCCAGTACCGCGATTGATTCCTATGAACCCGGCCATGCACTCACAGATTTCACGACGCCAACTTCTGCGACGCTCGGCCCTGGGCTTCGGCAATCTGGCCTTGATGGGATTGATGTCCCCGGGTTTGCGCGCGAGTGGCGCCGAAGTTCAGCGTAATCCCTTGGCACCGCGGGCTCCGTTGTTTCGGTCCAAGGCCAAGCGGATTATTTTTCTCTTCATGCATGGGGGGCCTTCGCATGTGGACACCTTCGATTGGAAGCCTCGGCTCTTGAAGGATTCGGGCAAGCCCTTGCCCTTCGACAAACCCCGGATCCAGTTCGCCAAAACTTCCAATTTGCGGCGTTCTCCTTGGGAATTCCGGCCATACGGACAGTCGGGTGCGATGATTAGCGACCTCTTTCCATTGGTCGGGGCCCGAGCCGATGACTTGTGCTTCATCAAGTCGATTCATGGGACCAACGAAGCGCACGGCGGCGCGTTGCTGAAGCTCAACACGGGTTCCGACACCGTGGTGCGACCGAGCATGGGTTCGTGGATCACCTACGGACTGGGAAGCGAGAATCGGAACCTTCCGGGCTTCATCACCATCAACCCGACGTTGGGTCATGGCGGGGTGGGCAATTGGTCGAGCGCCTTCTTGCCGGCCGTCCATCAAGGCACGCCCATCGGCGGTGGTGTGCCGGTCGATCGAGCCACCATTCACTACCTCCACGACCCGAACGGCGATGCCAAGACCCAGCGGGCTCAATTGGATTTGCTGGGGGACATGAACCGCGACCACCTGACTTCCGTCGGCACCGATGCGGTGTTGGAGGCCCAGATCGAGGCCTTTGAATTAGCGTTCCGCATGCAATCTGAGGCTCCGGAGGCCATGGACATCGATCGGGAGACACCGGCCACCCGCAAGTTGTACGGTTTGGATGATCCCAAGACCTCGTCCTTCGCCCGGCAATGCCTGTTGGCGCGTCGGTTCAGCGAGCGCGGAGTGCGCTTTGTTCAGGCGAGCCATGGCTATTGGGATCAGCACTCGGATCTTACCCGAGAGCACGGTCGATTGGCCTACGAGGTGGATCGTCCCATCGCCGCGTTGCTTCAGGATCTCAAGGCCCGTGGGTTGTGGGACGAGACGCTGGTCATGTGGGGCGGAGAATTTGGACGTACCCCGACCCTTCAAGGAGACGATGGCCGCGACCATCACCCGCATGCCTTCACCATGTGGCTAGCTGGCGGAGCCGTGAAGCCTGGCTTCAGTTACGGTGTGACCGACGACTACGGATTTTACTGTGTGGATCAGAAGGTTCACGTGCACGACCTCCATGCCACGCTGCTGGCTCTGCTCGGTATGGATCACGAGCAACTGACTTACCGTCACGCCGGACGAGATTTCCGACTGACCGACGTCCACGGCCGAGTCGTGCAAGAGATCTTCGCCTGATCCGCAAACCGGTTGGTAAAACCTGAGCCGGAGCGATTCGGATGGACCGACATCCACAGCGCGCCCTGTAGGCCGGGTCCCCTGACCTGGCGTCCCCGCCCAACCCATAAACACGGCGTCGCTTGGTATAGTCCGACCCTGCTCCAAGGTAGGGACCGATCTCCGAGCGGTCCGTCTCTGCAGTGGTCCGCGTGTGCCGATCCGGCTCCTAGGTAGGGACCGATCTCCGAGCGGTCCGTCTCTGCACTGGTCCGCGTGTGCCGAAGCGGCGCTTTCGGAGAAATCGCCCTACCTCGGAAGCGCGTGGGATAGGCCGAATTTGCAGCAGGAACCCGCGATGTAGCCCGATGAGCCTCCTACGCCGATGACCTCC
>CAINWP010000173.1 GCA_903854475.1 uncultured Verrucomicrobiota bacterium
AGCAAAGGTTCGGCAATTCCCGGGGGTTTCGGAGGGTTAGGCTGTAGCCCTTGCCCGCCTGGATGGGCAGGTTGAGACCGAGTTGAGGGGCGGTCTCCGGCGACCAGGATCCGCCGCACAGCACAAACTCATCGGCCTCCAAGGCTTCTCCATCGACCCAGGCCGCCCGAACCCGACCGTGTTCGGTTTGCCAGCCGCGCACTTCGGCCTTCCAACGGAACTGGCCCCCGAGGCGTTCGAGTTCGTGTTGCAAGCCGGCCATGAAGCGGTCGGGGCTCAGGTGACAGTCCTGCGGGAAGTGGACCGACCCGGCCACAGTCATCGTGATGGCCGGGTCCAGAGCCGCGGTTTGCCGGGCATCGAGCACATCGGCCGGGATGCCCAACGCGCGTGCTTGGGCCGCCGTATGGGCTTCCTCGTCGAGGGCGTGCTGGCTGCGGCACAGCATGAGCAGACCTTTTTTCACGAGGCCGAAGTCGAGTTGGGGCAGGGCCGCCAGTTCTTCGAACGCCGCCCGGCTGGCCAAGCTGATGTCCCGCAACAGCGGCGCGGCCTTCTGGACCCGTTCGGCCGTGCTGGCCCGCCAGAAGCGCCATCCCCACTCGAAGAGTTGCGCGTCGAAGCGCGGGCGGATGTAGAAGGGTGATTCCGGATTCCACATCCACTTGAGCCCTAAGGCGACCATGCCTGGCGCGGCCAACGGGATGAAGTGGCTGGGCACCACCATGCCGGCATTGCCGAAGGAGCAGCCGTTACGGGCCGGCGAATTTCGATCGATGACCGTCACCGAGTAACCGGCCTTGGCACAATAATAAGCGGTGCTCAGCCCGATGACTCCGCCTCCGACAATGGCCACGTGTCCACGCATTCTTGGAGAGGATGGTGGCGGCGGTCTTGGGGGTCTTGCCACGCAGAAGTGGGGAGGGCGAAAAATACGGCACAACTTGCTTCTTTCAGCATGGGCTGCGTCTTGGAGATGAGGATCGGCTTCCGGTCGGACATCGGGAATGACTCCGTCTGCCCCTTCGGCAGGGACCATCACTGCCTTCATCGAGAATTTGGCATGGGTTGAACGATGGAATGGGCAGGAATTCCAACAGCGTGTATCGCCTCTACAGCTCAAACCTCCTCGGAAAAATGATTTGAGTAGGGTTGGCGATTTTCCAGACTTCCTACCTGATCGGAAAGAACGAGGGAGCCTCGATGTTCCGATGATGGGCAATTCTTTCGTGTCGTTGCCGAATCCGCGCCGCGTTCTCCTCCATGAAACCACTCCATTGCCTCACTGCGTTGCTGACCCTGCTGGTCGGCGGAACGGGCGTTCGGGCCCATGACCTGTCCGATGCCGAGACGCCCCACGGGAGCGTGCGTGCGCAAAGCAGTTCTCCCCGTCCGGCCCGATTACCTCTCAAGGTGGCGGATGCGGCGGCCCAGCGCCTCGGTTTGTTCAGCCGTTTCGGGCCGAAGGTGCGGGCCACCACCAACGCCACCCACTGGATCGTGGAGAGCGACGGCATGCCCGACCACCGCATGATGGTGGGCATCACCGCCTGGCAGCAGCAGGTGCCCTTGCCGCAGCCCTATGTGGGTGAAAATGCGTGGAGGATTCCGCGTTTCCCGGTGCCGGCCGCGCAACCGTTGTCGGCCAAAGACCATTTCTTCCGCGGGGCCATCGCGATGGCGGTCAACGGCGTGCCCATCTTCAATCCGATCAAGAACGACGGACGCACCGACACCTTCCTGGCCGGCGAACTGGACGAATTCGGCGGACACTGCGGCCGCGCCGACGATTATCATTACCATATCGCTCCAACTCACTTGCAGGAGCGGGTGGGTCCGGGGCAGCCCATTGCCGTCGCCCTCGACGGCTATTGGATTTACGGGTTTACCGAACCCGATGGATCTCCGGTGGGTCCGCTAGATGCCTTCAACGGTCACAGCATTCCGGCCCTCGCTTACCATTATCATGCCACCCGGAAGTACCCCTACCTCAACGGCGGATTCCACGGCGAGGTCGTTGAGCGGGAGGGACAGGTAGACCCTCAGCCCCGGGCGTTTCCGGTGCGACCGGCGCTGCAGCCGTGGCGCGGGGCTCGGATCACGGGGTTTGATCACAGCCCTTCCAACCACTTCCATGTCGAGGTGAAGACCGCCACCCAAACGCATCACCTGCGATATCGCCTCAACACCAACCAGACCGTGACCTTCGATTGGGCCGATGGGGACGGTCAAACCGCCACCGAGACTTACTCGCTACCTACTGGAAAAGGCGGGGGTGCTGATGGAGAGAACACAAGCCGCCCGCGTCGCCGCCAGCCGTGATTTCCTTCGGTCGACGGTGTTTGATCGACGGTGGTTGAGTTTGCTGTTGGGAACTGCGCCGCGACTGATGGAACCGCGGGCCCTCCATTGCTCAATGCGGTCCCAGAGGGGCGGGACTCACAAAAAAGGGCGCAGGAAGGTCGGCGGGCGCGGCCAAAGCCGAAGCCGCAGTGGTGACCTTCCGGCGGGGGCGGAGGGTCACCGGCTGCGTGGTCGACGCTCAGACGTGCTTCACCACTTCGGAGGCCGGGAAGCGGACCTTTTGCTGGGATGCGTATTTGTCGTCATCCGCGCGGTATCCGGCGGCGCAGGCCACCACGGTTTTGTAGCCGGAACCGGTGAGGCCGAGGATTCGGTCGTATTCCACCGGAGCGATGCCTTCCATCGGGCAGGTATCCACACCCAGCAAGGCCGCCGCCGTCATGAACTGACCGAGGGCGATATACAGCTGATGGGTTTGCCAGACGTCGAGGTAGCCCGCATCGGTCGCCTTTTGGAGGCTTCCCAGCATCATGCCGCGGTAGCCGGCCAACGCCTCCAAGGATCCGCCGCGGATCTCAATTTGGCGGGCCAGAAAGTGATCCACATGGGCCTGATCCAGACCGGTCTTGACCGCAAAAACCACCATGTGGGAACAGTCGGCGGGTTGGGATTGTCCCCAAGAATGGGGCACTAACTGGGCTTTGACCTGGGGATCGGTGACCACCACAAATTTCCATGGCTGCAGTCCAAAGCTGGATGGAGCCAGAACGAGGGCTGTTTCGAGGGTTTTCCAGAGTTCGGCCGGGATGAGGGCCGAGGCGTTGAATTTCTTGGTGGCGTAGCGCCAATTCAGGGCAGCGAGGAGTTGCTCAGGGGAGAGGGTCATCATGTCGTGAGCCGCAGGATGGCTTGCCTCCATCGGGTCGGCAACTAGGAGACCAGATTTTTGGTCAGGGGAGAGGGATGGCTTGACGATGGGGTTCGTCCAACCCGGGGCATTAAGGCGGAAAAAAGCCCGGGAAGGACGAACCTTCCCGGGCTGTGCGAAACCGTTTCCCCTCGATTACTTGATGCTGCGGAAGAACAGGGTGCTGCCGGTTGGGGCGGGCACCGCGTATGGGCTTGTCGCGCCGGTCACGTTCGAAAACGGACCGGTCAGCGAGGTGGACGACTGAAGGCTGCCCGTGAAGGTGACCGTGATCACGTCGGCGGTGCGGCTGAGCGAGAGCGTCGGGCGCGGAGGAGTGACCTTCACGTCGGCGCTCGGCACCAACTTGCCCGGAACGCCCGCCAACAGGCGGTAGCTCGCGGAGATATCCGACGGGGTGGTCGGGAAGAACCGGTACGAGGTGCCGGTCGCGTTGGCGATGTCGACGAAGCCCGAGCCGTCGTTGCGCTGCCATTGGTAGCTGAACGAGGTGGCCACACCTTGGCGGGTCACCTTGGCGGCGCCCTCGAAGGTCACCGCGGTGGGCGGCGAGCTGACGGCCAACTTCACTTCCTTGATCTGCCAGCTCGGGGTGCTGGCCTTGGAGCAGTCATCCCAGCCGCCCAGGAACTGGACCACAATCTTGTCGCCCTTGGTAAAGGTTCCAAGGATCGCGGAGCTGGTGATAAATTCACCCGCGGCGTAGCCCGGGGAATCGGCATTGAAGGCACGCAGGCCCTTGAGCACACCGCTGCCCTGGATCACGCCGTTGGCATAGCCATTGGCCGTGAAGTTGTCGCCCGGAACTACGGTAAAGGCCCCACCGTTGACGCTGACGAGCACTTGGCCGCCATCCCAGAAGTCACCCTCGAAGGAATAGCGGTGCGAGAAGTTCAGGGTCACGGCCAGGGACTCCGGAACCGTGTAGGTTGCCGTATTTAGGCGGGAGTTGTAGGGGCCGCCGCAACCGTCGACGGAACCGTCGGCCGACCAGATGCCATTGGCCGGGTCATACACCCACGGACCCGGAGGCTCTGGGGTGGTGTTGGTGACCGTGAAGCCGCCGTAGCTCGAGGTGAAGGCCTGCGTCAGGAAGTTGACCGCAGAGGTGGAAAGAGCCCCCTCTTGATTGGTCGGCTGCTTGGTGAATTCCACTTCGGCATTCGGATCCACGTAAGTGGACAAGAACTTGCCATCGATGGGAGCCAACGCGGCCGATGCGGTCGTGTCGGTGGACTTGCGCCAGGCCACCTTGAGCCAGTCGCCGCCGCCACCTTCCTTGAGCAGCGTCAGGATGGCGTACTTCTTGCCAGCTTGGAGGCTGATCGGGGCGGCCGTGGTTTGGGGAGATCCGGATTCGGGCTCCAAGAAGCCTTTGCAGCAAGCGGGTTCGTTGACGATCGGGGTGTCGGTGGCCGGGTTGGGCATCGTTTCGTTCGCGCTCAGATAAACGCGGGAAGCGTCATCGGAGGCCACGAAGAAGTAGTAATCGCCCGACTCGGTCGGGGTGATGAAGCCGCTGATCCGGGCCATGTAGTTCTCATGGCTGTCATCCGGGAACACCGTGCGGGTGTCGAAACGGCCGGTGATGGTTCCGAGCGTTGTCGGGGTACCGGCGATGACGCGGGGGTCATCCAGTGCGGTTGTAATGGCGGCGTCGCTCGCGCTCGGGAGATTGTCGTAGTGTTCGAAGCGCAGGGCTCCAGAAGCCAGTTGCCAGGAGCCAAAGCTGATCGTCGAGTTGGCTGTAATCGTGGTGGCGGGAACCATCTGATCCTTCACGCCCGTAACCGTGATCTTGTAGCTCTGACCGGCGGTTTGCTTGGAGGTCGTCAGTTCGACGATGTTGTCGCCGATGCTGCCGGCTGGGGCCACGAGGGCTGCGCCAGTGACGGTGAGACCTTCGATCTTGTAGTTGGCAGCCAACAGAGCGGTCGTCGGATCCAAGGGTTCCGAGAACCAGATCCGCACCTTGTCGAAGCTGGCACCGCCCGCGGCATACTGGAGCGTCGGAGCTACCGCGTCGGCAGGGGTCACCACCAGGGCGACCGGGGTGCTGCTGGTGGAGCCGTAGGCGCTCGTCACCACGATATCATAGGAGCCCGCATGCGCCGCGCTCACGCCGCTCAGCGACAGTGTGGAAGAGGTCTTGCCGGCCAGATTCTGGCCGTCCTTGCGCCATTGGTAGGTCAGCGGCGGGGTGCCACTGGCGGCAGCCGTCAAGTTGACCGAGTAACCGGCATATAGGGTGCGGCTCGGGAGGGTCGGTTGCTGGGTGATGGTCGGAGCTACATTGGCCGAGAAGTAAATCGACTGGATGTCCGCCGCGCTCAGTGCCTTATCGAAAACTGCGACTTCATCGATGTTGCCTTTGAAGTAGTCGCCGGCGGTGTTGAAGATGCCGCCGCCACCGATGTTGAAGTTGTAGGTGCTGGTGCCGTAGCTGGTCACCGAGCCGCTCAGACGGCCGATTTCTATGCCGTTGGCATACAGGACGGTGGAGGTGGCGCTGCCGATGACGGCAAAGTGGCCCCACTCGTTGTCCTTGAAGGGATAGGGTGCCTTGATGTTGCTTCCCCGGGCGTTCACCCATAGTTCGATGTTGGCACCACTATCAGCATCGCCGAACTCAAGCAGGTCGTTCTGGCCGAAGTAGCCGCCACGGCTGCTCTTGACGGCACCGCGTCGGATCCAGCCCATCATGGTGAATTCGGTCATGTCGTTCATTTGGAACGGCGTGCCGACGTAGCCGGCCGAACCATTGAACCCACCACCCACGTTGGCGGCTTCGAATCCGGTGTAGATCGGCGGCTTCGGGCCATCCGCGCCCGCCTTCATGCCGGGGTTGTACGAGGCCGCGATGGAAGCGCCCGCCGTGCCGGTATTGGCGGCTGGAGGCACACTGGCCGGTGCGGTGTAGGTGCCTTCGTTCAGTCGGTAGTAGGCGATGGGAGCCTGGGCCAGAACGAGGTTCTGGTAGGTAGCGGCGGGGCTGGTGGCCGTGCCGTTGGCGTAGTGAGCAGAGATTTCTTCGGTGGTCAGGGCCTTGCTGTAGAGGGCCACTTCGTCGGCGGAGCCATTCCACCAGAACGAACCGTCCGCGCGGCCGCCGATGGCGAAACCGCCCGATTGGCCGGGAACATAGCTGGTTTGCGCTGCTTCAGCCGCCTTGGCGCCATTCACGAACAGCTTGGCGGTCGCGCCGTCGTAAACCGCGACGATGTGGTACCACATGCCAGACACGGGAGCCGTTCCACCACTGATGTTCACCGAGGTGGCGGTTCCATTGTTGTTATACATGCGGAGGTTCCAACCTGTCTCCGACTGGTAGATCAACCAACCGGTGCGGGGGGCGGCAAATTGGCCGCTGGAAATGGCGCAAGTCAGGGTGCCGGATCCCACAGCGTGCTCGACATTCGGGCTCAGCCAGGCTTCCACCGTGAAGGGGGCCTTGGGATTCATTTCCGGCATGTAAGGCACCATGGTTACCGAGTTGGCAGTGGCATCGAAGCCCACGGCGCTGTCGGTGCGGCCATTCAGAGCACCCGGAACCGGGTGCTGCGCGGTGCCCAGGTAGTAGCCCACGGCGGAGTCGCCCAGGGAACCGGCGTTGACCGCCACGTCAGCGGCGGGAGGTTGCGTGGTCTCATTCAGGCGCCAGAAGGCGACCGGCTTGAGGTTGGAGACCGTGGAGGCGTAGTCCGCCGTCAAGGTCGTCGCCGCGCCGGAGACCAGCGCGAGAATGCCCGTCAATTTTAGGATTTGGCGTTTCATGGTTGTTACAAGGCCCGCATCAGACGCCGCTGGCTGGGTTAGAAGCCTTTGGGATCCGTTTCCCCCTCCTGATGTTCCCCATGGTTCTCGGGTTTGCTCCAACGAAGCATCGCCGATCTCCGTGATCTGGTTAAGTTGGGTGTTACGTTTGCGTTAACCTTACGCCATGAGATTTCAGGTAGTTTTTATCAAGTCAAGTTGGGTTTGAAGGTTAGGAATAATTTGACTCTAATTTGTGTATAATACTCTTAAAAACAGTTAAATGAATTACATTCATTTAAAACAAATTATTTATTAATAAAATTAATAGTTAATCAAAACTGTGGCCGTATCCTTGATGGATCTGGTGCTGCCATGTCGATCCGTGTTGCGGAAGCTTGCTATTTGGAATCATCATTTTGACCGAGCCGATCGTTTGCCAAAAACCTGTTGCCCGAAAGTGGACGGTATTAAAGTGTTCGTGATGATCGCGTCTTCCAACTCCAGCCTCATCTTCGACGTGGGGATGAACAATGGGGACGACACCGGCTTTTACTTGGAGTGCGGATTCCAAGTGGTGGCTATCGAGGCAAACGACGCCTTTTGCCGGCAAGTGGCGGCCCGTTTCCCAGATGCGGTTCGTGAGGGTCGATTGACAATACTCAACCTGGCAGTCGCGGGAGAACCGGGAGAGGTTGAGTTTTGGATCAATGAGGATCACCCAGAATGGAGTGCTCTCGACGTGGCCAGCGCGGCCCGGGGTGGCCATCGGCATCGGAAGGTGACGGTTCCGGCGGTTCGCTTCAGTGATTTACTGCGGCGATATGGCGTTCCCCACTACCTGAAGGTGGATATCGAAAGCGCGGACCATTTCTGTCTCGAAGGGCTCCGGGATGTGGGTCTGCCGGACTATCTTTCGGTCGAGGTTTCTGACGTGGACCTGGTCGATGCCTGTCAGGCATTGGGCTATC
The DNA here is from genome assembly GCA_903854475.1 of uncultured Verrucomicrobiota bacterium. Lineage (GTDB taxonomy): Bacteria > Verrucomicrobiota > Verrucomicrobiia > Limisphaerales > UBA9464 > SXXZ01. The sequence goes on from CAINWP010000173.1 coordinate 7,957, forward strand.
GACGTTTTATGTTGGTCGAACAGAGCTCTTTGCTTCCGATCGATGATTGGTCTGGGCCGTTGGGGTGGACGGCGCAACTTCCGAGGATCCTGACAGCGCATCGGGCGTGGCCATTCCGCCTCATCCGCAAGCTTGCGGGTTACCGGAGAATTCGGGGCATGGGTCAACGGTCCCGGCGGTTTCCAGGTCGTGATTTCCCTATTGGTTCGTCGGGTGATTTTGGCCCAAACCTCACGGGCAACTGGATTTCTGCAGATGAGGTCAAGTCTCTATGGCGCCGGCATTACCGGCACTGGACCTCTCATGGACGCGAATTTTGGTGCGACCTGCATGCCTCGCGGGAGTAATGAAGGGTAGGTAAATGGGTGTGGAACGGCCGAGTAGCGCAAAAGGAGCATTAGAAAAAGAGTCGGCCAATAGAGAGATAGAGGCCTACCCGTCATTGATCTACAATCCAGAGACCGTCACGGGGACTTCACGTTGAAGCAGTGGAGCAACTCTTGATCGCGCAAGTAGAGTCGTCCGTTGACGACGACCGGGTGAGGCCAAATTCCTCCCTGAGAACTCCGCTTGGAGCTCAGAGGAGCCAGCTTGAAGCGGCTCAACTCTTTCCATCCCTGAATACTGGCCTCCACCAGAGCGACGTCCCCATTGCGCTCATCGAGGCAGATGAGTTTTCCATCGGCGTAAGTGACGGAACCCTTCCCATACCCCTTATGGGACCAGATTTCTTTGCCGGTTTTGAGTTCTTGGCACACCCAACCGGCCCCGTCGGAGTGGCCGTAAAGGTATCCGTCGACGCAAACAACCCCGCCATGGTGGTTCTTCATCACCTTGTTGGAGTAGAGCGGTTCGATTGAGTTGTTCGTGCCCAAACGAATCGCCTCACATCCCACGCCATATCCAGAAGTCACATAAACGATACCGTCCTCATAGATGGGGGTTGGAATGACAGCCACCCGTCCTGGAAAGTCTTTTTTCCATAGAACTGAGCCGTCTTTCGGGGACACCCCGAAAAATCGATTCATCACCAACTGAACGACCTGAGGTTGGCCCTCGTGTTGGATCAGGATCGGCGAGGAATACTGAGCGTTGTCCGTGAGCCCCGAAGTGCGCCACCGGACTGCACCGGAAGATTTGTCCAATCCGGCGAGAGTTCCCTGAGCTCCGCCCGGGGTGCAGATCACAGTATCGCCCACCACCAGTGGGGATTCCGTATAACCCCAATCTTGGAGCTGACCGCCCAAATCGGTGACTAGATTTTTAGACCAGATTAATTTTCCACTCTTGGCCTCGACGCAGATCAGCAGGCCCTGTCCACCGATAGCGAAGACTCGATCACCATCCACCGTCGGAGTCATCCGAGGCCCATCCCCCCAACCATTCGGGTATTTTTGGCCCGCTGCCGAGCTCCACAATTCTTTTCCGGTGGAAGCATCCACTGCTAACAGAAATTCCTGTCCATCCAGCAGACCCATTGTGAACAGAGAGTTTTTTGCAATCGCGAAGCCGGCATAACCCAATCCTGCATTGTTGAACGACCAGACTTGTTTTGGCCCATCCTGAGGCCACTGAGCCAGCAGGCCCTTGTCTGGAGAATGGTCCCTGCGTGAATCACCCCGCCACTGAGGCCAATCCGCCCCAAAAGCAGACAAAGCCAGCAAGGAACCCAAAGCGCCCGAAATCCAAGAATCAACAGCCCTCATAAAGTCAACTTCTCTTCGATACGGCACTCCTACCAACCAGTCAAACCAAAATAGAGTGACAGGTTCAATATTTTTGACTTACTGGGGTCCTGGTGTCTAGATTTCGAGATATGAGGCTGGCGCGGATCAAAGGGGAGTGTTCTGAGGGTGCTGTGTACCATTGCATTTCCAGGACTGTGGGCGGGCAGATGCTGCTGGATGATCTCTGCAAGGCTCGGTTGGTGGATTTGTTAATGCCGCTGGCACGGTTCTGCGGGTTGGAGGTGATCACTTATTGCATGATGGGGAATCACTTCCATCTGCTGCTGCGGGTTCCAGTGCCCGTGGCGTTGAGTGATGAGGAACTGTTCCGTAGGGCTGAGGGTTTTTATGGGGCCCAGGGGGTTTTGGTGGGTCTGGCGCGGGATGCGATGAAGGGGCCAGGCAAGGGCAAGATGCCGGTCTACATTCGCCAGACGCTTCTAGGGCGAATGGGCGATGTGTCGGTGTTTATGAAGGAATTCAAACAGCGTTTCAGTCGCTGGTACAATCGCCGCACGGAGCGCTTTGGTACTCTTTGGGCGGAACGCTTCAAAAGTGTGCTGGTGGAGGACTCTCCTGGGGCTTTGCGCACGGTCGCCGCTTACATTGATCTCAATCCAGTGAGGGCAGGTTTGGTGGGTGATCCTAAAGATTATCGATTCTGCGGCTACTCGGCGGCACTGGTTGGGCAAAAGGATTTGCAAAGAGGAATTATGGGGATCTTCTCAAAGCCGAATTGGGGGCAAGCGGCGGCTCGTTATCGGGAAACCATGTTTGTTCAGGCAGGGGTTGGTGGGCATAGCTCAAAGCGAGGATTGGATCGGGAAACCATTCGTGCGGTGCTCTTGCAGGGAGGAAAGTTGAGCGAGGCTGAAATTCTGCGGGTGAGGGTCCGTCACTTGACGGATGGGGTGGCGCTGGGCTCCCGCAAGTTTGTGGATGCAGTTTTCTTCCGGTATCGTCCGTTCTTCGGGCCCAAACGCCGAGACGGGGCGCGTCCTATCCGTGGCACACCTTGGTCAGACCTGTCGACACTGAGAGATCTGCGGGTCGATGCGCTTGGGTGAGTTTGTTTATGAATTGCTGATGGGCACTTGCTGTTGAGGTTGAGGAGCTCTGCAGCAATCGGATTGGTACCGGTGGTCCTGTAAATGCGAATCAGGCTTGGCGCGAGAATCCTCTGGCAATGGGTTGATCGGGTGCCTTCTCCTGTCGGAAGACAATGGCAATGCGTACAAGACGGGTATTGTTGGTGGATTCAGTGATTTGGCCGCCAGGCTTGGAGCCGGATCCCCGTCGCGATGTCTGCGGTTGGTTCACCCGGTGGACTCCCAGATCCATCCCGGTGGAGTGGTGCAGGATCGGTGTCGAATCGGATATCAACCCGTTGTATTCACCGGCGGAATGGGATGGGGTCATTCTCAGTGGTTCGCCCCGAGATGCTTGGAATGAGGATCCGGTCAACGTGCAGTTGGGGAAGTGGATTCTTCGATGCCGGGATGCCGGGGTGCCGGTCCTTGGGGTGTGCTATGGTCACCAACTCATGGCCCGAGTTTTGGGAGCGACGGTAGCGCCGCACCCGCAAGGCCTGGAGTTGGGAAATACTCCGGTGACGCTCACTGCTACCGGTCGGATGTCGAAGTTATTTGATGGGATTCCAGACAGCTTTGACGTGCTGTCGAGCCATTCCGATGTGGCGTCCGACATTCCAATCGGGGTGACCCATACGGTGGCCGGTGCCTTTGCGCCGATTCAGGGAATTCAAGACTCCACGCAACTGCTCCATGGGGTCCAGTTCCATCCAGAGACGGATCCTGAGGTGCTTCGCTTAATTTGGAATCCACGACGCGAGATGTGGCGCCCGCGTGTCCGTTTTAATTTGGACGAGGTGTTGGACAACTTGCAACCGACACCCTGGGGTCCGCAAATTTTGCACAATTTTCTGCACCATTTCGTTCAGGGATGACCCTTGGCCCAATGACCGGATTGCAACAATCTCCTTCGACCTAAACAACATGAGCCTGACTGCCTTTTCTTTCCCAACGCGAACTCTCTACGGCGCTGGCGCGCTGGCTGAATTGCCGGCCGCCCTAGTTAAACTTGGTGTGCACCGTCCGCTCGTGGTCACCGATGGAGGACTGGTGAAGACCGATGCATTCGCCCAACTCGCTGCGGTACTCGGTGCCGACGATCAAGGTAAGACGTGGTTCGTCTTTGATGGGGTACATCCCAATCCGGTTGAGGAAGATGTGCGCCAGGCGGCCGCCGTGTTGAGGGACCATCAGTGCGACGGGGTGATCGCTATTGGCGGTGGAAGCCCCTTGGATGCCGGTAAGGCCGCGCGTCTGTTGGCACTTCGCCCCGGCTACGATCTTTCGAAGTTCTACGACGAGTCCGACTGGAGTGGCCTGCTGCCGCTGGTGGCCATTCCCACCACCGCGGGCACTGGTAGTGAGGTGGGACGCAGCTCGGTGATTACCCTCGATGCCACTCATCGCAAGGCGGTGCTCTTCAATCCCGAAATGTTGGCCAAACTGGTGATTCTAGATCCCGCGCTGACGGTGGGCTTGCCGCCTCACCTGACCGCTGCGACCGGGGCCGATGCGTTGACGCACTGCATCGAAAGCTTCACCTGTCCGTCTTTCCACCCGATGTGCGATGGCATTGCTCTCGAGGGGGTTCGGTTGATCTTTGAAGCGCTTCCCAAGGCGTATCGCGATGGCAAGGATCTGGAAGCCCGCGGCCATATGCTCGTGGCGGCAGCCATGGGCGCTGTGGCTTTTCAGAAGGATCTGGGAGTGGTCCACTCATTGGCGCACCCGCTGTCTTCCATTTGCGGAATGCACCATGGATTGGCCAATGCCCTGTGCCTGGTGGCCAGCATGCGGCTCTGTAGTGCGCGCCGTCCGGGGATATACCGACGTGTGGGGCAGGCCGCTGGGCTAGAGGTGGTGACACTTTCCGACGTCGAAGTAGACCAAGTCACGATCGCCTTCGTGGAGTCCTTCTTGGCGGGGTTGGGCTTGAATAAGAAGCTCTCTGAGCACGGGGTGCGCCCCGAGCATCTCGACGCACTGGTGGCCCAGGCCTGGGAAGACCCCTGCCACCGTACCAATGCCGTGCCAGTCACCATCGAAGACTTGCGCGCTCTGTACCTCGAAGTTCTCTGACAAACGACGCTCCATACCTGCTTCCCTGCTTCCCCAATCCTTTTCCCATCTCCTCCCATGATTCCTCACCAATTGTTTCTGGACGGCCGCTACATCGGGGTCGACGGCACTCCGAAGACGCGACTGATTAATCCTGCCACGGCCGAAGTGTTCGCAGAAATCGATGCGGCCACGGTGAAGGAAGTCGATGCAGCCGCGATCTCTGCCCACCAGGCGTTTGAGAGTGGTTGGCGCGATTTGGCCCCGGGCAAGCGAGCCTCGGTGCTTTTTAAGATCGCCGCTGTGATCCGAGAAAATGCCGAGGAGTTGGCTCGGCTAGAGGTTCTGCACGTGGGCAAGCCACTGGCCGATGCCCGTGATGAAGTCGCTCTGGGGGCGCGGGTTTTTGAATATTACGCGGGAGGCATTAGCCGGTTCTACGGTCAGACTATTCCGGTCGCCCGCGGAGGGCTCGATTTCACTCTGCGCCAACCGCTCGGTGTCGTCTCGGCCATCGTTCCGTGGAATTTCCCCTTCGCCATCGCCTGCTGGAAGGTGGCTCCGGCGCTGGCCGCCGGGAATGCCGTGTTGCTTAAGCCAGCCTCCATTTCGCCGCTGACCGCGCTGAAATTGGGAGAACTGGCCCACGCGGCCGGACTGCCCGCGGGCGTTCTGCAGGTGATCACCGGTCCTGGCGGAACTCTGGGTGACGCGCTGGTCACCCACCCGCTGGTGCGTAAGGTGTCCTTCACCGGTTCCACCGAGGTGGGGCGCCGGATCATGGAGCTGGCCGCGCGGAATCTGACTCGGATCTCGCTCGAATTGGGTGGCAAATCTCCCAACATTATTTTCGCTGATGCCGACTGGGAGAAGGCGGCCGATGCCGCGCCGATGTCCGTCTTCGCTAACACAGGCCAAGACTGCTGCGCCCGGAGCCGTGTTTATGTCGAACGCCCAGTTTACGAACAATTCGTAGAACGATTCGCGGCGGCCACCCGCAAGCTCATCGTGGGCGATCCTTTGAATGAGGCAACTCAACTGGGCCCTTTGGTCTCCTCCGCGCAGCGGCAGGCGGTCGAAGATTATCTGGCAGACGCACGACGGTGCGGCAGCACGGTGGTGTGCGGAGGAGGGCGCTTGCCCTCGGCGGGCTTCTATCTGGAGCCCACGATCCTCACGGGTGTCGCTCCCGAACACCGCTGCTGGCGCGAGGAGATTTTCGGCCCGGTTGCAGCGGTGGTTCCGTTTGATGACGAGGCGGCAATGCTGCGTGATGTGAACGCATCGCCGTATGGCCTGAGCGGCTCGGTCTGGACGAACAACCTCTCACGCGCATTTCGGGTGGCCCGAGCGGTCCAAAGTGGCGTGCTCTCTATCAACAGTCACAGCAGCGTTCATGTGGAGGCTCCGTTCGGAGGCTTCAAGCAGAGCGGGCTGGGCCGCGACCTCGGCATGGCCGCGATGGAAGGCTACTCAGAGGTTAAGAACGTGTACGTAGCCGAATAACTCGCAGCACCTCCCGCTCTATTCCAAATGACTCTCCAACAGCTCAAGGCCCAGGTTAAATCGGGTGCCGTCGACACGGTCCTCGTGGCCATTCCCGATCCCTTTGGCCGACTCGTGGGCAAGCGTTTCCATGCCGGCCATTTTCTGGAGTCGGTGGTGTCCCACGGAACCCATGGCTGCAGCTACTTGCTTACGGTCAACCTCGACATGGATCCGTTGGATGGGTTTGCCGTCGCCAATTGGGATTCGGGTTTCGGTGATTTTGAGATGCTGCCCGATACGGCCACGTTCCGGCTTCTGCCCTGGCTTCCGGGTTCAGCCTTGGTGATTTGCGACTTCCGGCACGCCAACGGGTCGCCCGTGGCTGAAGCCCCGCGCTCGGTGCTGCGCCGCCAGTTGGACCGGCTCAAGGAACGCGGGCTCACCTGCTTCTGCGCCAGCGAGTTGGAGTTTTATCTGTATGAGCAGACTTACGGTGCTGCCTTCGAAGCCGGTTATCGGAACCTCAAACCTTCGAGCGATTACCGCATCGACTACCACTTGATGCAGCCCGGTCGCGATGAACCGCTGATGCGGGCCATCCGCAACGGACTCACGGCCGCGGGTGTGCCCATCGAGAGCAGCAAGGGCGAGTGGAGCCGGGGTCAGCATGAGATCAATTTCACCTACGGCGAGGCCATGGAGATGGCCGATCGACATGTCGTCTTTAAGCAGGGGGTCAAAGAGATCGCCGGACAGCACGGCAAGTCGGTGAGCTTTATGGCCAAGGTCGCACCGACCGAGGCGGGGAACTCTTGCCATATTCACATGAGCCTGTGGAAGGCCGGCCGCAACTTGTTCTGGGATCCGAAGGCCAAGACGGGTTCCACGATGTTCCGGCAATTTTTGGGCGGTTTGCTGAAATATTCTCCTGAGTTGTGCCTGTTCTACGGTCCGACGATTAACAGCTACAAACGCTATCAGGCCGGGAGCTGGGCTCCGACCCGCATGGCTTGGGCCCAGGACAACCGCACCACTGGGTTCCGCGTGGTGGGGCAGGGCAATGGTTATCGCCTGGAGAACCGAATGCCCGGGGCTGATGCCAATCCATACCTGGCTTTTGCGGCCATGATTGCGGCCGGTTTGGCGGGCATCGATGAGGGGCTCGACTGCGGTGAGCCGTATTCCGGCAATGCCTATATCGATCCGAACTTGCCGCGTCTGCCCTCAAGTCTGATCGCGGCAGCCGACCTCTTCAACGGGTCGCGGTTGGCCCGCGAGGCCTTTGGCGACGGGGTTGTCGACTTTTCAGTGCACCACGCCCGCCTTGAACATCAGGCTTTTAGCAACGCGGTGACCGACTGGGAAAAGCAGCGCTACTTCGAGCAAATCTGAGTTTCAGATCAGCTCCTTAGACGGGCTAAAAACTCAGCCTTTTTTGAGGCTCACCTTCAGGCCCGCATTGTCGGGCTTGAGGATGTGGACCGCGGCCTTGGGCATTTTTCGCTGCATGGCTGCTGCGATGGCTTCGGGGTTGTCCAAGGCCAGGCACATCAAGGTGGAGCCGCTGCCGCTGAGCCAGCCACCGATGGCTCCGGCTTTGACGCCGGCCGCCAGAATGGCATCCATGCCTGGAATGAGCGCAGCCCGATAGGGTTGGTGAATACGGTCATCGAAGCAGCCGCGGAGGTTCTCCAGTCGGCCCGTGGCGAATGCGGCGGTGACCAGAGAGGCACGGTTGAGAATGTGAATCGTGTCGGCTTTGGAAAAGGTTAGCGGGACTCGCTTCCGGGCCTCCGGCGTGCTGACCTCGAAGTGCGGAATCAGGGTCACCAAACGGATCCGACTCGGGAGTGGTACCCGAATGCATCGGACCTCAGAACCGACAAATCCTGCGGCCGTGAATCCGCCAAAGACCGCCGGAGCCGCATTGTCGGGATGGCCTTCCAGAGCGGCCACGACTTCTAGCAATCCTTGTCGGTCCAGCGGGCTGCCTGCCAGAGCGTTGAGTCCGGCCACGCAGCCGAGTCGGGCGGTGACGCTAGATCCGAGCCCCCGCGCGATCGGCACGTCGCCGGCCAGGTGAAGATCCACCCCGAAGCGTTGGGCACGAGTCTTTTTGAAGAACGCCGTTGCAGCCTCCTCCAGCATGGCAAGGGCTCCGGCCCGGGCATCCTCGGCGATGGGAGAAGTAATCTCGACACTTCGGTCGTTCCGGCGGCGGACCGTGGCCCGGTTATAAAGAGCGACGGCCAGTCCTAGGGTGTCGAAGCCCGAGCCTAGATTGGCGGTCGTCCCCGGAATGCGCACGGTGGCGGATGTCATTTGGGGGATGAAACGGTAAAACTGGACTCGATCTCAATGGATTACGGCGGACAGAAATCCGTCGGACGACTGGGGTTGGTCCAGGATGGCCCCGACTCCTTCGCTACCAGAGCACCTGGTTTTTCATCCCGAGTGTTTTATTTTTTGTAGTAGGGATTAGCCGGAACGATTTCATTGGATCGGTCGTGCCGACCGCGTCGTCTTCTGAATTTGTGGAAAGCACCCTGGATGCAGCCTGATGAGCCACCGAGTCCGCCCCTGCTCCTAGGTAGGGACCGATCTCCGAGCGGTCCGTGTGTGCCGATGAGGCTCCCAGGTAGGGACCGATCTCCGAGCGGTCCGCGTGTGCCGACGCGGCTCCGAGGTAGGGACCGATCTCCGAGCGGTCCAGTTATGGGGTTTCGCGGCTTTGCGTCCCGCGATGCTACGGCTATTACTTGGAGACGCTCCATGCCTTGGTCACAACCCCTTGATCCCTTAGGCAACCCGTGGCTTTCCACCACGGTTGCGGCCATTCCCGTTCTACTGCTCCTGGGTTTGGTGGCCTGGGGACGAATTCGCGTCAGCATCGCAGCACTCCTGGCTTTGGGGGCGGCACTGAGCGTGGCACTGGTGGCTTTCCGGATGCCGATCCCGGCCGCCTTGGGCGCTGCGGTCTATGGTGGGGCCTATGGACTATTTCCGATAGGTTGGATTGTCCTCAATGTCATGTTTCTGCATGCGCTGACGGTCCGGTCGGGCTTGTTTGAGGAACTCAAGGAGCAGTTGGTGCGTTTAGCTCCAGATCCACGAATCCAGGTGATCCTCATCGCCTTTTGTTTTGGGGCGTTTATCGAGGGTGCGGCGGGATTCGGAGCTCCTGTGGCGATCACGGCCGCGTTGCTCCTCCAACTCGGCTTTTCGCCGATCCATGCCAGCGGACTATCACTCATTGCCAATACGGCCCCCGTGGCCTTTGGCAGCATTGGCATTCCGATCACGACGCTAGCCCAAGTCACTGACTTGGACGTATTGAAACTCTCGGCGATGGCCGGACGACAGTTACCAGTTTTTTCAGCGATCATCCCGCTGTGGATTGTCGGAGCGATGTCAGGGTGGCGCGGGATTCGCGATGTCTGGCCCGTGGCTCTGGCGGCGGGAGTTTCTTTCGCGTTAATGCAGTTCTTGGTGAGCAATTTTCATGGACCATGGCTAGTAGATTCTGTTTCGGCCCTGGTCAGCCTGGGGACGGTGTTGTGGATGCTGCGCTTACGGCAGAAAGGCGGTCCGGTGATGGCTCCGATCTCGGAGGTTCCTCCGATGAGTTCGAGGTGGTGGCGACCCTGGTTGCCTTGGGGGATTCTGACCGTGGCTATTATCGCCTGGGGCACTCGGCCCGTGAAAGACACGTTGGACCGTCTGGCCTCCCCGTCCGTTCCAATCCCTGGCATTCATGAGCGAGTCATGAGGACTCCGCCGGTCGTTCGGGTGTCCAAGGTCGAAAAGGTGGAGTTGAAACTCAATGTGCTGTCCGCCACCGGGACTGGCATCTTGCTCGCCGCCGGGGTGAGCGGGGTGTGGATGGGCTATTCGACACGCTGTTTGCTGAGAATTTGGTGGGAGACGTTGCTCGCGGTTCGCCAATCGCTTCTCACAATCGCGGCCATGCTGGCGCTTGGAAATGTAACCAAGCTCTCCGGTGCCGACGCCACGCTGGGAATGGCCTTGGCCAAGACGGGTGTCTTTTACCCGTTCTTCGGAACGCTCCTGGGCTGGTTGGGCGTGGCTCTGACGGGTTCCGACACTGCTTCCAATGTGCTATTTGGTTCGTTGCAACGGATCACCGCCGAACAACTCGGACTGAGCCCTTACCTCATGTGTGCGGCCAATTCGACCGGCGGGGTCATGGGCAAGATGATCGACGCCCAGAGCATCGTGGTGGCCGGTGTCTCGGCGCAGGCCAATGGGCACGAGGGGAAAATTCTCCGCTTTGTCTTCGGGCATTCGCTGGTTCTGGCTGCGCTCATCAGTGCCTGGGTTGCCGCCCAAGCCTATTGGCCGCCCCTGCAGGCCACCGTGGTCAAGTGAGGTGTTTGCCCAAGTGGTGAGCGCCAGGTGTGGAGGCTACCGTGAAAGACCTTACTCGGCCATGGTCTGCGGATCGATTCCCACGGACCGGCACCAGTCACGGTAGGCGACGGGTGATATCTCGCTGGGCTTGATCTCGCTGCGCCCACCCCAGAACACGTTGGTGTATCCGACTGGGATGCCCGCTTCGGTCAGGTGCAAGTCGATGGCCGCCTTGTGTGACAGGACCATGGCCTTGTCAGTCCCATGGGCCACGCCCATGATGTTGACGTTACGGAACTCCGGGCCGCCCTCGCGCCAGTAGGCATGGGTCATAATGAAGTGACGCCCCACCTCTCGACCGGCGGCCTCTTCGAGTCCTGACGGCACGGCCCAGTGGAACAGCGCGTTGAACTTCGTGACCCGTTCGCCCGAAGCGAGCGTTTTGACGTGCTCAAGAAAGGTGCTGAAGCGGCCAATGACTTTGCGTCGGTTGAGTTCCTCAGCAACGGCGTGAAATTCTTCGATTCCTAAGCCCGTTTCTTGGGCGCGGCCGGCCCAAAGATCCACCGTCAATTCTTGAGACGTGAACTCCCGTTTGAGCGCCGTGAGCACCTTCCATTCGGTGTCGTTGAGTTGTGTCAATTGGACTGCGAGCGACTCGGCCGGCTCATCGGCCCGGGCGCCCGGCTCCATGCCGCGCCGCCTGACATGGCCAACGCCTAGAGCAAAGAGCATCTTAGCGGGCATGAGGCGGTGGTGTTCAGCCCCAATGGTCCGCGCCAGGAAGGCGGCATGTTTCTCGAGTGAATAGCCTTGGGGAACCTTCAGTGTCGTCCACAGCTTATAATTCGAACCCGGAGTCGCCGCATCGGTAGAGCGCAAGACGACGTGGCCGCTGAAGGGGTCGTTTTGGAACAGGTGGTCAAAGGCGCTGTCGAGCCGCTCGGCGGGTACCTGCCAGGCGCACAGGGCTCCTTCGGCTAGGCTCGTGGCCAGCAGCGTTTGACGAATTCGGCGAATGACACCGGCGGCGAGCATCGCCTGTAGGCGCTTGAGGACGACGCCTGTTGGCAGGTCGGCCAATCGGGCGATTTCGCCGATCGGGTCGCGCGGGTATCCCTGGATGCGGTCTTCGCTGACGGCCAGAATGCGGGCGTTGATCGGGTCGGTCGTATCGATGGGAACCCCATTCAACACGGATCTGTCCGTGGAACTCATACCTTCCGTTTCGGATACAACTTGGCCACCAGGTCGGCGTACCCGTTCAGGTACTGGGTTGGGATCCGTTCGCCGGTGTCTACCACGCGCTCGGAGGCCTGACTCCAGCGAGGGTGCGGCACCTGGGGATCTACGTTGGATTCGAAGGGGTATTCTTGGGCGTTGAGCGTCTCCCAGAGGGTAGACGGTTGTTTGGCGGTGAACTCGATACGGACAATACTTTTAATGCTCTTGTAGCCGTATTTCCAAGGAACGACCAACCGGACCGGGGCTCCGTTTTGTTTGGGCAAGGGTTTTCCGTAGAGTCCGGTGGCCACCATCGTCAGCGGGTGCAGGGCCTCGTCCATCCGCAAGCCCTCGGTGTAGGGCCAGGGGTAGTCGGGGAGTCGCACCACGCCGGGCATTTCTTCGGGCCGCAGCACGGTGGTGAACGCGACAAACTTGGCCTCCGCTTTGGGCTTGGCCTTAGCGATAAGCTGGGCGAGGGGGAATCCACTCCAGGGCACCACCATCGACCAGGCCTCCACGCAGCGGAACCGATACACACGCTCCTCGTGAGGAAATCCTTGGAGCAAGTCGTTCAGCCCCAATTTCAAAGGGTTTTCACACAGGCCGTTGACCTCGAGTGTCCAGGGGTCGGTGCGGAAGCGGTTCGCCAAATCCCGAACTCGCGTCTTGGTAGTGCTGAATTCGTAGAAATTGTTGTAGTGGGTGGCCGCCTCTTCGTCGGAGAGCCGAAGGGTGGGATTGAAGTCGGGATTGCGTTTTCCGGCCGAGAACGCGGTAGCCTTGGCAAGATTGGTCGACTGAGCCAATGCCGGCAGGCCAACGGCCAGACCGCCGCCGATGAACCCCATGGCGCGCAGAAAATCACGTCGCCGATGGTACACGGATTCCGGGGTGACGGCGCTGTCGGGCAAATGCCACGGGGGGCGTACGATCACATTGGGCATGGGAGAAATAATGGACGCACGACGGCGTTCTGCACTTTTTTTCTCAGAATGCTTGAACCCAGGGGTTGAGGATTCGTCTGCTTTGTTTTTGTCAGGACTCGGTCGTAGTCATTCCTCTCTTTACTTCACGGGGTCGACTTCCACTCGAACGCGAGCACTGCCACGGAGCCGAAAAATTCATAACAACAAATCAGAGGCACTCCACTAGGTAGGGTGGAGCTTTGTGCCGCTTGGCCTACGAGGCTAACACTTCCCAGCAACTCGTAAACTTTCCAAAAATTGCAGAGTTATTGGCTGGAAGTGACGGCCTTGGGTGTTTTCGAGCTCAGCCCGCCTCGCGGCCTGTGAAGGACAGGGATTCCTCAATCCAGGTGTCCATCTTGGCGACATTGGCCCGTAGTCTCTCGGCTTTGCGCTGGGCGATGCTTTGTGCGATGCGCATGGCCGTAGTGGCGAGAAGCTGGGAGCCTGGGAGCTTGTTTTCGACCGCTCGTTGAATTTGTTGCTGGAAGGGCACCGCAATGTGCCGTTTTAGAAGTTCATCTTCGGTGCTGAGGATAGCGTGAGCGCTGCCAGGATCTCCTTGGCGGGCATTACGACCAAAGAGTTGACGATCAACGCGCCCGGATTCGTGACGTTCGGTGGCGATCACATGCAACCCACCCTGTGCGGCCACACCTTGACCCAAACGGATGTCTGTTCCGCGGCCTGCCATGTTGGTGGCGATGGTGATGCGTCCGGCTTCGCCGGCCATAGCCACGACGGTGGCCTCTTCGTGATGGCGGATCGCGTTGAGCAAACGGAAGTTCATGCCCTGGTTTTCGAGGAGTTCGGCCAGTCGTTCGCTGGCCGCGACGCTACGGGTACCAATGAGAACCGGTTGGCGGCGGGCATGCACCGCCTTCACCTCGTCTACTACCGCAGCCCAGCGCGCCTCGGCTGTGGGCAGGATGAGATCCGGGTGCTGGATGCGGCGGTTGGGTAGATGCGGAGGAATGGTCAGTACCGGAAGCCCATAGGTCTGCCAAAGTTCTGGGGCAGCCTCGCGGGCGGTGCCCGTCATGCCGGCGAGTCGGTGGTAGAAGCGGAAGTAGCGCTGGAAGCTAATGCGGGCGATCGTCTCCGAGGGGTCGGAGAGCTTGAGCCCTTCCTTGGCCTCGACGGCTTGGTGGAGCCCTTGGCGCCATGTGCGCTGGGCCATTTGCCGGCCAGTGAATTCATCGACGATGACCACCTTGCCATCCACGACCACATATTGGCGTCCGGGAAGGTAAAACTCTCGGGCAACTAGGGCCTGTCGGATGAGTTCGGTCCGGCGTTCTGGGGCTTTCCAGAATCCCGGCAGGGGCGCGCACAATTCGTCGAGTCGGGCGTTTCCGGCGGGCGTCAGCTCAATCTCGCGATGCCGCAAATTCACCGAATAATGCGTCGAAGCCTCCAGGGGGTGCGCAATGGCTTCTGCGATGTGAACGACTTCCTTGAGGGAATCATTAGCCCGCGGCGCGGAAATAATCAGGGGCGTGACCGCCTCATCGATAAGAATGCTGTCGGCTTCGTCGATGATGGCCGAGTGCAGTCCCCGCATTACGAGGCCATCCTGTGACTCGGGTCTCGGATGCAGCAACTGTTGGACGAGGCGACGGGTGGGGTTGCGCAGCTGCCCGAGCTTCAGGGAATCGCGTAGGAAATCGGCGACGACTTCTTTGCTAGTCGTGTAGGTGATGTCGCAGGCGTAAGCTTGGCGGCGTTCTTCGGGCGAGTGCTGTGCCGTGACGAAACCTGCATGGATACCGCAGAAACGGTACAGGGGGCCAAGCCACTGAGCATCCCGCTCCACCAGGTAGTCGTTGACGGTGACGACATGGCACGGGCGTCCATTCCAAGCCATCAACACCGCGGCAATGCCTGCGGTGAGAGTCTTGCCTTCACCGGTGGCCATCTCCGCCAGGCATCCCCCATGGAGAGCGAGTGCTCCCATCAACTGTTCGGGAAAGGCCATAAGCCCGAGTTGTCGATGGGCCGCTTCTCGGATGGCGGCGAGCGCTGGAAGCAGACTCGATTCCGCGGCCCGTCCGCCGCGACGGATGATCTCCCGTTGTTCCAGAATGCGGACCCGCAATTGATGGTCCGTGATGTCTTGGATCTGGCCCCACAGGACTTCCGTCTCCGTGGCGCGTTGACGGAGTTGGTTCAGTGCGCCGCCTCGGCGACGGTAGGCTCCGATCCATCGGTTGGCCCAGGCATCGACTCCCTTGGGCAGCGCGGCCGGAGACCGGTAGTCGGTGCGACGGTAGAACTCGGTCGGAGTGGTCACACCTGGTAGCGTGTTTGCAGGAGTTGTCTCAGCGAACGGATCCACCGGGGCAGGAGCGGTTCGTTGGGCAGGTCGAATCGGATCCAACCGGCCTTGCCATGCAGCAGCAGGGCTCCGGCCGGGTCGGAGACGTTTCCATTCACTTCAAAGAACGGCTCGGCTGCCTGACGTCCTTCGTTGTCGCGGGCTGACGTGGGAACGGGGCCGCCGGCCCTCCAACCCAATGCCGCCGAGGGCAATTGGCGTTGCTCCCCGGGGATGACCCGGATGCCGTTCACGCGCAACCGTCGGCCGGCCTCTCCGCTCAAGCGAACCTCAGCAGCGGTCGGCGGTTGTTGAAAAATCCGGTCGCCGTCCTCCTGGAGAATGGTGGCTTGGAACTGGAAGCCGTTGGTGTCGATCAGTGCCCCAATGACTCCTCCTTTGGCCATCCAACGGCCGATTAATCCCTCGGACTCGGGAATCAACCACAGTCCATTTTGCGAAGCACGCACGGTGAGATCAGATTGCTCGCGTTCCAGACGTTCGATGGTCTTGACCACGGAACCCTTGAGGCTCTCGAGCGGCTTGAGGTTCGGCGTCGATTCGTGGAGCGCCTGACGGATTCGAGTCTCAACTTCGAGCAGACCCGCCCGAGCCCCGGCCAGCTGGATTTCGATTTCGGGGTTCTCCATTTGGACCAGCGGTTGCCCGGTCTGGACCGCCGCTCCGGGTTGGGCCAGAAGACGGATCACTTTTCCGGCGGTCCGGCTGTGGAGCTCCATCCACTGGTGGCTCTGGATGACACCCGGCGCCCGGAAATGGCTGGGGAATGGAATAAACTGCAAGAACACCAGCAGCACACTAGCCAGCGCGAGGGTCACCGCGATGGCGCGGGCACGATGCCGTCCGAGGGAGGGGTCGGATGCGAGGTAGTTGGTCAGACGCACGACGGGCGTGGCGACCCACACCGCGGCACAAACCGCCGCCATAATGAGGCCCAGCAACAAGAATTGGTCGGCGATGACCAGGAGGATGCCGGCGAAGAGAAACACTCGATAGACGCCACTTAGGGATCCGAAGATCCCAAGCCAGATCGATTCGGACTTCGTGCCACCTGGGCCTTTGGCTTTGCGCAGCCCGAAGAGATGACGCTCTGCCAGAGCGCGCAGTTGCTGCATGGAGCGCTGGGTCAGATTGGGAATCCCGATCAGGTCCGACAAGATGTAGTAACCGTCAAAACGCAGCAACGGATTGAGGTTGAAGAGCAGGGTGGAGACCGAGGCCACCAGCATGATGTTGTAGGCGAGATTGTGGACCAGACCGACGCCGGTGCTGGCCCAGACAAAGGTAGCCAGAGCTGCGACGAAGAGTTCGACAATCATGCCTGCCGCTCCGACGAGCACCCGCTTGTAGCGCTCTCGGAAGCCCCAGGCCGACGTGGCGTCCATATAGGGCACTGGCGTGAAGATCATCAACAGCACGCCCATGACGTGGACCTCTCCGCCAAAGTGGCGACAGAAGTAGGCATGTCCGAACTCGTGGAGGGTCTTGACGATGATCAATCCCGTGTAGAGCAGAAACAAGTTGTCCGGTGCGACGACGCTCTGGGCCTGATCGCGCAGGCTCGGGGCATGGTCGGCTGCGACCTTGAGGGCCCAGCCCACCACGATGAGCCAGAGCAACGCTCCGAACGGGCTGATTAGTTTCCCTACCCAGGGCAGGGTGCGAACCAGAAAACGGTCCGGATCCAGCAGTGGGAATCGCGCGAACATGATGTTCATCAGGCGCGAACGTATCTCCCGTCGGCGGGTCTTCTCGAAGCGCCGGAACAGGTCGGCGGCATCGACCGCCATTGGGTACTGGAGCAGGTTGGAATGGTACAACTGGGCGAGGATCTGGATCACCGCCTCCTGACCGAGCGCCGTGACGGGGAATCGTTCGAAGCACTCCTTCCAGACTTCTTCTACAGTCCGGTCCGGACGCAGTCGTCCGAGAAACTCATAGACTTCGGGTCGGACCCGGAAGAATTGGTTGGTGAAGGGATCCTCGAGAACAATCCAGCGCTCACCGCGGAAGAGTTGACGGCGGGCGCGGACGGTCGGTCGCAGGGCTAGTCGCTGGGAAGCGACACGGTACCAGGACTCGCTAAATGTGGCGGGTGCGTCGGACATGCTCACCACCAGAGGTTCAGTCGCAGGAAATCCACCGTGCGGTGGGTCAGGATCCAGAAGAGCGTCCCACGGCCGGCGTCGATCTTGCAGAGACCGCTCATACCAGGGCGCCACCAGGTTTGTGGAACCCCGTCAAGGGAGGCTCGTACAATGAAAATGTTGCCCGTTTCCTTGGGCACAGCCGACGGCTCCACTCGCAGCACCTGCACGGGATATTTGGAGTCCGGTTGGGCGACGAAGGCGACCTCGCCCGTGGCCTTGCTGGTCAACCGATGTGCATCCCGCTCACTAATTTCGGCTTCCACAAATAAGGAGTCGATGCGGGCAAACTTGTACAAAGGGTCTCCCTGGCGCACTGGCGCGGCGATGCGCTGGCGCAAATCCCCCTCGACGATGACCCCGTTGAACGGGGCTTTTAGAGTCGCCTGCGACAGTCGGTGGCGAACCAGACCGAGGCGCGCTGCCGCTTGGTCCGCCTGAGCCTGCGCGATCCGCATTTCGGCCAGATTCCTGGCGGCCCGCGCCTTCTCGGCTTCGCGGAGATAACGGGTTTGGTCGGCGATGGCCGCCGATTCCTCCAACTCGATTTGCTCGGTGTTGAAGCGCATCAGAGTGGCCCCATTGGTGAGGACATCGCCGGGTCGCACCAAGGCTGACTGGATGAATCCATCGAAGGGAGCGCTCAGGTACGACTGTTCTTCGCTGCGAACGATGAAGTTCCCCTCGATGCGGATCGGATAGACCGGCAGGAACAACAGCACCACCAGGCAAGTAGCCGCAATGGCACTGACCTTGGCCCAGGTGTGCTCAGGCCCAACCCACGTCTCCAGCCGCTGCTTCAATTGATGCGTCCACCGCGAGCCGAACCATCGGTCCGATGCGTGCAGGTCCGACAGACGTCTCGCGACCTGATCGCAGACCATCCGCAGTTGCTGGATGGTGACCTCGGAAAACGGAGCGGCCTGGCGCTCACAGGTCAGAACTGCGACCCCCTTTCCAGCGACCCGAATGGGTAGTGACACGAGGTGTTGGACGCCTTGGCCCTGGGCGAAGGCCGCATGGTCTCGGACGATCGAGCGGGAGCTGTCCGGCTGCGGCCAAAGGATCTCCTCGTCTTGGTCCAGGGCTTCTTCCATGGCGGCCTCCATGGCCTGCACGGCAGCCATCTTGGGCTCGAAACGTTCGGTGCGGCTCAGAGCTTTGAGGCGGATGTAGCCCGATTCCAACCAACCGATACCTACTCGTTCGCACTGCAGTTGGGAGGCCACACCGTTTGACAGCGCCATGAGCGCAGCCAGGAAACGTCCCTCCGCGTTGACTTGCGAGAGAACGTCGAGCACGGAGGCAAACTTCTCGGCCTCGACCTTAGGTTGTTGGGCACTTCTCTGGGCCTGGTAATCAAGCGGGATGTCCGCCAGCAGGGCCAATCGCAACAGGAATTCACCCGCCTTGGCTGCAGTGCTGTTGGGGATCAGGAAAGCAGCCACGCACCCATCGGCTCCCCCTTGGAATTGGAGGCGAATGCAGATGGCTATGTGGGTGCTGTCGGGCAGCAGGCCAGGGCCGATGGGTTCCAGGGCTTGGCCGATTTCCAGGGCTTTTACGGCCAAGGCCGGCGCCCCTTTGATGAACGGGACCAGTGCTGGATCGGAATAACCGGGTTGGGTCCAGTCGCTGAGTTTGCGGAGTTTGTCCGGAAGGGCTGCCTGACCCACGATCAAGACACCACGACTGGCTTCAGCCAAGCGGGCCATGACCGAGACCAGTGCTGGCCAAAACTCGGCCGGGGGACCGGTGAAACGCCGGAGCTTCGAGGCCTCCTCAAGCAACGGAGTCAGACCGCTGTGGGGCAGGGGGGAAGGAAGGTGTGACATGGGGCTTCAGTCGATGCGGAGGCGTCCGGCGATTCCGGGACGTATCTTGCCCTCGGGGTTCTCGAAAACGGCCTTGATGCGCAGCAGGCCGCTGGCCGCATCGGCGACGGGTGACAGGTAGATCAGGGTGCCTTCGACGGTGACCGAAGAATCGCCGACCATCACTTCCACGAGGACCTTCTGGTTGAGTTGTAGAGACTGTGCCAGGCGCGGCTCCAGGTTGGCTACCAGGAGGAACCTCCGGGTGTCCACGATGCGAACCACCGGCTGCTGGTCTTCGCATTTTTCACCGACATCCCTGAAGAATTGGGCCACCTGACCGTCGATCGGCGAAATCAACTTGCGGCGCTTGAGCACGGCCGCGGCCAACTCGTGGTCCACTTTGGCGATCTCGAATTCGCTGCGCTTCTTCTCGATCTCCTCTTTGCTTACGGAAATCGCATTGCGCTGGGCCAGGGACTTGAGTCGTTCGAGCTCGCTGGCGGCCAATTCGCGGGTTAGTCGTTTGCGCTCGAGGTCAAGTTCTTCCAACTGCTTGTCCAACTCGATCACCACCTGGTCCTTGCGGACGGGGGCGCCTTCTTCAAGAGGACGCGCACCCACGACGCCAACGATGGGGAAAGCCAGAGTCACATCCTTGACCGGCTCGGTGACACCGATGACCCAGCTAGCTTCTGCTGCGAGGCTTCGGACCGAGTTGAGGAGGAAGGCGGCGCCGACCAACCAGGGGGCTGTCGCGCGCAGCAGGCGGGATCTCAATGGATTCATGGGTGCCGATGAAACAAGTTCAGGGTGCTTTGGGACTGTTGGTCACCGGGATGGATGGGGCTTCCTCCACTTTCTTGTCCCGATTCTTGCGGAGGAACTCTTCGGTGCGTTTGCGTAGATCGAATAAGTCTACCTCTGCATCCCGGGCCAGGAGCAGTGTTCCGCGGACAGCCTCGAGTTCGAGGCGCGCCTTGCGTTCCATCACCATGCTGTCCACTGCTGCTGCGCGGGCTTCGGAGAGTTTCTCCTCGGTTTCGAGCACCATGCGGCTGTCAACGCTGCCCACAGCCAGACGGTCCAATTGAGCCGCGAGGAGCTTCTCGTGGAACCCGATGACGGATCGGGCATTGGTCAGGCTGTTGCGATGCAGTTCGATCTTGCGAAGGGCGGTGTCGACCAAATTGAAGACTTGGACCTCGGCCTCCTTGAGCGCCGACAGAGCTCGGATCTTGCCCAACCTACCGGCTTCCAATTCGTTGCGCTCCTTGATGCCTCCGCCGAGTGGAACTCGGAACTCGAACCCGAGCGACCAGGCCGGATACTCGCGCTTTGCCCAGTCATCCATCGACTGGACGACGTTGGAGCTAAGACCGTTGAGTCCATAGCTGGCTTTGAGATCGAGCTGCGGCAGACGCTGGTTCTTCAGGTAGGCCACCCGCAAGTTCTCCTGCTTCACTTGCTCCGCTCGGATGAGGTAGTCGGGATTCTTGCGGAAAGCCTGCGTGTAGCTCTCCACCTTGGTGGTGGGGTCGTCAATGAGTTCGGGGAGGTCCACTGCCCTCGGAAGGCTGCTCTGCCCACCGATGCTGCGGGAGTAAAGGCTGCTGATGCGGCTGGCGTAGTCGAAGGCCGTTTGTTGAGCCTGCTCCAATTTGGCTTTGCGTGCCGCCAAACCAGCTTGTGCCTGCATGACTTCCAGTTCGGAAGACTTACCGACTTCCAAACGAGCCTGGTTGTCCTTGAGAATTTTTTGGGCCGTCGCCAGTGAATCGGCGCCGATTCGGACCTGTTCCTGAGCGAGGTGCAGGTCCCAATAGGCGGCCTCGGCACTGGCCAAAACCAAGAGGATCTGCCGTCGGTACTCGTGAAAGGCGATTTTGGACGAGATGGCTGAGAGTCGGATCTTGGCCGTGGTGGCGCCCCATCCCGCATTCTTGAGCAGGGGTTGGGTCAGATTGAGGCCCGCGAAGCTTTCATACTGTTGTCCCACCAACTGTCCCGGAGTGGTCTCAGCGGCCCCAACGTTGTTGTTCAGGTCTCGCAGCATGTAGCCCGTCCGGAGCTTGGCGCCGGTCCCCAGCAGGAATTCAATGCCCGCATTGTAGAGGGTGTTGCGCTCTAGGTAGAACGGTCGGGCAAAGAATCCCAACTGCGCCGATTGCTGCCGGTTGTTGGGCCGGCTGGTGTCGAAGTATTCTGCTCCGCCGACCAACTGGGGCTCGAAGATGCCTTTTTCGGCGCGGTGAAGCCGCTCGCTGACCTCAGCGTCCTGCAGACGCATTTGGATCTGGTCATTCTGGTCTAGGACCATCCGACGCAGCTCGTTCAGCCGCAGCGGCGACTCGGCCTGGATGGCGTCAGCGCCCTTGGATACACAGGTAAATGCGGATCCGATGAGGGTCAGCATCACGAGGCTGTTCCAAGGCAGAGGGACGATTTTCAAGATTATGGATCGAGTGGATGACCAGTGAATTTTGGGCATGGAGAGGTGTAGCGATGGTCGGCAGTAAAAAGAAAAATTCCGGGTCAGGGGCTGTAGCCGGGAGCTGGAATGTAGATGCGATGGGTGCAACTAGGATCTATGTCTCTGGATAGGAGGAGCGGACAACGCTCACCGAAAGCTAACTAAGTTCTGCATTTCCGCTGCGACCGGAGTAGATAAGACGACAACTGTAACGGATACAAATAAAAAAACAATTATAGTGTAGGTCAAAAACAACACATTGTTATCGGTTTGTGGTTCATCGGAGTTAATACCACATACATTTTATCGTTAAAGGCGACATTCCTAGAGTTTTGGATAGGCAGAGAACACCGCAGGCGTCAATTTTGGTTAAATTCAGGGTTTACCGACCCTGTATTTTCGTCCGAAAACATCACATTACAACGGTTGACCTCATGCCTCCATCAGTTCTTACCGTGGCCGCGCAACGGTTGTTAAGAAACTCGGTTTTCATCAAAGTCGTTTTGAAGGGTCAGAATTTCAGTGCCTGAACCCAGCGCCAAAAACCCCAAAAAGCGGGTCCGACGGGCTCTCATTGGATTGCTTGCCGCCGAAGGCAAAGGCAACAAGGAGATTGCTGCTGTATTGGGTCCCAGTCCTGTGACTGATGGACTTTGGCGCCAGCGCATACTTGACATATGGTGATTGTTGGTTTCCAGGAGGCTCCAGACCCGGAAGGCTCAAAACACTCCCTCGGTAGGGACCGATCTCCGAGCGGTCCACGTGTGCCGATCCGGCTCCTGGGTAGGGACCGATCTCCGAGCGGTCCGTCCCCACTGACGCGGCGCTTTCGGAGAAATCGCCCTACCTCGGAAACGCTTGGGTGAGGTGGAGTCTGCGGCAGGAATCCGCGATGTAGCCCGGTGAGCCTCCTACGCCGATGACCTCC
>CAINWP010000174.1 GCA_903854475.1 uncultured Verrucomicrobiota bacterium
CCACGTGCGACTGAGGATGAGAGCCTCGGAAAGGAAGCGCCTGCGGCTGAGCGGGCGGGTTCGGAGCGTCCCTCAGAGCCGGTGACCCCGGAAGAACAGACCGGCGTGATTCGGGAGCGCCCGGGTCGGATTCGCCCAATCGTCATCATTCCACCCATCGATCCCTCGCAGGTTCCGCCGCCCGCCGCTCATTTGCCCCGCGAGTCGATCTCGATCCCGGATCGCTGGCGCCTGATACAAACGCTAGGGTTCAAATTTCCCTGGTACGACCCCTACAACCAGAATGCGTTGAAGGGAGACCTTCCGGTCCTCCACAATCTTGGCCACGAACTGTTTTTCAATTTGGGTGTCATTTCTGACACGCTGGTTGAACTGCGCCGGGTGCCGACCCCGGTCGCGGGTCAAGTCTCGATCCGGCCGGGCGCAAACGATATTTATGGTGGTAATCGGCAGCGGATTTTCGGCCAGAACCTGATCACCAGTTTCAGCCTTCAAAAGGGTGACACGACTTTCAAGCCGCCTGATTTTGAGCTGAAGTTCGTTCCGGTTCTCAATTACACGAACGTCTCAGTCGCCGAAGCTGGCGCCTTGCGCGCCAACCCCGCCTTGGGCAAGCGCCGCACAGACAACTACCTGGGTGTGCAGGAATTGTTTGGCGACCTGCATTTACGCAACGTGTCTGATCGCTTCGATTTTGATAGCGTCCGGATCGGGATTCAGCCGTTCACGAACGACTTTCGGGGCTTCCTGTTCCAGGATGTGCCGTTTGGCGTTCGAGTGTTTGGCAATCGATCTAACAATCAGTATCAGTACAATCTGGCCTGGTTTCGGCGCCTCGAGAAAGACACCAACAGTGGCTTGAATAATGTCTCGAAGAAATTTCGGGATGACGATGTCTTTGTGTCGAACCTGTATCGTCAGGATTTCCCGGTCAAGGGATTTACCTCACAGGTGAGCGTCGTCCACAACCGCAATCGTGAGGATAAGGCGCACTACGATACCAATGGCATTTTGGTGAGGCCCGCTCTGCTGGGCGATCTGCAACCACACCGGTACCGCGTGACCTACCTCGGTTATAACGGGGATGGTCATTTCGATCGTTGGAACCTGAGCACCTCTGCTTATCTGGCGACGGGGACCGATGACCGCAACCCGCTGGCTCAGCGGCAGCAGTCGATTCGTGCCGGCATGTTTGCCTCTGAACTCTCCAGAGATTTCAGTTGGGTTCGGGTACGAGGCAACCTCTTCCTGTCGACCGGAGACAAGAATCCCTATGACGGGAAGGCCACCGGGTTTGACTCAATTCTTGAGAATCCCCAGTTTGCGGGCTCGGACAGCAGCTACTTTATCCGCCAGGGTTTACCTCTGATTGGAGGCGGTGGTGTTGCCTTGTCGGCGCGTAACGGCATTCAGGCCTCTCTGCGTTCATCAAAAGACGAGGGGCAGTCAAATTTTGTGAATCCTGGTCTCAAACTCCTCGGTATCGGGGCGGATTTTGATTTGCGCCCCGAGGTTCGGGTGTTCACAAACGTCTCGAGCCTAAGGTTTGCGGAGACGGCCTCGTTGGCTGCCTTGCGTAATCAGGCCATCACTTCGGATTCTTTGGGTATCGACTACTCGATTGGCTTTCATTGGCGGCCCTTCTTTAACCAGAACATGATCATCAATGGG
>CAINWP010000175.1 GCA_903854475.1 uncultured Verrucomicrobiota bacterium
GACTGCATCCGGGGCGGGTGGCCGAAAAACCCAACCTCACCCAAGCACCTCCGAGGTAGGGACAGGCTCTTCAGGGGAATCTCAAGCACCTCCGAGGTAGGGCGATTTCTCCGAAAGCGCCGTGTCCGCAGAGCCGGAACGCCACATAGATCGGACCGCCGAACAGGACGGAAATACGGTACTCTCCATATCAGGCAATCGCGATGGGCAGTGCCACGGGGACGGACCGCTCGGAGATCGGTCCCTACCTCGGAAGCCTTCGAACTACATCTGGGGGTTGTTAGGAATTCCTCGAACTACATTCCGGGGGGGTTAGGAAGTCCTCGAACTACATCCGGGGGTTGTCAGGAAGTCCTCGAACTACATCTGGGGGTTGTTAGGAAGCCTTCGGACTACATCCGGGGGTTGTTAGGAATTCCTCGAACTACATTCCGGGGGGGCGAAAAAAACAACTGTCAGTAACGGTGTGTAAACCAATGGAACCTGCCGGTTTAAAAACCACTGAAAATAGCGAGAAACCTCCAATCAACGCATCACCCAAGTCGCGGCGGCGATGGGATCGCTGGTCTTCATGGAATTCAATTCGGACTGGCCTAAAGTAATCAACCCGTCCACGTCCCCGTACTTGGCGCCACCCGGGAGGAAGTCCGGCGAGTGGATATCCAACACCTGGCCGAATCGAAACTCGCCGAGATGTATGGCCACCCGATTTAGCGCTGGGCCCGACTGCGCTCGGGCAGCGACTGCAATCGGAGCCGTCGCATCCAAGGCAATTAACGAGACCTGGCTCGAGGGCCTCTCATGCCCGCGGATGTACTGCACCGCCGTGAGCACGTCGTGGACTCGGTGCGAGAACACGGCCGGATTATAGCCAAAGGTGTACGCCGCGGCCTCCCGTGGGTTTTTGACGCGCGGTGTGCGCGTGAGCGGTCGGCCATCGAGGGAAGACTCACCTTGATGCAGCAAATCCAACCCGAGCACCGTTGCTCCACTGTCCACCAACTTCTGGACCGCAGGCACCAGCGAACCCGCAGTGGTATACAACCCTGATTTTCCATCCGCCGTGAGCCAGACGACGGTCTTGCCGTTCCACTGCTTCGGATGACAGAAAACCACCGGGATCTCTTCTCGACGGGACGTGTTCCGAATCAGGCCCGCCATCTGGATCCAGGCTCCGCGGTCGTGCTTGTCCTTCAGAATCCAAGTGAGCGAGCTCGCCGGGGCCGGATCGCGGGCATCTAAAACCACATCCCAACCCACCTTCAAGACGTGCCGGTATTGATCAGGTGAGGCCGATGCCATGCTCTCGAGCTGACGATCCGAATCCGCGGTCCACAGTTTCAGAAGGCCTCGCTCAAACTGCGGATCCGCCGCCATCGGCGCCGGATGTCCGTCATCCCAAACACTCAGTTCCGATCGAGACGAAACCGTGTAGTCGCGCTCCAAGACCGGCTCTGCCTGACCCAGGTGGAAGTGTTTATTCAGCCAGTTATAGAACGCGGTTCGCGACACCGCATTGTAGTTGTGAGGGAAGTGCTCACCGCGCTGCAGCATCACCCGGTCCGCGCCACCGAGGAGGCCGTAAAGGCGTTTGAGTTCAGGGAAGCCTTTGGTGGACATCTCCTTGGTCCAATCATCGGCGGTGGTCATGCCTTGAGGCTTGGGCGCAAACAAACCGGCAAACTCCACATTGCCAGTGCCCACCCGCAGTAAGCTCGCATTCTCGCAGGTGCAGCCCCCTTGCATGGCCGTGCTCACCATGACCGCCGGAAAGGAAAGCGCGATGCGAGGATCGATGCCCGCCAGCAGCATGGTCTGGGTTCCGCCACCACTGGCTCCGGTGATGGCCACGCGCTGAGGATCCACCTCCGGCAACTCCAGCAAGAAGTCGAGAGACCGCACCGCATTCCAGGTCTGGAGGCCCATGATGCTCTGGAGATGCGCCTCGGCCTGCGGACTATAAAGCCCCCAGTTCTCGGTGGTGTTCATCTCGGGCCGTTGTTTAGCGAAGCTGTGGACCAGTTGACGGGAAAGCTGTTGGGAATCGGAGTCGCCCAACATGTCCCACTGCCACACCACGCAGCCCATCCGAGCCAGTTGGACACACATGGACTGAAAGCGGCTCTTGCCTCCTTCAAGAAAGCGCTCCTGACCCGTGGCGATTTCATTGCGCAATTCCGCGTCGGTGGCCTGGGAGAGTCGCGCATCGGCCCAGTGACCGTGCGCAAACAACACGGCGGGAGCCTTGCCACCCTGAATCTTCTTCGGCCGGTACAAGTTGCCCGTCACAAAGAAACCCGGCGCGCTCTCGAAATGCACCTTCTCCACGGTGTAATCACCGCGATCGATTCGCCCGTAGATTTGAGCCTTGAGGTCCGACTTGGTCGGCATGGGCCACAATCCTTGCGACACCAAAATTCGCTGGCGTACCTGTGTTGCACGTCGCTCCCAAATCTCCGGAGTCGCGGGGGGCTCAAAGGGGAAATATCCGTCCAGATCCTTCGGTGGCTGAAGTCGCTGATCCTCGGGGTGTTGACCGACGGCCAGCGCTCGGGGGCCGTCGGCGGCCATGTTGGAGCTCCAGGACAAGGCAACAGCAACCAGCGTGAGAACGCGCAGCGGGGACATGGGCCCGAGCCTAACGAGCCGCCAGCCAGAGACAATCCCCAGAATCGTTCCGAAAGCACGTCGCCACCGTCTGCGCAGCACTCTCCCTCACAGGGTCTTTAGCACGGCTTCGGCGGCTCGGATCGTCGCTTCGATCTCCGCCGAGGTGTGCGCTGTCGAAATAAAGCCGGCTTCGAATTGGGAGGGTGCCAGGTAAACTCCGCGATCGAGCATTCCGTGAAAGAATCGTGCAAAGCGCGTGCGGTCGCTGCGTATCGCGTCCGCCAGGTTCCAGACCGGGTGCTCAGTAAAGTAACCGCAGAACATGGATCCGATCCGCTGGAACTGCATGGGGATCTGGGTCGCCTTTGCCACGCCAACCATTCCCTGCTCCAACTCTGCCCCCAATGCCTCCAATCGATTCCAGGCATCGGAGGATTGCAACGCATCCAAAGCGGCTAATCCGGCGGCCATAGCCAATGGATTTCCGCTCAGGGTGCCGGCCTGATAGACCGGACCCAGGGGCGCCAGTTGATCCATGATATCGGCCCGCCCGCCGAAGGCTCCGACCGGAAGACCACCGCCAATGATTTTGCCAAAGCAACTCAAGTCTGGCGTGAGCCCGAACACACCTTGGGCACCGGCCGGACCCAGTCGGAATCCGGTCATCACCTCGTCGGCGATGAGGACGCTCCCGTGATCTCGGGTCAATTGCCGGAGGAGCTCCAGGTAGCCGGGCTTGGGCAAATACAGCCCAGCATTGGCCGGCACCAATTCGAGGATCACCGCCGCCAATTGACCGGCATGCTTCTCGAAGACCGTCCGCAGTGCCTCCGGATCATTAAACGGAAGAACGAGGGTTTGACGCGCGACATCCGCAGGCACGCCCGCACTGTCCGGACATCCCAGCGTCAGGGCACCGGAACCTGCTTTAACTAGCAGCCCATCTGAGTGCCCATGGTAGCAGCCATCGAATTTGACAATGCGATCCCGCCCGGTAAATCCCCGAGCCAAGCGGATGGCCGACATGGTTGCCTCGGTACCGCTGTTGCAAAACCGCACCTTCTCCACCGATGGCACCAAGGACTTGACCCGTTGAGCCATCGTCACCTCTTGCGCGTGAGGAATGCCAAAGCTCGTACCGCGCTCGGCGGTGCTCTGAATCGCTCGAACAATGGGTAAGGCGGCATGCCCAAGAATCGCAGGCCCCCACGTTCCGACGTAATCGATGTAGGTGTTGCCGTCCACGTCACTGACCCGCGCTCCGGAAGCCGAAGCGGCAAAGAAGGGGGTGCCGCCCACCGCCCGAAAGCCCCGGACCGGAGAGTTCACTCCGCCAGGTATGTGCTTGAGGGCCTCAGCAAACAGGGCTTCGGATCGCGATCGAACGCTCATGTGTCGGAGGAATGTGCCCTGCGGAACGAACGCTGCAAAGCGCGCGCCGTTCAGGATCCCGGGTTGATTTGATTTTCAGCCGCCATACCGAACGCGTATTCTTGAATTCCAATCGATGGACTGGGACATCCCAGCGGCTTTAAACCATGCATCCCTCCCGACAGTTCCACCATTGCCCGCGCTGCGGAAAACCCATCACACCGCCGAAGGACGGGGCACCCATGATCTGCGCCGCCTGCAATTTTCAACTGTACTTCAATCCCGCGGTGGCCGTCGCAGTCTTCATCCAACGGGACGATGGGCGAATCTTGTTAATACGGCGTGCGAACGATCCTGGAGCGGGGCTCCTGGCACCTCCCGGCGGGTTCATTAATATTGGTGAGTGTGCCGAAGCCGCCGTGCATCGGGAAATTTTGGAGGAAGTGGGTATTCGACTTTCTGACCTGCGATTCCTCTGTTCTCAGCCCAACGATTACTTTTTCAGTGGTGTCACCTATCCGGTGCTAGACCTCTTTTTCACAGCTCGACCGCTCGAGACCGAGGGCGATTTCAATTCAGAAGAAGTTCATGCAGTGGAATGGCATTCAGCCAAAACGCTGCGGGGTGAGGTGCTGGCTTTCCAATCGATGCGGGCTGCCTGGCAAGCCTGGCTTGAAGCTGATGCAAAAACCCCAAGGCCCTGGGTCGATAGAGAGGTCTCACTCAGTCCCAGTTCTTCGGATCGGCTCGCCGACTAAATCCTACGTTTGCGAGTAGGGCCGCCAGGGATAGCTTAGCTCAGTGATTTGCAATGTGATCTTCGATTGGTCCGGGACGCTGGTGGATGACCTTCCGGCCGTCTGGCGGGCATCGAACCATGCGCTGCAACAGGCTGGAGTGCCGGCCATGCCTCTGGAGGACTTTCGTCGCGAGTTCCGTCTCCCTGCTCGAGACTTCTACATGGAACGGGTGCCGAAGGAATCAATTCCCGAATTAGAGGGTTGGTTCTTGGAGGGATTCAAGCGGGTCCAAGACACGGTCACCCCCTTGCCGCATGCTCGGGAATTTCTCGAGTTTTGTCGGCAGCACGGGCTACGGACCTTTCTCCTCAGTGCGGTGCATCCGGCCTTGTTTGCTCACCAAGAAAAAAGCTCAGGATTTGGTCCGTTCTTCGACAAGACCTACCTCGGTGCTCACGACAAAAAAGACCTCATCGGACAAATCCTTCGGGACAATGAACTAGACCCAACACAAACCGTGTTCATTGGCGACATGCAGCATGATATCGAGACCGCCCATCACGGGGGCGTGAAGTCAGTCGCAGTCCTGACCGGCTACGATAGCCTCGATAAACTGAGGAAATCCAAGCCGGACCTCATCGTCGAGCACCTTTCGGAGCTCCGCCGGCACCTGGAAGCCAATCAATTATGCTTGAAACCGGGTCCCGCGCCGCGTTCGGCCTTTCCGATTCCGACCGTCGGGGCCCTCATTCGAGACGATTCGGGCCGCATGCTCTTGTTCAAGACAGCCAAGTGGTCCGGCATGTGGGGAATTCCCGGCGGAAAGATCGAATGGGGTGAACCCTCTGAGGAAGCCCTCCGACGCGAGGTCCGCGAAGAGACTGGCTTGGAGATTGATCGAATCCAGTTCGTGATGGTCCAAGACTCGATCGCTTCCACCGAGTTTTATCGGGAGGCCCATTTCATCCTGCTCAACTACACCTGCCTCGCCCTGCCTGGCCAGTCGGTGACGTTGAATGGAGAAGCCCAAGAGTTTGTATGGGTCCATTGGGAGCAGGCCTTCGAACTCCCACTCAACACTCCCACCCGGCGATTGCTGGAAATAGTCCGGGCTGGCTGAGACCACCTCTTTTTATGGACATCATCACACTTGAAGAACTTGAAGTCTGTTATCACATCGGCGTTCCGGACGAAGAACGAGTCCATCCCCAGCGCCTCCTCATCAGCGTGAAAATGGAAACCGACATCACCTTGGCTGCTGCGGGTGATGACCTGAGTCACACGATCAATTATTACGCCGTCAGCCAACGCTTGCTCAGCCTTGGCCAAGGCAGGTCGTGGAAGCTGCTGGAAACGTTGGCCGTCGACATCTCTGAATTAGTTCTCCGAGAGTTTGGAGCCCGTCGGGTCCACATCGAAATTAAGAAATTCATCATCCCAGAAGCCCGCTACGTCTCGGTTCAGATCGCTCGACCTCAGTAATCCCAGCAGACACTCTGCAAAATACGACTTGTCAGGGTAAATTGAATTGTCAATTTGCCGCCCTCAGCCGGCCCCAAAGGCACCCCTTTTCAAGGCCAGCGCATAAATACGGTATCTCATGGAAGACCATATTGAGGTTGAGGGAAAAGTGATCGCTGTTCTGGCTGGAACAATGTTCCGCGTCGAACTCGACAATAAGCACATCGTCTTGGCGACGATATCCGGCAAAATGCGAAAACGCTTTGTCCGTTTGACGCCCGGCGATCGGGTGAAGATGAAAATGTCTACTTACGACCTCAACAAGGCCCGGATTATCTGGCGCATCGGCTGACACACCCGCTCGTATCAGGGGTCTCGCTAGGGGCATTGTATCTGCCCGGCTTGGAGAAGGTCCGACCGCCGAAGAGTTCGGCAATTTCTGGAGGATTTCAGGGCTACGAGCCCGGCGAAGAACCGGCGTGGCGCGGATCAACGTGACTCTCTCGAACTAATACTCTGTGACGGGGTCACGGGCCTCTACGCTAGAGTCTCGGGCCTAAGAACTTAGTCTTGAGCCAGCTGTAAATCCCGTGGCTTCGGATTTGGAGGCGACCCAGAGGGCCGCACGGGGCACTTTTTGAGCGCCCGTGCGGTCATCCCGAATACTTACTTCCCCTCGGCGGCGACAGCGTCTTCTTCCTGCGATTCGCTGATCACTGGAGCGATGGCTTGCAACTTGTCCTTTTCGGAAAGGTTGATGAGCTTGACGCCCATGGTGTTGCGGCCGGCTTCGCGAATCCCCTTCACCGGGATTCGGACCATTTGGCCACCGGAAGTAATGAGCATCAGCTCATCAGAATCACGAACGGTCAGTGCACCCACCACATTGCCGGTCTTGTCACCAGTCTTCATGGTAATGATACCCTTACCGCCACGGCTCTGCTGACGGTACTCATCGAAGTCGGTCCGTTTTCCGATACCGTTTCCGCCGGCGACCAACAAAGTCGAATCTGGATCCACGAGCGCCAAGGCGACCACAGCGTCCCCCTTCTCTAGCTCGATGCCTTTGACGCCACCCGCGTTACGACCCATGGAGCGAACCTGATCTTCCTGAAAACGGATGCTCATTCCCTGTTTGGTAATGAGTACGATCTCGTTGCTTCCGTTGGTGAGGCGAACCTCCACCAAGTCATCGCCCTTATCGAGATTGATGGCGATGATACCCCCCTTGCGGACATTCTGGAAATCGGACAGCTCGGTACGCTTAACGGTTCCCAGTCGGGTCACGAAGAAAAGTTCGTTGGCTTGCTTCCAAGTCAAATCCTCCTTGTTGGCGCCATACTTGGAAATCACCCGGACGAGCGTCTGAATCTTCTCCTCGCCACGGAGCTCCAGAAGATTGGCGATGCTGCGTCCCTTGGCCGCACGCCCCATATCTGGAATCTCGTGCACACGCTCCACATACACCCGGCCCAAGTTCGTGAAGAACATGAGGTAGTCGTGGGTGCTGCACGTGAAGAGATGCTCGATGAAATCGCTGTCTTCCAACTTATCCGTCTCCCGAGTGGTCATGCCGATGACCCCCTTGCCACCGCGCTTCTGAGCCCGATAGCTGGAGACGTTCGTCCGTTTGATGAGCCCGTTGTGGGTTAATGTCACGATAACCCCCTCATTGGCGATGAGGTCTTCAATGGCCATCTCTCCTTCGTCGGGAACGATCTCGGACATGCGCGGCGAAGCGTGCTTGTCCTTCAGATCCCGAAGCTCTTTCTTGATGATAGAAAGCACTCGGGACTCCTTGGCGAGAATGTCCAGCAAGTCCTTGATCCGTTCGACGAGCTCGTTGTACTCGGCCGTGACCTTGTCAATTTCGAGACCGGTGAGCTGGTACAGTCGAAGCTCCAAAACGGCATCGACCTGACGCTCGGTCAGCGCATAGCGACCGGCAGCGTTCAATCGGTCTTCGCTGCGGATCAGGATGTTCCAACGCTCCACCTGAGCGCGGGTCCATTCGAAGGCCAGCAACTTGATACGAGCCTCATCGCGGGTCTTGGAACTGCGGATGATGCGAATGAACTCATCTAAGTTGTTGAGGGCGCAAATGTAACCCTCCAGCAACTCGGCTCGCTCTTCGGCCTTTCGCAATTCGAAACGGGTCCGACGCAGCACCACTTCGCGCCGGTGCTCAATGTAGCACTGGATGATCTCCTTCAGGTTGAGCGTCTTGGGCTTGCCGTGGTCAATGGCCAAGGCATTCACGCTGAAGCTAGTCTCGAGCTGGGTGTACTTGAAGAGATTGTTGATGACCACCCTCGGGCTGGCATCGCGTTTGAGCTCAATGACTAGTCGGCAGTTCTCATCCGACTCGTTCCGCATCGCCGAGATCTCGGTGATGACTTTCTCTTGAACTAAGTTGGCGATTTGCTCCTCCAACCCGGCCCGGTTCACATTGTAGGGGATCTCAGTAATGACCAACTGCTCCCGATTGCCCTTGAGCTCCTCGACCCCGATTCGGCCCCGCAGCTTAATGCTGCCCCGACCGCACCTGAAGTAATTGTGGATACCCTCGATGCCGCAGATGAAACCTCCGGTCGGGAAGTCCGGACCTTTGATGAACTTCGTCAGTTCTGGAATGGTGATCGAGGGGTTGTCGATCTGGGCGCAGACACCGTCAATCACCTCACCGAGGTTGTGCGGCGCCATGTTGGTGGCCATGCCGACGGCGATGCCAGTACCGCCATTGACCAGCAAGTTCGGGAACGCGGCCGGCAAGACCGAGGGCTCCATGAGTCGCTCGTCGTAGTTGGGAACGAAATCCACCGTGTCCCGATCCATGTCGGTCATCAAGGCCGCGCCCAAATGAGTGAGGCGCGCCTCCGTATAACGCATGGCCGCCGGAGGGTCGTTTTCGACCGATCCGAAGTTCCCCTTCCCGTCCACGAGCCTCTCCCGCATGGCCCACGGCTGAGCCATGTGGACCAAGGTCGGGTAAATGACCGCCTCACCGTGGGGATGGTAATCGCCCGAGGTCTGACCGCAGATCTTGGCGCACTTCATGTGCTTGCGACCTGGGACCAAGGACAGGCCCTCCATCGCGAAGAGGATGCGTCGCTGGGAGGGCTTCAGTCCGTCACGCACATCGGGCAGTGCGCGAGAGATGATAACGGACATCGAGTAGTCCAGAAACGAGGCCTTAATCTCGTCTGCGACGTTGATCGTGTGGATCTTCTCGTTGCCCGTGTAGGCACCACCACTGGCTTGCGGTTGTTTCGGTTGGATCTCTTCAGGCATGGGGCAGAAAGTGAGGGATGTAGGAGGATCGGTGTCGGTTTCGTCGCTTCAGCTCAGACATCCAAATTACGGACGTTGAGCGCGTTGTCCTCGATGAATTGGCGGCGGGGTTCGACCACATCGCCCATGAGGCGGGTGAACATCTCTTCGGCCTCAACCGCATCGGTCAGTTCGATTCGTAGGAGCTTGCGCTTCGGCGGATTCATCGTGGTCTCGAAGAGTTCCTTGGCGTCCATTTCACCCAATCCCTTGAAGCGGTAAATCTGGATGCCCTTCTTACCCACCTCCTTCACTTCATTGAGGATCTGCGGAATCGAGAAGATCGGAGTCACGTGGGCTCGTTCACCCTCCCCTTCGATCAACTCGAAGAGGGGCTTGCTCTGAGCGGCGTAATGATCGATCGACAGGCCCTTCTTGGTCAGCTTCGCCAGGAGTTCGCCAATCGCCCGTGACTCGAGGTGCAAATGAACATAAGTAGCACGGCGGCTCTGGCCCTTGGCCTTCTCTAAACGCTCCTTGGCCTCGAGGTCGCCGAACAGGTCAGGATTGGCCGCCCTGAAAGCCTCCTGCTCCTCGTTGGTCATGAAATAATGAACGGTCTCCGCGTTGCCTTCGCGCACTTTCACCAAATGCTGCGGCAGCGCTCCGTCCGGAGCCCGACAGGCCACATAGTTGGCAAAGTCACCTCCCTGACGTCGAATGAACGTGGCGTGTTTGTCGAGGGTCTCGAGCAAACTGAGAATCTCTTCCAACTGTTTGGCAGGCACTTCCTTGCCGTCGGCCAGATTCTTGAGGCGGACTTCCTCGGTACCATTCTGGAGGAGGATCCGATTGAGCTGATTGTCGTCGTCGACGTAGTCGGTCCGCTTTTTGCGGGTAATCGAATAAAGCGGAGGTTGGGCGATATAAACGTACCCATCCCGGATGAGTTGGGTCATCTGGCGATAGAAGAACGTCAGCAGCAGCGTACGGATGTGGGATCCGTCGACATCTGCGTCAGTCATGATGATGACCTTGTGGTAGCGAAGGTTCTCGATCTTGAAGGCCCCCTCGCCCTCTCCGGCACCGATTCCCGTTCCGATGGCGGTAATCATGGTCCGGATTTCGTTGTTCTGCAGAACCTTATCGAGACGAGCCTTCTCGACGTTGATGAGCTTGCCGCGGATCGGAAGGATAGCCTGGAACTTCCGGTCGCGACCCTGCTTAGCGGAGCCACCTGCCGAATCGCCCTCGACGATGTATAACTCAGTGTTGGCCGGGTCGCGGTCGGAACAATCGGCCAGTTTGCCGGGAAGACCACCGCCGGTGAGGGCCGTTTTGCGAACTGCCTCACGCGCCTTGCGAGCCGCTTCACGAGCCCGGGCCGCATTCAGAGCCTTTTCGACAATCTTCTTAGCCACCACCGGATTGTCGTCGAAGTAGTTCATCAACCCTTCATACGAGGCCGACCCGACAATGCTTTCGACCTCCGGAGAGATGAGTTTGACCTTAGTCTGGGACTCGAACTTAGGATCGCTGTGCTTGATGGATATCGCGGCCGTCAGCCCCTCGCGAACGTCATCCCCCGTAATTTGAGGGTCCTTATCCTTCAGGATACTGTTCGACTTGGCATATTGGTTGACCGACCGGGTCAAGGCGGTTCGGAAACCCGAGAGGTGCGTGCCGCCATCCGGATTGTGGATGGTGTTGGTGTAGCAAAGAACCTGGTCGTTGTAGCTGTCGTTGTACTGCATCACGACATGGATGTGGATCTCGACCTCTTTCTCGGACGTGGTGGTCTTGCTCTCCTTGAGGATGCTGATGGGCTTGGGGTGCACCGTCACCCGATTCTTGTTTAGCTGGCGTACGAACTCTTCCAATCCCTCCTTGTAAAGGAAGGTCTCGAGCTTCGGATCCGGCTGACGCTCATCCAAGAAGGTGATCTCGAGCCCCGAATTGATGCACGCCAACTCGCGGAGACGCTGAGTAATCCGGTCGGCCTTGAACTCGATGGTGTCACGGAAGATTTCCGAATCCGGCATGAAGGTGATGAGGGTGCCGCGGCCCTTGGCCTTGCCGATGACCTCGAGCTTCTTGGTCACCTGGCCGCGCTTGAACTCCATGTGGTGAATCTTGCCATCACGACTCACCTCCACCTCGAACCATTCAGAGACCGCATTGACGCACTTGGCACCAACTCCGTGCGTACCTCCTGAAAATTTGTATCCTCCCTGACCGTATTTTCCGCCTGAGTGCAGCGTGGTCAGCACCAGTTCGACGGCGGGCATCTTTTTCTGCGGATGCATGTCCACCGGGATGCCTCGACCGTCGTCTCGAATCGAAATGGAACCATCCACATGGATGACCACTTCAATCCTCATGCAGTGTCCGGCCAAGTGCTCGTCGACCGAATTGTCGAGCACCTCAGAAACACAGTGGTGGAGCGCTCGCTCGTCGGTACCACCGATATACATGCCGGGTTTTTTCCGGACAGCTTCCAACCCCTCCAATGTACTGATTTGGGAGCTATCGTAGGTTTCCTTCGGAGGAACGTTATCGGCCATAATGAGTATCCGGACGACTGCCCGCGATGAAGCCGCAGGTCAGATCAACGACATATTAGCCGGTTGAAGCAGCTAAGGACAACAGCTTTCGAAAAAGCGCAATCCCTTGTTGTTCGACTTTAAACAACACCCAACCCGTTGTGGGTCTGGGTCAAAATCGGAGATTGGAAAGACTAAAAAAACACCATCAACACCAGCACCGCCTCACGGCGTTGATCCGGAATCAGGGCTCGCCCCGGATGATCACAAACCACGCATCATTCCACTTCTCCTTGTCATCGCCAGCGATGATCAGAAATTCGCCCCGCTTAAGGGCTTCCAGAGAATGCTGGAGGGTCTTTACCAATTTGGCCTCCTTCGCGTCGTTGACGCTATGAAGTCGAACTTCCAAATGGCCATCAACAGTAGTCTTCAGATCTACCTGGCACCGGTCCAACGGGACTTTCTGTGACACCTTCGAATCGAGGTCGATTTGAGTGGATTTCACCACCCAGTAGTTCTTCCAACGGAAATGCCGCAGCTTTTCGCGCCCCTTGGTATCCAACTCCTTGAGGCTTTTGCCCTCAGGGGCGGTGCCGTCGGTGCCCCAAGCCAATTCGAGACGCAGCTTGAGATCGGCAGCCACCGATGCCAGGGGCATCAGAGTTCCCAGCACCAAGAGGCATCCCAAGCGGAGGCACCCCAATCGATTGATCCAAAGAAGTTTCATCAGAACTGCTACTGGCAACATCAAGGCATTCAGGAGGCCGAACGCCAATATTTTAATACGTTATTGGATCCAGTGAACGGTGACTCCGTCGCTCTCGGAACGGAAGACCGTCGAGGAGACGTCGACAACGGTCACATCGCCACCGCCCGCCAAAGTGATTTCACGGGGCGTCTGCTGGGTGGAGACCACAACAGCCACCGCCGCGACTCCCATGGCGGGAATGAGCCAACGCAACCAACCCAAGGCAGCGGAGGCGGCGGGCGCCTTGGGTTGCTCGGCTTCGATTTGCCGGCGAATCTGACTCCAGTAGAACTCTCGGCTCGCGGGAACTGTTGCGGTCGGCTCAAACGCACGGATCAGAGTTCCCAGTTGCCGCAGACCGGTCACTAGTTCTTGGGCATCGAGGTCGGCCGGCAGTGCGGCCTCGATTTGGCGGCGACGTTCCTCGGGCAGTTCACCATCGACGTAGGCCTGAAGGTCCAACAGTTGTTCGGTGCTTTTCATTCGGATCGTTCTCGCTTCAAAGATTGTAAAAGGAATGCCAACCGGCGGCGCGCGTAAAAGAGACGCGACATGACCGTCCCGATGGAGATGCCGATACGCTTGGCGATCTCCTTATATTCCAACCCCTCAAATTCATGAAGGACCACCACGGCCCGGTGGGCGTCGGTGAGTTTCCCCAGAGCTTCATCGATACGCCTCCGGAGTTCGTCTTGTTCGAGGCCTGCTGTTGGATTGGTTTCTGGGGCCGGCAACTGACGCTCGACACCGCCCGATTCTTCTTCCATCGCTTCGATGGATTCGGTCCGCACCCGCTTTTGGCGCCGCAACTGGTCGAGGCACAGATTGATGACGATGCGCGTCACCCACGTGGCGAAACTGGATTCGCCCTGAAATTGAACCAACCGTTGCCACGATTTTACCCATGCTTCCTGCGAATATTCCAGCGCTTGGTCTTCGTTCCTCATCATCATGAGGGCCCGCGCGTAGATTTTGTCACGGTGCCTGAAGACCAGCTGCTCGAACGCCTCGGTGTCTCCTTGCTGAGCCCACTTGACCAAAGTCTCGTCGGCTTCTGAGGGATAATCATTTTTCACCGACACAGGCATCGACGGCGTGATTCGGAGATTATTCAGGAAGAGTTTCAACCTTTCCGGGAAAGCCCGGAACGGAGCCAACGGGAGCCTTCTGGGGACCGGCAGACTTCAAAGCTTCCCCTTGCTGCTGGGGATCTCGCCCGCGATACGCGGATCGCATTGGCAGGCAAAATCGACGGCTTTGGCAAAGGCCTTGAACAACGCCTCGACCACATGATGCGGTTCGCCCCCATAAAGAAGCTCCAAGTGAAGATTGCACCGGGCCTCATTGGTGAACCCTTGAAAAAACTCGCGCGCTAAGCCGAAGCGAAACCGCGAGGACATGTCCTGATCCCGATCTGCTTCCGGAATCCTGCGCTGGGCCAGCGAATCCATGCCACGCCAGACCAGAAAGGGCCGACCGCTAAAATCAATCACACAGCGAGCCAGAACTTCGTCCATAGGAACATGCGCTTCACCCGTGAACGGATTTCGAGGGTCGAAGCCAGCGCCATACCGTCGGATGCCCCGCTTATCACCCAAGGCCTGAAGAAACGCTTGTCCAAGGGCGATCCCGCAGTCCTCCACCGTATGATGCGCATCGATGTGGAGATCCCCTGAGCAGCGCAGCTTTAGATCGCAAACCGAGTGCTTGGCAAAGGCGCACAGCATGTGGTCGAGAAAACCCACGCCGGTCTTCACCTGGGCCTTGCCCTTGCCGTCAATATTGAGGTCCACGCGGATGGACGTCTCGCTGGTCTTCCGCTGGATCGTGGCGCGCCGCTCGGTCATGTCGGTGAAGCGGTAACGGCGCTCTCGTTCGGCAACAAGGTTTTTGTTTGACGTCTCCATCTGCAAACGGAGGCTTCGCGTCGATGATCCACCGTCGAGACTTCCTCAAGACCGCATCCGTAGCGGGCGCAGCACTGGCCACCGGGTGCCACACCCTGGGCTCCGGACACACCGCCTCGGTATACGAACTGCGCATTTACACCATCCATCCCGGCAAGGCCGAAGCCCTGCACAATCGCTTCCGCAACCACACCCTGCGCCTCTTCAAGAAGCATGGCATCGAGAGCATCGGCTATTGGATGCCGGCGGATACGGCCGACCAGCGGTTGCACTTCCTGCTGCGCTACCCGAGCCGCGAGGCCCGCGAAACCCTATGGAACGCCTTCGCCTCGGATCCCGAATGGAAGACCGCCCAGAAGGCCAGTGAAGCCGCCGGTCCCCTCGTGGCCAAGGCTGAGAATCCGTTCCTGGTGGAGACCGACTATTCTCCGAAAGTCCGCACCGGCAACGTCTCCAAGGGCGGCATCTGGGAAATGCGCACTTACACCAGCACCCCAGAGCGTCTGTCGCATTTGGATGCCCGCTTCCGCGACCACACCATTGGTCTCTTCGCCAAGTACGGTATGGGCAATCAGGGCTACTTCCACAAGATGGCCGACCAGCCCGAAGGTGATCGCACTCTGCTGTACTTCCTCACCCACAAGTCCCAGGAGGCAGCCAAGGCCAGCTTCGCCGCCTTCGGCAAAGACCCCGCTTGGAAGGCCGCCCGCGAGGCCAGCGAAAAAGCCGGCGGCGGTTCGCTCACTGTGGCAGGCGGCGTTAAGTCCGTCTTCTTGGTGCCCACCGACTACTCGCCGACTCACTGAGGGACTTAGTTTTTGATAAACAACAAGGCCCCGTGAAATCTTAAAATTCCCGGGGCCTTTTTGTGACTGAGGAGGTTGCTAGCAACTGCGGGTAACCGGCACCTCGATTCTTTAGGCCCGCAATTTACGCTCGAGGATTTCGCCGGCCAAAGCCGGGTTGGCCTTGCCCTTGGAGAGCTTCATCACCTGTCCCTTGAGGGCATTGAGTGCGGCCACCTTGCCAGCCCGAAAATCCGCGGCAGACCCTGGATTGGCTACAATCGCCTGATCGCAAAGGGCTTCGAGCGCCCCAACATCACTCATTTGCGACCACCCATTGCGCTCCACGATCACCTGAGGTGCATCGCCCGTCGTAAACATCTCGGCGAAGACGTCTTGAGCGATCTTGCTGTTAATGGCACCGCTTTCAACCAGCCCCACTAAATCGCGCACTTGTGCCGGTTGGATGCGAACATCCTCCACCGCGATGCCCGAACCGCTCACCCGCGCCTGCAAGTTGTTAATCACCCAATTGGCAATGGCCTTGGGCTGCGTCGCTCCCTGGATCGCCTGCTCGAAGAAGGTGGCCAATGGCACGTTGTCCCGGAAAATCTCGGCATCGCCGTCGGGCAGGCCATACTCTCGGATGAAGCGTTTCTTGCGAGCCAGCGGCAACTCGACCATTTGGGATTTCACCAAGGCCAACCATTCGTCGGTAGGCACCAGAGGCATCAAGTCTGGCTCCGGAAAGTAACGGTAGTCGTGCGCGTCTTCCTTAGAGCGCATGGTTTCGGTGATGCCCGCCAGATCATCCCACCGT
This sequence comes from uncultured Verrucomicrobiota bacterium, assembly GCA_903854475.1. Lineage (GTDB taxonomy): Bacteria > Verrucomicrobiota > Verrucomicrobiia > Limisphaerales > UBA9464 > SXXZ01. The sequence goes on from CAINWP010000175.1 coordinate 16,259, forward strand.
CGCGTCTCCTGACGCAGTGACTCTCCACGCTTCAAGGCCGCAATTTGGCGCGGGATTTCGTATTCCAGGGCACGGCGCGCTCCGGAAAAAGAATTCATGTTCTTGATCTCGATCTTAGCACCCAGCTTGATGCTGCCCTTCGGCCGAACCGAGACATTCACATCGCACCGGACCATCCCCTTCTCCATGTCGCAGTCGCTGATCCCGCCGCGAAACAAGACATCGGTCAGAGCCCGGAGATACGCGTAGGCCATCTCAGGTCCATTGAGTTCGGGCTCTGAGACGATCTCGAGTAATGGCACCCCGGCCCGATTAAAGTCCACACCGCTGAAGCGCTCAAAGTGGCTGTTCTTGCCGACATCCTCTTCGAGATGGGCGCGGGTGATCCGCACTCGGGCCCTACCATCGACCGATCCCGGGCCATCAAACTCAAACTCCAGCCACCCGTTGGCCGTGGACGGCTTGTCGTACTGGGTGACCTGGTAGTTCTTGGCGGAGTCTGGATAGAAATAATTTTTCCGGTCGAACTTGGCGAACCGGGGAATTTCGCAGTTGAGCAGGTAGCCAGTCAGCACCGTCAACCGAATGGCCTCGGCATTGGGCACGGGGAGAACTCCCGGCATGCCCAGGCAAATTGGACAAACGTTTGTGTTCGGATCGGAACCGAAGGCGTTGGCGCACCCGCACCACATCTTCGATTGCGTCTTAAGTTGGACGTGGGTCTCCAGACCGATGACCGCTTCGTATTCCATGCGGCCGTTGGTATGCCACGAGACGCCGCGAAGGCCAAACGGAAGTTCACCAGAGATTCCCCCGAACCGGGTTTGGCCGGTCCGGGGGAAAGGCCCGAAATCTTAAGTGTCTGCGCTATTAGGCTTTCACCTGCTTGACCTTGGCCCACTTGCGGGTCTTGGCCGATGCGAGCACGGCGTCCACCACATAGTCGGTTGCCAAGCCGTCCTTAAAGTCTGGCTTCGCGCCATTGCCACTCTCGAGGCCGGCTATGAATTCCACGACATGGTGGATGAAGCTATGCTCGTAGCCCAATTGGAGACCCGGAACCCACCACTTGCCGGTGTAGGGATGATCGCTGTCCGAAACGTGAATGCTCTTCCAACCGCGCTCGGCACCGACATCGCTGTAATCGAAAATTTGGAGTCGGTGCAAGTCGTGCAAGTCCCACTTGAGGCTCATGTTCTCGCCATTCACCTCGAAGGTGTAGAGAGCCTTATGGCCGCGGGCATAACGGGTGGACTCGAAGAGACCCAACGACCCGTTGTTGAAGTGGCACATGAAGGCGCACGCGTCATCGATACCCACCTTCTCGACCTTGCCGGTCAGGGTGTGCTTGCGCTCTTTGATAAACGTCTCGGTCATGGCGCTGACATCCTTGATGCCACCGTTGAGCCACATGGCCGTATCGATGCAGTGCGCCAACAAATCGCCGGTGACGCCAGAACCCGCGGCCTTCACATCCAGACGCCACAAGGCCGCCCCGCCCTGCGGAAGGTCGGGATTAATCGTCCAGTCTTGAAGGAAGTTGGCGCGGTAATGGAACACCTTGCCGAGTTTGCCTGCGTCGATGAGTTGCTTGGCCAGCACCACGGCCGGGCAGCGGCGGTAGTTGTACCAAACCATGTTCGGAACCTTGGCCTTCTCGACGGCCTTCACCATGATTTCCGCCTGCTTGGAATTCAGCGCCAAGGGCTTCTCACACAAGATCATCTTGCCCGCTTTGGCGGCGGCGATGGCGATCTCGGCGTGGAGGTTGTTCGGGACAGCGATGTCCACCACGTCAATGTCGTCGCGGGCAATGAGCTTCTTCCAATCCGTTTCGATGGATTCATAACCCCAGCGATCGGCGAACTCCTGGGCCTTGGCGGTATCACGCGCACAAACTGCCTTCAGGACGATTTGATAGCTCGACGGGAAGAAGTGCCCGACCTGAGCAAATGCGTTGGAATGGGCGCGTCCCATGAAGCCGTAGCCGATGAGACCGATGCGAAGTTGTTTTTTGGACATAGGTACCCGTGGTTGGGAGATGGGGCGACGATACGGGGCCGCAAGGGGGGGCCGCAATCTCCAGTTGCAGCCACATCGCTCGGCGGCTAATAGCCAGATCCTCTGTCGATCATCAGCCTCATCACCTCCTCCCGATCCCGACTGGTTCGCTGCGCCAACCGACACTGTCGGGCCATGGTGCGTTTTGGAGATTCCCGATGCGCCCGCTGCGGTTCCGGACAAACATCCCAAGGTCCGATTCGCGCCCGGGCCCACCTTCAACGGTGTTCGAACCCGGAGTGCCAGGCCTTTGTCCTGAATTCAGACACCCGATGCAGTCACTGCGGGTGCGAGGCCCCGTTGTTCAAAGCCGTTCGTTTCGGAATGACTGCGCTCGGCGGTGTCTTGAAAGCCGGAGCCGTCATCGGGGTTCTAATCCTGTTGGTGATCTGGGTGCTCCAATCGGGGAAGGAATTAAAGAACCCCACGAACGACGCTGAGAATCCATCCGCTGCGTCATCCACTCCGGTGAATGAGAGGACCACGGAGTGAGCAAATTCTAAGATTTTGAAGCCCGCCCGAGGACTTCAAACACCCCTCAGCGCGGTGGCAACAAGACGGGGCGAAAACCCAGATAGTCGCCCCGCATTTCGGGTGTCATTGCTCCCCGGATGGCCGATCGAGCTCGGCGAGCCCCATAAATCCGACTCCCGCCTCGGTAGCAGCGGAATGAGCCGGCTGAAGGCCCCGAGGGATCCTTCAGCGCAGTCGTCGAATAGTCTCCGTACCAATCCCGACACCATTCCCAAACATTGCCATGCAAGTCATGCAACCCCCAGGCATTGGGCTGACGGGTTTTCACTGCCTGGGCCTTGCCATCGGAATTAGATTCGATCCAGGCCATGGCCGCCAGCTCTCCGGCAAAGGCCCCGGTCGTGCCGGACCGGCAGGCGTATTCCCACTGAGCCTCAGTGGGCAAGTCCCACTCCCAACCTTCAGGAATCAGGCCTTTGGATCGATGCACGCGGGTCAACGCGCCACAGTAATCGTGAGCATCCTTCCAATTCACCTGATTGACCGGCTGGTTCGGAGCCTTTCCGTGGCTGGGGTTGGTGGAAAGAATTCCCTCCCACTGCGCCTGCGTGCATTCCGTCTCCGCCATAAAGAACCCGCGGCTGAATTCCACCTCGTGCTGCACCTCATCCTTGTCCCGGTTGGCCTCATCAACTGGACTCCCCATCACAAAACGACCGGGTGGCACCCACCGAACGGTCCAGTGATTCGTTCCGAGTGTCACGGTGACGCTCGATCCCGCAGACAGAGTTCGGGTATCTTTCCAGACTGCGGAAGTGCTTGCCACAACGGCCGGCCCGCCCACCAACGCTCCGGCCGGGACAGGAGGAACTGGCCCGCCGCCCTCGGCTGCGTCTATCCTGCTGACAAAGAACCAGGCAGAAGCCAAGAGGAAGATCCAATCCAAACGGAGCATAGTGATGCGAATTGACACCAAGCCAGCGAAGCCTTCAACTACCATCCTCATTTCGTCCTTTGAATACCGAACCCTTTTGGAGACCGAGCCCAAAGAATAACTGTCTTAATCTGAAGGAAAATTGTTATCACCAGTGACTAAAATATCAATAAAATTAATTTAATATGAGATGATTTTTAACTCCAACATATTCATTCTTTTTTTCTCAGCATTTGCATTGATATATTGGCTTGTTCGGAGGAATCAAAGATGCAGAGATTGGCTGATATTAGGTTCTAGTTTTATTTTTTATGGAACCTGGGATTGGCGCTTTTTGGGGTTACTTGTAGTAACTGGTGGGATTGATTTTGTCTGTGCCTACAAGATCGGCATTAGCCATAATCCAACGTATAAGAAGCGCTGGCTGATGTTAAGCATTCTTTCAAACATGGGTACGCTTGGCTTTTTCAAGTACTCTGGCTTTTTTCTGGAATCAGCCTTCCATATTCTCGAAATCGTCGGCATACAATCAACACGCCCGGTTTTTGCGGTAATATTACCTGCAGGCATATCATTCTATACGTTTCAGGCTTTAGCATATACTATTGATGTGTACCGAGGACACATAAAATCGGAGACCAACCCGGTCAAATATTTCGCCTTCCTGACGTTTTTTCCACAACTTGTAGCCGGCCCTATTGAACGAGCTTCGGTTCTGCTGCCGCAATTCCGTCAGCAACGGTTTATCAATGACTCTATGATTTTACGGGGTGTCTGGTTTATTTTATGGGGTTTCTTCTTAAAGGTGGTCATCGCTGATTACTTCGCTCCGTTGGTAGACATGGTTTTCAACGTAAAACACTTGGGAGGCTCTGTAAATATCCTTGCAACTTTGGCGTTTGGCGGTCAAATTTACGGTGATTTTGCTGGTTATTCTCTTATTGCAATAGGCCTCGCTAACACGCTGGGTTTTGAATTATCAGCCAACTTTTCATATCCATATTTGTCTTCAAACATACAAGACTTTTGGAGACGGTGGCATCAAACATTGTCAACTTGGTTTAGGGACTATTTATACATACCATTAGGAGGCGATCGGTTTGGCTCATTTAGAACATTTTTCAACATTTGTCTCACATTTATTTTGGCAGGATTGTGGCACGGAGCAAACTGGACTTTTATTTTTTGGGGACTCTGTCATGGGTTGGCTCTCGGATGCTATCGGATCTGGCGAACATCAAAAATTAGCGCCAGTATTCGAATTCCAAAAATTGTAGGCTGGGGTATGACTATGTGGGTTGTAGGTATTGGATGGCTGTTTTTTAGAGCCACCTCGGTTTCACATGCTTGGGACATGGTCCGAGCAGTCGCCAAAGATCAACCTCCGAGCTGGAGCAATGACTACGCTCTTGCTGTATCGTTCGGATTGCTTGCTGTGTGGTTTTACGATGTTTTTAACAAACATTTCCATTGGGAGCGGGTCTGTGCATGGCCATGGTCATTACGGGTCGTTGTGAAATCTATTTTGTTGGTTTTCATTGTTGCCCGCTGGGGAAAAGAACCCCCAAGTTTTATTTATTTTCAATTCTGAAGCTATGCCTCATCAACAGCACGAATCCGCGACTCATCGAAAGGTTGGTCAAGTTTACTTGGTCAATTCCATCGTGCTTTTAAAACAGTTTGCAGCGATTCTTTTGATTTTTATCGGAGCGTTTTTAATAATGTGGATCTCAAATCGGAGTGGAGTCATGCCAAAGAAGACGCAACTAGGTGATCCTGATTCTACCATCATTTCGACAAAGGCGCGACTGGCGACAACATCAAATCAAAAGCGCATTGCATTCGTTGGGGATTCATCATGTTTGGTAAACATCCACATCCCCACCATGAATGATAACGGGATTGATGCCGTTAACCTCGGCACTTTGAGTTATCTTGGAATTGATTCATTCGGACTCCTAGCACAACGGTTTTGCCAAAACAAACCGGATGCGGAAATTTTTCTCGTTCTCCATCCTGAGTGTGTCCGAATGGTTGCATCATCCAGTGACCATCGAAATATTCTACTGGAGGCTTTAGACAGAGCAACGGATAGCTCAACACAGTTTCAATTGAGCAACCTTCGAAAAATCACAGTTGATGATTTTTCTTCTCGGCTGTTCGATGGTTGGCTGCCTACGCCTCTAAAAGGCCGTTTAGGGTATCGCTATGGTTTCACTCATAACCTAATGAGTGAAATTTTTTCTACTGGTGGATTTATGGAAGAGACCTCTCGGTTTGATGCATCAGATTTCCACGGTTCTTCTGATTATCGTATTGCTCGTCGGGTCCAAAATGAGTGCACCCTGTTTCGATCCTATTTGCCAAACGGAGTCAGAGTCTACCTGTTGGTGTCGCCTATTCCTCAATCCCATGCGACTCGCGGGAATGAGAAACAAATCTTGGAGATGCGGAGCGAGATAGGGAAGTGGATCCAATCTGAAAACCCTTCCAAAAACATGCCAACTGTTTTACCCGATTCAAGCTTCGGGACGGTGACGCATCTTTTACCGAACTCAGCCCGTGAATACACGCAGCAACTGTGTTTGATGTTATCTCAATAGTTTTTTCTCCAACTGCACACCATGTCCCGAATGTTTCGATCTACCCAAGACGTTGTCCGGTTGCTGATCTTGCTGACCCTCGGAATTCCCAGGCTGTGTGCGGCACTAGAACTTGTTTCGGTAGATCCTCTGGCCGGAACGGTCGAATCTTTGGAGCGCATCACGATCACGTTTAGCGCACCCGTCAACGGGGTGAGGTCGGCTGATTTTTTGATCAATGGAATTCCCGCTTCCTCTGTGAGCGGCTTGGGAAGCACCTACAACTTCTACTTCAAAGCACCCCCGTTTGGTCCGGTGACCATCACTTGGGGCCCGTTGCACAGTATCCAAGACCTAAGCCAGCCACCCGTGCGCTTCGATGCCTCGGTGGCAGGTGCCAATTGGAACTACGAGTTTGTGGACCCAAGGGCACCGGAATTGATTTCGGTACTTCCACCTCCCGGCGTGACCGTCCGGCAACTAGGGCAAGTCGAGGTTCAGTTCAACCGCCCGGTGAGCGGAATTGATGCCGCCGACCTGCTGCTGAATGGTTTTCCTGCCGTCCAGGTAGAAGGTCTCGGGGCTGGACCCTATCTGTTTCGGTTCGCACCTCCCGGACCGGGGCTCGCCACCCTGACCTGGGCCGCCAATACCGGCATCCAGACCGAGGGTGATAGGCCTCGGAAGTTTGAAGGCGCCCGTTGGTCCTACCCGGTTGCACCGCTCATGGCGGGGCGGAAAATTATCATTCGGGAGATCCTCTCGGAAAACCTTTCGGGCCTGAAAGACGAAGATCTTGATCCAGAGGATTGGATCGAACTCTTCAACGCCGGAGACACAGAGGTGGATCTGGCCGGATGGAGCCTGAGCAACGATTCCGATGCACTAGGCCTCTGGGTGTTTCCCAGCCTCGTGCTGCCGCCGTTGGGTTCAACCCTGGTCTGGGCCTCCGGGAAAGACCGCACCAATTCTCCACCCAACCGCTACCTGCACACCAATTTTAAGCTCAATCCCAATGGCGGATTTCTCCAACTGTCCGGTCCCGAACTCCCCCGCCTAGCGGTCGACTACTTCGACTATCCCGCTCAGGCTCCTAATTTCTCCTACGGTCTCAATGGCGGCACATCCGTTCGAGAGTTCCGCTTCTTTGCCACGCCAACACCCTCTCAACCCAATGGAAACAGCACCCTGACCAATGCGGTGGCCGACCTGCACTTCAGCGTACCTCGAGGGTTCTTCGCCTACCCCTTTTCGCTGTCCATCGCTTCAGCCCAGCCGGGAACGCGGATTCGCTACACGACCAATGGCAGTCTCCCGACCCTGACCAATGGGATGACCTACACCCAGCCCATCGCCATCAATGCCAGTCGGGTCATCCGAGCCGCCGGATTCGCCTCCAACCAACTGCCTTCCCGGGTCCAAACCCATTCCTACCTGTACAATCTTCCCACCCATCGACGGTTGCTGCCAGTCCTGTCACTGGTCACTGCGACCAACAATCTCTACGGCCGCACGGGGATTATGGAATTCTCGCCTCGCAACACGGTGAATCATGGGCTGGCTTGGGAACGTCCGGTGTCCGTGGAGTGGATTCGCCCCGAAGACAACGGCGGGTTTCAGGTAGACGCCGGGATACGCGTCGCGGGCGGCGACTACATCCGAGGAATCTACGATTACAACACAACGGCGGTGCCTCAGAGCAAGTACTCCTTCCGGCTCTATTTCCGCGGAGAGTACGGTCAGGGACGACTCCGGTATCCGTTCTTCCCCGGCACTACGATTTCCGAATTCGACACCTTGCACCTCCGGGCAGGCATGAACGATCCCAGCAACCCGTTGTTGAAGGATGAGTTTGTAAGATCCTTGTGCGATCAAGTCGGCATAGTGGCCAGTCACGGCACCTTCGTGCACCTCTTCCTCAACGGGACCTATCGCGGCATTTACAATCCCACCGAACGGGTCAACGAAGACTTCCTGCAGGCCTATCACGGCGGAGGCCCTCTGTGGGATGTGATCGGGCCGGGCAACGCTGCGCTCGGAGGCGACACCCAGGCTTGGTCGGCGCTCCGAGCGGCTGCTCGGAAGGATTTAACAGTACGCACCAACTACCTCGACGTGGCCAACCGGATGGATATGGCCAACTTCATCGACTACTTGCTGCCGCACATCTGGTCCGACAATGACGATTGGCCCTACAACAACACTCGCGCTGCTCGGGAGCGGGTGACTGGTTCGAAGTTTCGCTTTTATCCGTGGGATGCGGAGTTTTCATTCGGCTCGCACGACGTCACTTACGACACCATCGCCAACACCCTTTCGAGCATCGCACCTCCTTGGGGGACCACGGACTACACGTTGCTCTTCAACGCCCTGAAGCGTTCGCCGGAGTTCCGCATGCTCTTCGCCGACCGGGTTCATCGCGCATTTTTCAATGACGGTCCCCTCACCGACGAGCGCATCCGAGCTACTTACACAGGGCTTCGATTGCGATTGTCTCCGTCCATCCCGGGATTCTCGGATGTCATCACGCCATGGATTAACAGTCGCCGACGGTTTGTGACCAATGCCTTTCAAAAGGCGGGATTTTTGGCCTCATCCAATGCCCCGGTATTGAACCTCTTCGGCGGCCGCGTGATGCCGGGAACCCGACTAACGATGTCCCGCAAAACTGGGACGATCTGGTACACCACCAATGGAATCGACCCTCGCGTGCCCTTCTCCTCAGAAGTGGCCCCTCAAGCCCGTCGCTATGCCGACGCCCTATTGTTGCAACCTCCGGTTCAAATCCAGGCACGCACCCTCAGCGGAACCAACTGGAGCGCTTTGGTTTCTGTCGGTTTTCAAACTGCATCGGTGCCAACGCCGTTGTCGATTTCCGAGATCCAATACCACCCTGTGGGCGGTGACGCTTACGAGTTTATCGAGCTATGGAATTCGGGTTCGCTGCCCATAGATGTATCGGGCTTTCAATTTATTGGAATCCAGTTTCGTTTCCCCTCCCCGACCCTGCCCATCCCAGCCGGTGGACGCATCGTTCTGGCTAACGATTCTAATCCCGGCGTGTTCCGCCAGCGGTATCCGGGCGTGGCGGTTTCTGGTTGGTTTGGAGGCTCTCTAGACAATGGCGGTGAGCGTTTGGAATTGAAGGACAAGGCAGGCCGCATCGTGACGTCAGTGGAATACGGCGATTCGCACCGCTGGCCTCAATCGCCAGATGGCCAAGGTCCATCACTAGAAAATCGAGATGTTCGCTCAGACCCGGATGATCCGGCTGCCTGGAGTGCCAGCGCACCCGGAGGCACACCGGGCCTACCACCGCTGCCCGCCGTCACTCCACGCGTGGTCATCAACGAGTTGCAGGCCACCGGTTCTCCTGACTGGGTAGAATTACACAACCCCAGTTCTACCTCCGTGGATCTGAGCGGTTATTCGATGACCGACAACGACGATCCTCGGCGCTTCGTTATCCCCGGGGGCACCCTTCTCGGGCCCGGAGCGTACCGTGTGTTTCGTAACTCAGAGGCTGCGTCGGGCGGTCTCGATCGGCTGCCCTTCCCGCTGGATTCCGATGGCGAGACTCTCGTGCTCTTGAACCCTTCTGGGGAGCGCATCGATGTGGTGCGCTTCGGCCCTCAGGTAGCCCCGTCTTCACTGGCCCGCACTGGCACCGGAGAATGGGTCCTCGGGCGGCCAACCCCGGGCACCAGCAACCAACCCCTGGCGGCGGTGGAACTGTCCACCGCACTGACGATCAACGAGCTTCAGATTCTGCCTTCCCGAGGATCGCCTTGGATCGAGTTGCACAACCCGGACTCGCGGCCTGCGTCATTGTCGGGTTGGAGCCTGGTCACTTCCAATTCCGTGATCCCGCTCAACACCGTTTCGTTTGTGGAGCCCGGCGGTTTCCTAGTTCTCACGGCAAACCGTAAAACGGGTCCCCGCCAACTGGAATTAGACCTACCCAACCTGGCCGGCCAACTCGTCTTGCAAGACCCCTCGGGGATGGAGGTGCAGCGCATCAGCTACAACACCCAACCGCGCGGAGCCACTTTGGCCCGGATCCCCGATGGCATCGGCTCTCTTCAGACGCTCTTGTTGACTGAGACGCCTGGCCTAAGCAACCGCCTTGGATCCCTGGGTCAGAATCTGAGGATTTCAGCGTTTTCGGCTCGCTCGACCCCGGAGTGGGTGGATATTGAAAATGTCTCTGGCGCTCCGGTTTCGAAGGTTGGCTTGCTATTGGTCATCGATCCTCCAGGGCTTCCAGCGACGGTCGTTTCTCTAAATTCCACCAGCCCACTGGCGGCGGGTTCTCGACTGCGAGTGCTCTGTGGAGCCGACCCGTCTGCCGCTCTGGCGAATCCGAATATCATCACCACACCGACCCGTTTGCCGGACGATGGAGGGAGTCTTCGGATTGAAACCGACGAAGGTCGCCTCATCGATCGCGTCGACTACGGTCCGCAAGTGGCGAACCGATCGGTCTTCCGTTCCAGTGATCTGTGGTGGTTGGCCGCACTGAGCGGAACCAATACCCCTCCATTCACCGCAACTGCATTGTCCGATGGCTCAACGCTCCGCATTAACGAGTGGATGGCCACGGGCGAGGCCGACGAGGAGTTCATCGAACTGTATAATCCGGACCCTCTACCAGCGGATCTCTCACGCTGGATTTTGACCGATGACCCGAGTGTTCGTGGGGTTACCAATCGGTACCTGCCCACACCCAGTTTCATCGCGGGCAATGGATTCGCCCGGTTCCGAGTCGAGGGCAGTTCGTCCGAAACCCCGGGGTCACCCCTCGCATTTCGCTTGAGCGCACTCGGAGAAACTCTGCGTCTCATCAGCGGCTACGGAGGTGTCATCGACAGCGTGGATTACACCGCGCAAGACCTTGGAATCTCGGAAGGGCTCTTCCCGGATGGTTCCACCAACCGCGTCCGCTTTTCGGCGCGTGCCACACCAGGATTCCCCAATGTCGCCTCGGAAACCGACACGGATGGCGACGGGATTCCCGATCAGTGGGAACTGCTGAACGGACTACGGCCCGACCTCGCCACCGACGCCATCCTGGATGCCGATAGCGACGGGCAATCCAATATCGATGAATATCGGGCCGGAACGGACCCCCGCAATGCCGCGAGCGTTTTGCGACTGTTGGTAGCCCGTGAGGCGAGCGGCGGGTGGATTTTGAGATTCACCGCCCAGCCCGACCGGAGCTACACGGTGCAATACTGTGATGGGCTCGGATCCGACTGGTCTCGCCTTCAAGAAGCAGCCCCCGGATCCCAGCGCGAGGTGGTGATCCCCCTGCCCCTGGATGCCGCCCAACGTTTCTACCGGGTCCTCCTCCGCTGAGCTCAAACACATCAGCTAGTGCAGTGTCTCAAATAAGTCTTTCCTAATATTAACCGGCCATGCCATCTTTTGGACATGGCCCGACCGAAGATTCCGTTCGAACTTTCCCCTGAACAACGGGCAGAACTTCAGCGCCTCATCCAAGCGCCGAATAC
>CAINWP010000176.1 GCA_903854475.1 uncultured Verrucomicrobiota bacterium
CATCGCAGACGCGGACCATCGCAGACGCGGACCATCGCAGACGCGGACCATCGCAGACGCGGACCATCGCAGACGCGGACCATCGCAGACGCGGACCATCGCAGACGCGGACCATCGCAGACGCGGACCGCTCGGAGATCGGTCCCTACCTATGAGCAGGGTCGGCGCACGCGGACCGCTCGGAGATCGGTCCCTACCTAGGAGCAGGGTCGGCACAGACGGACCGCTCGGAGATCGGTCCCTGTCTACTGCTGCGTCTCTCATTTGTGTTTAATAGGTGGTTTAACCTAACTGAATACTAAATTAACACCCTCCATGAGCAGAGGGGCTCTTTCCTACTCCGCCGATGAGTCTGCGACAACAAAGGCGCCAATGCCCTGCCTAAGGCTCGACGGCTGCAATCAGGTGCAATCTACAAGGATCAAGCAATTGGGCTGGCCTTGTAAAAAGCACCCACCAAACTCGGTCCATGAAGCTATTCCGCGCGGCCCTTTTGGCTGCCGTTTTTTCGGCGCAATCGCTGCCATCGGCCTTCGCCGACGCGGTGATTCCTAAGGCTAGCGACGGGCGAACTCTGAACCTGGGATTCGAAGCGGGCGACTTGCGCGACTGGCAGGCTACCGGAAAAGCATTCGACCAATTGCCGATCCGCGGGGATGCCGTTGCCCAACGACGTGGGGATATGAAGTCCAATCATGAGGGCGATTTTTGGATCGGCGGTTTTGAGCGCGTGGGCGATGACCCCAAGGGAACGCTCACATCGGTGCCCTTCAAGGTGACTCACCCGTGGGCCAGCTTCTTGGTCGCCGGTGGTCCTTGGGCCGAGACCCGCGTGGAACTGGTCGACTCGGCTACAGGCCAGACCTTCTTCAAGATCTCTGGCACCGAAAACGAAACCCTCCGCCCCGTGGTCGTCGAACTCAAGGGGCTGATGGGCAAGCAAATCCTCGTCCGTCTGGTGGACGACCGCTCGGGACACTGGGGTCATCTGAACTTCGATAACTTCCGCTTCCATACCGAGCGCCCGGTGCTGCCCAACGAGCTGTCTCTCAAGGACACCGCCAAGAACACCGCGCCGCCCACCGATCAGGTGCTCTTCGCGGGGCTCTCGGCAGCCGACGCTGCCGCCAAGGCCACCCTGCCCTCCGGTTTCGCGATGCACGTCTTCGCCTCCGAGCCCGATATTCGCAACCCGATCGCCTTTTGCGAAGATCACCGCGGTCGCCTCTGGGTGGCCGAAGGCTTGAGCTATCCCAAACGCGTTGGCCATCCGCCGGCCAACGGTACCCCGGAGCAGCTCCGCAAAGACTTCTTCTCAGGCAAAGATCGCATCCTCGTGTTTGAGGACACCGACGGCGACCACAAGGCCGACAAACGCACGGTGTTCCTGGAGAACGTGAATTTGATCTCCGGAATGGAGTTCGGCTTTGGCGGTCTATGGGTCGGTGCGGCGCCGTACCTGATGTTCATTCCCATTGCCGACGGCGATGCCCCAAAACCGGCCGGCGATCCACAAATTTTGCTCGATGGCTGGAACTACACCGCCGACACCCACGAGACGCTCAACACCTTCAACTGGGGCCCCGACGGGTGGCTCTATGGTTGCCACGGGGTGTTCTGCCCTTCCCATGTTGGCAAGCCGGGGGCCTCTGAAAACGATCGTCAGTGGGTCGATGCCGGCGTATGGCGTTACCATCCGGTGACTCACCGATTCGAGATTTTCACCGAGGGCGGCAGCAATCCGTGGGGCATCGACTTCGATGAGCACGGCAACCTCTGGTCCGAAATGTGCGTCATTCCGCACCTCTTCCACATGATCCAGGGAGCCCGGGTCCTCCGGCAGGGCGGCGAGCATTACACCTACAATCGCGACGAGACGCAGCGCAACGCCAAGCACCGGGATCAACGCAGTCGCAAGAGCATCTTTCCCTATGTGTACGAAGACATCGGCACGCATGCCGACCACGTGCACTGGGCCGGTGCGGCCGGGCCTCACGCCGCCAATGGGCGCAGCGATGCCATGGGTGGCGGCCATGCTCACGCAGGCATGCTGTGCTACTTGGGCACGAGCTGGCCGGCCTCGTATCGCAACAACCTGATCATCGGAAATATCCATGGCCAGCGCATGAACGTCGACCTGCCTGTCGCCCGTGGCTCCGGCTATGTCGGCAAGCACGGCCAAGACCTCCTGAACTTCAATGACCGCTGGTCCCAGACCCTCAACCAACGGCTCGACCCCGACGGCAGCGTTTTCGTGATCGACTGGTACGACGCCAACCAATGCCACCACGGTCGGGACGACGGCCACGATCACTCCAGCGGCCGCATCTACAAGATCGTCTATCAAAACCAACCGGTGACCCGCACGAATCTGGCCGCGCTCACTCCCAACCAATTGGTCTCGCTGGTGGGGTCGAAGAATGAATGGCTCAGCCGCCATGCCCGACGCGTGTTGCAAGAGCGGGTAGCCGCCGCGGGCGCCCAGGAATCGGTGGACGAAATCCCCGCCGGCATTCGCGACTATGCGCGCACCCGAAAGGCAGCCGAGAAGATGCCCGCGCTGGAGGCGCTGCTCGATGCCGTGGATGGCTCCGGTGACGCCACCTCCCGCCTCCGGGCGCTTTGGGCGTTGCACCTGACTGGGCGCATTCTGCCCGAAGACGCCGCCCGCTGGATCCGTGATCCTGAGCCTCAAATTCGTGTCTGGGCCGTTCAGACCTTCTTCGAGCACTCCGGCATGCTCTTCAACGAGCCGACCTTCGAGCAATTGGCCGGCAGCGCCGTCGAAGCGCTGGTCGCCTTGGCCACCGATGACCCCTCGCCCGTAGTACGACGGGCCGTGGCCAGCGCCGCCCAGCGTGTTCCCGCTGCACAGCGCTGGGGCATCCTTCAGGGACTGCTGCGCCATGCCGAAGATGCCAGCGACTTCAACTTACCCCTGCTCTACTGGTATGCCACCGAGGGCCCTGTCTCGACGGACGCCGACCGGGCCACCGAACTGCTCAAAGAGTGCAAGATTCCTAAGGTCCGCGAGTTCATCGCCCGCCGACTGACCCAGATGGCCTTGGCCAAAAACTAACCTGTTTAGTGAGTTCGCGGGCGCTCGGTTCAACGAGAACGCCCGCGACTCTTCCGGCGAGCCTTGGCATCGTCGGACCGTGCGCGGTTCCCTGCCCCGGGGTTCTTGGTCTCCGCTCCGCTGAGGCGGCTCCTCAGTTCGCGGATCTGATCCCGCAAGAGGGCCGCCTTCTCGAACTCCAAATTATTGGAAGCCTCGATCATCTCGCCTTCCAACTCCCGGATGGTTTCCGTCAGGTCGATATTTTCGACGCTGTCGTTGAGAATGGCCGAAGCAGCATTGCGCCCGGACCCCACGCTACTCAATCCCTCCTCAATGCTGCGCGTCACACTGCGCGGGGTAATATTGTTAGCCTTGTTGTGGGCCATTTGTTTCTGCCGGCGGTAATCGGCCACAGCCAAGAACTTCTGAATGCTCTGGGTGCGAATGTCGGCATAGAGAATCACTCGCCCATTAAGGTGCCGAGCCGCCCGGCCAGCGGTCTGGATCAAGCTGGTGGTGCTGCGCAGGTAGCCCTCTTTGTCGGCGTCGAGAATGGCCACCAGAGAGACTTCCGGCAGATCCAACCCTTCCCGCAGAAGATTGATGCCGATGAGCACGTCGCATTCTCCTTTGCGCAGCGCCCGCAAGATCTCCACCCGCTCGATGGCGTCGATCTCACTGTGCAGATAGCGCACGTTCACACCGAGATCGCGGAGGTAATCGGTTAATTCCTCGGCAGTCCGCTTGGTCAGAGTGGTCACCAATACCCGTTCGCCACGCTCGATCGTAATCCGTGCTTCGTGCAACAAGTCGTCGATCTGCCCCTTCAGCGGCTTGATCTCCACCATGGGATCCACCAGTCCGGTGGGCCGGACAATTTGCTCAGCCACATTCGTTGGCCCTGCCCACCCCATTTCCAGCGGACCCGGGGTGGCGCTAATGTGCACCGCCTGCCCAATGAGGGATCGGAACTCCTCGAAATTAAGGGGCCGGTTGTCCAGCGCGCTGGGCAAGCGAAACCCATGGTTCACCAGAACCGTTTTGCGGGCCAAATCTCCGGCATGCATGCCTCCCACCTGAGGCAAGGTGGCGTGGGATTCGTCGATCAAGAGAATAAAGTCCTCTGGAAAGAAATCCATGAGCGTGCCCGGTCGAGATCCCTTGGGCCGCCCGGTAATATGTCGGGAGTAATTCTCAATGCCCGAGCAGAACCCGAGTTCTTGCAGCTGCTCCAAATCAAACTCGCACCGCATTTTAATGCGCTGGGCCTCGAGCAATTTGCCCTCTTTTTCAAACTCAGCGATACGCAAACCCAGTTCCTCCCGAATGGAGAGAATGGACGCATTAATTTTCTCCTGCGGTGTGGCGAACTGCTTACTCGGGAAGATGTTGATGGCGTCCAGTGATTCCAACGTGTCGCCCGTCAACGGATCGAAGCGTGTGAACCGCTCCAATTCTTCACCAAAGAACTCAATGCGTAGGGCGTCTTCGGTGTAGGCCGGATGCAGTTCTATCACGTCGCCACGGACCCGGAACTTGCCCCGGGTAAGATCAAAGTCGTTGCGCGAATACTGGAGGTCCACCAACCGGGCGAGCAACTGCTCCCGGCTGAGCGACTGACCGATGCGTAGCGGGATAACCATGCTTTCGTAATCGCGCCGGTCGCCGATGCCGTAAATGCACGATACCGAAGCCACCACCAAGACATCGCGCCGCGACAGCAACGAGTTCATGGTGGAGAGCCGCAAGCGCTCGATCTCTTCATTCACGCTACTGTCCTTCTCAATGAAGGTGTCGGTGCGCGGGATGTAAGCCTCGGGCTGGTAGAAGTCGAAATAGCTAACGAAGTACTCGACCGCGTTGTCCGGGAAGAAACTCTTGAACTCCGCGTAGAGCTGGGCCGCCAGGGTCTTGTTGTGGGACAAAACCAAGGTAGGTCTTCCCAACTGGGCCACCACATTGGCCATGGTGAAGGTCTTGCCCGACCCGGTGACCCCCAGAAGCACCTGATTGCGCTCCCCCCGCTGCAACCCCGCGACAAGCTTGACGATCGCTGCCGGCTGATCACCGGCCGGCTCGTACTCGGATTTGAGCTGAAAGAGGCTGTCGGACAAGGCACGGATACGGTAACAGCAGCGCCCGGCCGACAAAAGCCCCGGAGTGCTTAGCTTCGCGGAATTAGTTGGGTCTCGAAGCACCCAACGGCTTGACGTGATCACACCTGTGTCTACGGTCGCTCCGTGGTTCTGAAACTGAAACTGCGCAAAGTGGGCAATTCGGTGGGTCTGGTGCTACCGAAAGAGGCGCTGGCCCACCTCAAGGCCGATGAAGGCGACACGCTGATCTTTTCGGAATCCCCAGATGGAGGCTACCGAGTGACGCCCAACAACGACCCATTCGCCCAGCAGATGGCGATGGCCGAAGGGATCGCCCAACGATACCGCAATGCGCTGCGGGAACTGGCCAAATGAGGGAACCAGTCTGGATCCGGAGGGATGTTGTGATCGCATTCCACGAATGCCTGCTGGCCGAGCACGGTGGTTTGGCAGGCATCCGGGATGAAGGGTTGCTCGATTCCGCATTGGGCAAACCCCAGAACTTGTTCAAGTCTAGCAAGCCCTCCCAGTTCGACCTCGCGGCGAGCTACAGCTTCGGCTTGACGAAAAATCATCCGTTCTTAGATGGCAACAAGCGGATCGGTTTCGCGGCCGCCATCCTGTTTCTGGAACTCAACGGGTTTCGATTCGCAGCGACTGAAGTGGATGTGGTTCTCCGCACTCTGGCACTGGCGGCCGGGGAGATGACCGAGGGAGATTACGGGGCGTGGTTGAAGGTAAATTCCAAACGAGCCTGACTCACTTATCGATGCAAGGCACTCGAAGGCCCGATTCATGCGACAGTCCGCAGGAGAACGAATGAATTTTCAGACGCTCTGAACCGTTTGCTTCCCGGGGCGACCCCTTTAAGGTTCCCGCCACCTCTCCTATGCAGAACGACTCGACCGGAACGGATCTCAATCGCCGCACCTTTTTCAAGGGTGCCTCCATGGCCAGCATGCTGACACTGATGGGAGCCGTTCCCATCACCGCTGAAGAAGCCAACAAGGCAGCCGGCGACAAAACATTGCCCCCACCCAAGGCCGATCCAACCTACAAAGAGAAGCCGTTGGGCCCGCCCGTAAAGTTCGGCATCATCGGACTCGGCCCCCAAGGGCGAGAGATCATCACCCACCTCGGCAAGTTGCCCAACGCGCCGGTAGTCGCCATTTGTGATCATTACAAGTCGACCCTGAAGCGGGCGACCGACACCGCTCCCACCGCCAAAGGTTACGCCACGGCCGAAGAGCTCTTGGCCGACGCGAACGTCCAGGCCGTGGTCATCGCCACGCCCACACACCAGCACCGCGACCTGGCCATCGCCGCGATGAAGGCCGGCAAGCACGTGTACCTCGAGGCCCCCATCGCCCACACCATCGACGACGCCCGAGCCATCGCGCAAATCGCAGCCACGCTGCCCGCCAAACAAATTTTCCAGTCGGGCATGCAGTTCCGTGAAAATCCCCAACACCATCATGTGCTGAAGTTCATCCGCACTGGAGCCACCGGAAAGCCGTCGATGAGTCGTGGCCAATGGAACAAAAAGACCAGCTGGCGCAAGGCCTCCCCTAATCCCGACCGCGAGAAGGCCCTCAACTGGCGCTTGTACAAGGAAACCTCACTGGGGCTCGTCGGAGAAATTGGCATTCACAGCCTCGACACGGCGGGATGGTACCTGGGCAGCACCCCGGTTTCGGTGACTGGGTTCGGCGGCATTACTCAATGGCAAGACGACCGCGAGGTGGCCGACACGGTCCATGTCGTGGTGGAGTTCGCCAACGGCATCCGCCATTCTTGGAGCGCCACTCTGGCCAACTCGTTCGAAGGCGAGCATGACATCTATTTTGGCGCCTCAGCGGCGGTGCTCATCCGTGACAACCGGGCATGGATGTTCAAAGAGTCCGACGCCGAACTGCTGGGCTGGGAAGTGTACGCTCGCAAGGAAGACTTCCTGACCGACTCCGGCATCGCCCTCGTGGCCAATGCCACCAAGATCTTGGCCCAAGGCAAAAAGCCGGCCGAAGCGGCGTCGGAGACCGACTCACCCGTCCGCTACGCGCTGGAGAAATTCGTCGAACACGTCAACGACGGCACCAAGCCCGAGGCCAGCGCCGAAGTGGGCTACCGCGCCGTGGTCATGGCGGCCAAGGCCCAAGAAGCCGTCCTTAAGGGGAGCCGCGTGGAAATCCCCAAGGAATTGCTCAAAGTCTAAAGGCTAGTTCAGCGGGTGTGCCGAGCCGCCGAGGCAACGCTCACCTGTCCAATTCCGGGGATCGCTTCTGCCGCATTGCACCAAGACGGGCGACCCGTAGCGTATTCGCATGTCCCGCGCTCTTGGAAAGTCGACCGGTTGGAAACGCCTCCTCCGAGGAACTTTGGTATTGGCCGTGGCCCTCATGGGCGGCCTCGTCGGCCGCTTCGTCTGGGTCACCCAAGACCGCCAGCCGGGTTACTCGGTCGAACTCCATCATCCCCACTCGTCAGCCACCGCCGAGGCTGGCCCGCTGAAGGTCGGTTTCGGCCGACGCTCTCTAAACCCGGACATGAAGAATCCGGCGGAGCCCGTCTGGATGGCAGGGTTCAGCCAGGGACGTTCGGCCACCAATATTCACGATGACCTCGAGGCCGTGGGGATGGTCATCGACAATGGCCAGCGGCGCATCGCCCTCGTGTCCATCGATGCCATTGGATTTTTCCATGACGACGTGGTTGCCGTCCGCAAACGCATCTCCGCAGACCTGAAGGTCGATTACACAATCGTCTGCTCGACCCACAATCATTCCACCCCCGACTTGCTCGGACTCTGGGGCCCCGATGCTCTCCATTCCGGAGTGAACCCGCGCTACCGCGAGCACGTCATCGCGGCCTGCGTGGGTGTGGTCGAAGACTCAGTCCGCTCGCTCAAGGCCGCCCGCATGGCGGCCCACGAGTTGACCGTGTCGCCCGCTGGGTTGGTCGCCGACACCCGGAAGCCCGAGGTGTACGATCCCGATGTTCGCGTCCTGCACTTCCTGGATGCAGCCAATGGGCTCACCCTCGGAACGCTGGTCGGCTGGGCCAATCATCCAGAAACGCCCTGGTCCAACAATCGCGACATCACAGCCGATTTTCCGGGAATCATTCGAGAGTCCTTAGAAAAGGGTATTCGCTACGGAAGCACCCTGCACAAGCCAGGGCTCGGCGGTACCCACGTCTATGTCAATGGCGCGGTGGGTGGACTCATGACCACGCACCCGTCGGTCACGGTGCACGACCCGTTCCTGAAAACCGATTTCAAGGAGCCCTCGCACGACAAGACTCGGGCCGTGGGCAATCAAATAGCCTCGCGCATTCTCGACCGGATCGCCACCGCCCAGGACCCCGGTGTAGCCACGCTGCCGATGGGCATCGAGGCGCGAACCCTCGACCTTCCACTGCGCAACACCGGCTTCATGCTGGCCTCGATGCTGGGCCTGCTCGAGCGGGGACACAGCCGTTGGCTCCACTTCCGGACTGAAGTGGGAATCCTGCGCTTAGGAGAAGTTTCGATGGCCTGCATCCCTGGTGAGGTGTACCCGGAAATCGTCAATGGCGGCATCGTGCGAGCCCCAGGTGGCGACTACGATATCGAACCCTTGGAAGTGCCTCCATTGCGCGAGTTGATGCCCGGACGGGTAAAGTTTGTACTGGGCCTGGCCAACGATGAAATCGGCTACATCCTGCCCAAGTCGGAGTGGGACACCGAGCCCCCGCACCTCTTCGGAGCTCAAGGGGCTCCCTATGGCGAGGTGAATTCGGTGGGCCCCGACACCGCCTTTATTCTCCACCAGGCGCTGCGCCGCCAGTGCGAGGCCCTGAAGTAGAGCATCGGTCGGCAGGCAGGCCGTTCGCCCTGTGTTACCCAAGACGGTGCTCAAAGTTCCCAGCCATTCGGCCACCCTCGGGCCATCCCCACCTCGCCCGACAACCCAGGGAACGGACGGTGAGACACCGTCCCTACCAGACCGACCCTTCGCACACACGCCTCACCTGAAGTGGGGAATTTTAATTGTCACCAAGGGGGAATAATTATTGCCGTTGAAAATTCGTTCCAGAAGACACGGCACAACCCAGGCTTGAGGTGGGTAGCTGGGATAGGGTTCACTGACGTGTCCCACTCGCCCGCGCCATGTCCTCCACTTCTGAAGCCACCGGTTTTCGCTCCCTGACCTCACAGCAGAAGAAGTCCGGCCTGGCGGCTTGGCTGGGATGGATGTTCGACGGGCTGGACATGCACATTTACACGCTGGTCGCGACCCCGTTCGTGGCGCAGTTGTTGGTCCTGCCCCGCACCGACAAGCAGGTGGGTGAAAAAGGCGCGCTCATTAATGCGGCCTTTCTTATTGGTTGGGCCTTGGGTGGTGCCTTCTTCGGACGCATCGGAGACGTGATGGGCCGCAGTCGAGCCCTCTGCCTGACCATCCTCTGTTATGCTGGCTTCACCGGACTGTCGGCGATTTCCACAGAATGGTGGCACCTGATGGTATTTCGATTCCTCTCGGCCCTGGGCATCGGAGGCGAGTGGGCCGTCGGGGCCTCGCTGCTGTCGGAGACTTGGCCCAAACGCTGGCGACCGTGGATCGCTGCCACCCTTCAGACTGCGGTGAATATCGGCGTGCTGCTGGCCTGCTTCTTCGGTTACCTCTTTGAGAACGCGGAGCCTCGCTACATCTTTCTAGTTGGTATTTTCCCAGCACTCATTGTGTTGTGGATCCGTCGGGCGGTTCCAGAAACGGAGGAATGGCACGCCGCACGGGCCGGCTCTGAGAAACCGCCCGGACTGACCGACCTGTTCCGCGGGATGGCCGCGAAAACCACGTGGATCGTCTTGGCGATTTGTGGCGTGTCGTTGACCGCGCATTGGACCTTCATGTTCTGGCAGCAGAAGTACATCCGCGACTTGCCCGAGATCCGCGACCTTTCGTCCGCAGGGCAAAACCGGGCCGCCGTGATCGCACTCATGGTTCTCATGGCGGGCTCGATCTTGGGAAATTACGCAGCGGCGGCGGTGGCCCGGGCAGTGGGCTATCGCAAGGCGATCGTCTCCTTCTGCCTCATCTACGGCGTGGTCATGGGATTCACCTTCCTGGAGGCCAGAGCCCACCTCGCCGTCCTCATCGGGTTCTTTTTCATCGGACTGTGCCAGGGAGTGTTCGGGCTCTTCACCATGTGTCTGCCACCCCTGTTCCCCACCCTGCTCCGAACGACCGGGGCCGGATTCTGCTACAACATCGGTCGGCTCATCGCGGCAGGCGGTACGGTCTTTTTCGGCCTGTTCACCAAAGTAGGCGATGTCCGCCAAGCCCTACTCTACGCAGCGATCCTGTTCATTCCCGCTGCAGGCCTCGCCTGCTGGCTGCCTGAGCCGAAAGACTAAATTTCTCAGACCGGCAAGCCCCGTGGCGCACTATCGCAACAGCCGAAGCTCTTGCAGCCTGAATCCCGATGGAACCCTCACCATCACCGGTCCGGCAGACTCGCTGCTGTAAGGCGTCCAAGCCTCGAGCGACGGATTCGTCAGCAGAGAGACCATCGAGTATCCACCCTTGCTCAGTCCTGGGGAACTGACAGCCCTTTTCTGAAGAGTCCCCTCGTATTGAAATCCGGGGCCCGAATTAGGTTTTTTACCCTGTCAGTCCCTTCAAAATTGGCCGCTTTTGACTCGTCTTTGCACCTCTGCGCTCATAGCCTTTTTCTGTTGAACATAACCAATCAATTCGCTCGTGCTGCGATGCTTTGTGTGGTGACAGGTTCCCTGTTGGGCCAATCCATCAACATCGTCAATGACTCCTTCGAATCCCCTCGGATTCCCGCGGGTTTTCCCGCACTGACGACCGTCGACGGGTGGCAGAAAAATCCAGCCCCGCCTCCCCAATTCGGAATCACTGCCGAGCAGTGGGATCAGATGGCAGGCATCTTCCCCAACCCTCCGGAAGGTCAACCGCGGCATCTCACCAACGCCGATGGCACCCAGGTTTCCTACTTGTTCGCACTGCCTGGAGTGGGAATCAATCAGGTGGTGCCCGCCACCTACTCACCGGGGATGAGTTACTCGCTACAAGTCGCTGTTCGTGGCGGTGGTGCGCTGACAACGGGTACGCAGCTTCAGATCGGCCTGTTCTACGTCGATGGGGCCAACGCAGTTCCGGTGACAGGCACTGTCATTACCGCGGCTGACGACACCGCGGCCTGGTCGACTTTGAGAGATTATTCGGTGTCTCTCACCGGAGTGAAATCAGGAGATGCTTGGCTGGGGCGCCCGATCGGTGTGTCGTTGACGTCCATCAGCCAGAACGGCGGACCCGGCATCGCCTATTGGGAATTAGACCGTGTTCGCTTGGCGGCCGTCCCTGAGCCCTCCACATGGGCGCTAGGCGGAGTCGGGGCGATCGCCCTAGGGATGATCGCTCGGCGACGACTGCTCAATTGAGCTTAATGGCCTCCCCTTTGAACGCCCCCAAATACCTGAGAAATTCCCGGATCGGCCGGATGGGGGTAATTTTCGCAGGAATTGTTCTGGGGATGCCGATGGTGATGGAGGCGGAGAAGCGGGCTCTCTTAGTTCCCAATGGGTCCTTTGAGAGCCCCACCACCGATTTCGTGAACATCCGAGTGGATGGGTGGCTAAAGACGGCCCGTCCTGCAGACTATCCCGAGGGCGGAGGTTTCTTGTGGGATCAACTCGCAGGTGTCTTCCGCAATACCCCACCTGGCAGCCCCGACTATCTTTCGAACATGGATGGGAAACAGGCACTGTATTTGTTTGCCATCCCCGGCGTGGGTTTGCTCAAAGACGCCACCTCCACCGACTCGCCCGACTCCTCCGCGAACTCGAATTTTCCCCATCGATTCGAGATCGGCAGTCGCTACACGCTGCGGGTGGGAGTCCTGGGACAGGGCGGTGGCATGCGACCAGGAGTACCGATAGACATCGACCTGTATTGGAGAGACGAGCTGGGAAAGATCCACTCGGTCAGCACCACGCGTGTGACCAATTCTCAGGCACTTTACCCCGACCGCCAGCAGTTCGTGGACGCAGTCGTGGTCACGCCTTTGGTCCAGCCGACCGATCCCTGGGCCGGCCATCCAATGGGCATTCGATTTCTCTCCCAAGTCGAGGACGCCGAACGCGGGGGATATTGGGATTTGGACAACATCCGCCTAGAACAGGAACTACCCGATCTTGCAGCACCCCGAATGACCCTCCGAGTCGACCCGACCTCCGAGAGTTGGACGATCTCTTGGGCAGGACGCCGGGGTGAGAGTTACGATTTGATGGAGTCCTCTGATTTGCTGGCCTGGTCTCCGGTGGTCTTGGGGCTCACGGCCAACGACACCTCCATTGAACATACCCTGCCCATCAGCGATCGGGGGCAACGTTTCATTCGAGTGTTCGTCCGGCGACCCTAAGACGGTGTCTCCCAAATCCACTAAGGCGGTGTCTCCCAAATCCAACCGGATCCATTCCATGAAATGAAAGGATGGGAAATCACCTCACACCGTCGTTCTGCCGCTTTCACACTCATCGAGCTACTGGTGGTAATAGCCATTCTAGCGATCCTCGCAGGCTTGCTCCTGCCGTCGCTTGGGCGAGCGCGAAACGCCGGTAAGAGAGCCGTCTGCATCGGGAATTTGCATCAGGTGGGGCTCGCCATTCATCTGTATGCCCAAGACTATTCGGGTTTGATGCCCTATGGTCCCGCGGCACCGCCTTTCTCTCACCCGTCTGAACTTTATCCATCCACCGGCTCACCAACGAGTCTGCTTTCCCTTCGTGATGGTCGGCCTGTCGGCCTGGGGCTTTTGCTCGCAAAATCCCTGAGTCAAACGCCAGCGGTTCTGTTTTGCCCGGCCTCCGATCAACCGATAGACGCACGGAGTGAATTGGCCAAGGTCGGAACGAATCAAGCCCAGTGCAGTTACTATTACCGCCATGCGGGAGTCACTGGGATGTTCCAAAATCCTCCGGAAACACCGCCCTCCGTGCGTCTCGATTCACCAGGTAACAATTCCGAGGGCGTCCCCATCCGGGCGTTGGTCACGGATACTCAGTTTGTCTGTTCGGACGATATCGCCGTCTTCAATGTACGACCGCGGACCCACCATGAGCAGAAGTCCAGCACCGTCCTTTGGGTCGATGGTCACACGACTCATCTAGCCAATACCGACCGGCGCTACACCGTGGATCTCCGACAAAACACCGACTTGTACGACTCCTTAAACCGAATTCTCTCGGTTTTTGAACGCGCAGACCGACAAGAGTGATTCCGCTATTCCAGCCCTGCATCGCACTTAACGGCCTGATTCTGATGCCAGGAGGCCTCCATCACGGGCTCAGAGCGGCGAGTCGGGGTGTTTGTGGTCGAGTTGTTTCGGGCGACGATCGACGGTGTCGGCCGGAATCGTGTCTACGAATTGACCCGTATCGCCCAATTCGGCCTGAAGCTTGACGATCCGGGCCTTAAGGTCGGCCATCAACAGTTGCGAGGCCGGGTCACTGGCGAGGTTCTTCATCTCGTTCGGATCCCGAACCAAATCAAAGAGCTCCCATTGGTCGATCTTCCAGTAGTGGATGAGCTTGTGGGTGGCCGTCCGAACCCCGTAGTGGGCCCGGGTGTTGTGATGGCCTGGATCGTGGTAATAGCGGTAATAAACCTCCTGCCGCCAGCCGGCCGGAGACGGACCACTGAACAAGGGCCGCAAACTCAGTCCGTTCATGTCCGCCGGAATCGGCGCCCCCGCCAGGTCTAGGAATGTCGGAGCGAAATCACAGTTGACCGCCAGGGACTCGCTGACGGTTCCAGGGCGGATGTGGCCCGGCCATCGCATGAGGAAGGGCATGCGGAACGACGGCTCGTACATGAAGCGCTTGTCGTACATCCCGTGGTCACCGAGGAAGAATCCCTGATCGCTGGTGTAAATCACCACCGTGTTGTCCTTGAGTCCGTTGGCATCAATCCAGTCGAGCAGCTGACCCACGCTGTCATCCACGCTCTGCACGCAGCCCAAATAGTCCTGCAAGTAGCGGTTGTACTTCCAACGGTCGAGGTCGTCTCCGCGCACGACGCGCTCCTGGCCGTTCTCGCGGACGGTCACCTCCTTGGGTACCTGTCCCATCCAACGTTGGCGCTCCGTGTCCGACAAACCGGCGGGCGGAACCATCTTGAGATCATGCCGCGTCAAATTCTTGAACACCGACTGGTGGTTCTGCTTCAGGGCGTCGGCTCGGCCTTCGTAGTTATCCCGAAACGTCGGCGGCTCGGGAAACTCTCGACCGGCGAACTCACGGCGGTACTTCTCAGAGGGCGTCCACTCGCGGTGCGGGGCCTTATGATGGCACATCAAGAAGAATGGCTTGTCCTTAGGCCGATTCTTCAACAAACCCACGGTCAACTCCGTGATGATCTCCGTGACATAGCCCTTGTAGACGCGGTGACCGGTCCGGTCATAGAGGATCGGGTCGTTGTAGCGCCCCTGCCCCGGCAGGATATTCCAGTCGTCGAACCCCTGAGGGTCTGAACCCAAGTGCCACTTTCCAAGCATCGCCGTATAGTACCCCGCTTGCTGCATCCGATGGGCCACCGTCGTCTTCGTTGGATCAATGTCATTGAACACCGGGACTCCGTTGCGGTGGCTGTACTGCCCCGTCAAAAGAGTGGCACGACTCGGAGTGCAGATAGAGTTGCCCGCAAAACACCGATCCAGACGCAGACCCTGGGCGGCCAGACGATCCAGGTTCGGAGTCCGATTGATCCGGCTGCCGTACGCGCTAATGGCGTGGGCCGCATGGTCATCGGTCATAATAAACAAGATGTTGGGCTGATCGGCAGCCAGCAGCACCGTGGCCGACACGAAAGCCGACACGAGTGCGGTCCAAATCACGGCGGGGAATCTCATAGACGAACCCTGCCACATGGAACCCTGCCAAGGAAAGTCAGTCCTTGGCCGATCCTGGTTCGACTGTCCTTGATCACCACCCGTCGCTAGTGAAATGTCTCCGAGTAGTATTGATTAATTTGTTAGATTCGTATTCGCGCTCGCCTTCCGAAAGGAACTCGACCGAGTAAAGTCGGGAGAGGAATGACTGCTCTCGGAACACCAGTTCTTTGGTAGGATTCTCTCTTGAGGCAACGGGCTGAGAAAAATAACCGTCGCTGAACCAAGTCGGCAGACACGGACCGCTCGGAGATCGGTCCCTACCTAGGATCGGACTAGGAAGCTCATCGGTCTGCATCGCGGGTTCCCACCGCAAACTCCACCTCACCCACGCACTTCCGAGGTAGGGCGATTTCTCCGAAAGCGCCGCGTCCACAGAGACGGACCC
>CAINWP010000177.1 GCA_903854475.1 uncultured Verrucomicrobiota bacterium
CACCGCGCCCTGAGTCACCGCTCCGTGCGTGTCGCGCAACACCAGCATCATCCCGCAACGTCCCCAAAGCAGGTGCATCATCTGGCCACCCAGTTCTCCCCATTGGCCCGAAGGAATCCACGTCTGGGAACCGCTCGAGTTGTCCACAGAGTGCGGAATCCAGCACAGCGGCCAGTCGCGTCCGAGGGGCGGATTGTGGTCGGCCTTCGGGCCACCGAATCCGTACCAACCACCCGGATGGACTTCAACAATCTCGCTGGTGGGGGTCCAAGTGCCTTGCTGTGGAGAAACCGTAACGATGCGTCCATCGGGGCTGGCTCCCATGCCATTGGGGTTGCGGAATCCGGACGACACGGTCTGGGCGGACTTGCCATCCGCTGCAACCCGATGCACGCCTTGCGGGTCGGCGTAATAAAACTGACCGCTATGGTCTACCTCGAGACAGGTGACGTAGTCGTGTCCACCCAGCGAGGTCGCGATGCCGTCGTAAAAGGTCGCGTAGAAATCCGTCACACCGTCGCCATTAAGATCGTCCAAACGCGTGATGCGGTCTTTGCCCAAGACGTACACATGATTGTCGCGAACCTTGAGCCCGAGTGGCTGGAACAAGCCCGAGGCCACGCGTTTCCAGTGCAGCGACTGCAACCCTGAATCCACACCGGTCACCCGCCAAACATCGCCATGAATGGTGCAAACATAGCCCGCACCGTCGGCGGTGAAGTCCACGCCGGAGGCAAAGAGCAACGCGCGATAGGGGTTGTCATACGGGAGGGTGAGCGTGTCCACAGCGAAGGACCCCGTCTCCAGGCCCCGCAGCCCCCGAGTCACCTGCTCAGCCACGTCCGGAGCTGCCAGAATGTTCTCCGGCTGCATGCGAGGGGATTTTCGTGCCTTGGCCCAACCGTCAAACTCGGCGGAGGCATTCGTAGCACCGCGCCATAAAACGAGGTCCAAGGAAACCGCTGCACCAGGCTTGAGCGTCAGCACGCTGGAACTCTGGGCCACACCGCCGACCTCCCGAGTGGTCGAATCCAGATGTAAATCCTGCTCACCGAGCACGGCGACTGCAGACGCGACAGTCGCTTCGGTGTTGCGCATCAGGTGAAGCACGTGAACGGACTCGGTGCCTGCTTGAGAAGTACCAACCTTTACCTGGGAAGCGGAATGTTCCTCGGAAATATCGGTCGTGAATTGCCGGCCGCGCAAATGCCCGGCCGCCCACCAGGAAATCGGGGCCGTTCGCGATCCGATGGTCAGATGACGCACCAAGGCTGGCCCACCCGGCGTGGTGACCCATTCCGGTCGTTCGCGAACCAAGACCCCCTGCACTTCCCAATCCAGCACCACTCCGTCAGGCGTGTGGTGTTGGCCCAGAAAACGAACCGCTGCGGCTTTCTCCGGTCGCTGGGCCTCGGAGGTCCAGAGCACGGTGCCCTCCGGAACCGGTGTGCCAATTAAACCAAAACGCGTGGCATCAAATTTCAAAAATCCGCCCGTCCACACCGCACGCACTGATCCTTGGGCGAGGTCGTACACAGCACTCGCCTGATGACCCACGCGCACCGTGAGGCCGCGAACCACCGAAGATCCATCCGGCAAGCGAACACTCGAGGCGAGGAATGGACCCACCTCTGAGCGTTGCCACCGATTGTCCACCCAGTCCTTCTCGACTTGGAGTCCCGCCTCGCGGCCCGAGGCCGGCGGCTCACCGGCTAACTTGGTCGAACTCGCCGAATTGGCCATGAGTTTTTCCAAGCCATCCAACTCCTTGCGCAGCTTCACCTCGGCGTCTTCTTCGGTATGACCAATGATTCCGACGGGCCCTCGCCAACCGGAGGCCTCGACGATTTTCATCAGCCGGAGTTCTTCATCGCCGGTGCCCAACGGGATGATCTTTTTACCCTCCTTATCGCCATCCCGGACCATGCCATTGAGGTTCAATGCCAGCAGGTGCGGTTTGAGTGTTTTGAAGTGCCGTTCAAAATCAGCGAGGTGCCCGTGCCCGTGGTGAAAATTGTAGACGCTGCCCACGTTGGCATGGCCGTTTTTCTGCAACCGTTCGATCACCTGCACCTGGTTGGCCGGTTCACCGAACCAACCCAGATGGTTATACAAGGCCACGGTGCATGCGCGTTTCTGGGCCTCGGTGCAAATGGGGCCTAGAGACTCGACGGCCGCCTGAATTTTTTGCTCCAACCGAGTGGCATTCGCCTCGGGCTCTGTGCCCATCGTCACCCACAGTTGCGGGTGGATTTGGTTGCGTTCGATGCACTCGAGAATGGCCTTAGACTCCCCATTCAACGCCGCCGGAAACCACCAGGCCATGATGTCGATGTGGCGCTTCCGCATCGCGGCCACTTCGGCATCGAAGGTAGGAATGTGTTCGGCGCGCCAATCATAGGCCAGGTGCCGGAGTCCTAACCGTTCCAGCATTTCCGCGCGCGCCTCGGGGCTCCGCTTTTGGGTATCGAACGGCACGATGCACCAGGCCACGAGATTGGTCTTCGAGAAGAGCCCCTCGCTGGGCAAGGCCGCGGCCACTCGAGTCAGTAGCAGGCACAGGACGCCCAGACCTAATCGCAGCCACGGGGAAAATCGCATTCTGTAAAACTACGACCATCCGACCCGTAAAGTCACGCCCGGCCAACTCACGCAGCCAGGCCGTCCTGCGTCAGTTCGGCTCGGGTCATCTCGGTGATTAATTGCTCGAACCCAATTTCTGGTTTCCAACCCAACAGCGTGTTAGCCCGGGTGGCATCGCCCACCAAATTGGTCGGTTCGGCCGGACGCAGAAAACGTGGGTCTTGACGCACATGCTCTTGCCACTTCAAACCAACCGAAGCAAAGGCGATTTCAACGACATCCTGCACCGAATGCAGCACCCCGCTGGCGAAGATGTAATCCCGCGGAACCTCCTGCTGCAGGCTCAGCCACATGCCACGGACATAGTCGCGGGCATCGCCCCAGTCGCGCCGGGCCGAGGTGTCACCCAGCGACAATTCCCGTTGCCGCCCCTCGTGAATGGCGGCAGCCGCACGGCAGATCTTCCGCGTGACGAAGTTCTCACCGCGACGCGGCGACTCGTGGTTGTAGAGGATACCATTGACCGCATAGAGACCGTGCGCCTCGCGGTAGATACGAACCATCTGCGTAGCGAACACCTTGGCCGCACCATACGGACTGACCGGCTGGAACGGCGTGTCTTCATTCTGGGGCGAAACGGCCGGTCGACCGAACATTTCGCTCGATCCGGCATGGAATAGCCGAACGGGCTTGGGTAGATCCCGCACCATCTCCAGCAAGCGCAAGGTACCCATGGCGGTCATTTCGCACGTGGACTCCGGGATGTCGAAACTCAGCCCCACATGGCTTTGCCCGGCCAGATGGTACAACTCATCGGGAACGACTCGCAGTAGGACACGCCGAAGGGTGGTGGGGTCGTCCAGGTCTGCGTAATGGAGGTGCAGCGACTGGCCGTACACGGCCGCGTCAACATAGAGGTGGCTCAGACGAGAGCGCTCCAGGGAACTGGTTCTGCGCACAACGCCGTGGACCTCGTAACCTCGGCCCAGAAGCCATTCCGTCAGATAGGAACCATCCTGACCTGTTATGCCGGTAATCAACGCTTTGGGACGCATGACGCTAAGAAAGTCCTCAAATAAACCACGCAACAGCAAGGCAGGACTTACCACCGGTCGGATACAGCAACTCACCTGCCTCATGGAGCCTGTCACTATCTCCAACTCGCCACCCTTGCCCACCGGACCTCTGCGGTCCACGTTCAATCCATCTCGCCCATGCTTCGCCTTTTCATCGTCGGGTTTCTGACCAGCCTGGTCTTGTCGGCTGCGCCCGCCGGACCTCCGCCGGTTCCCCGGGAATTCCGGGCCATGTGGATCGCCACCGTGGGCAACATCGATTGGCCGAGCAAATCTGGTCTACCCGTCGCCCGCCAACAGGCCGAACTGCGCGCCCTGCTCGACACGGCTCAACGCTGGCATCTCAACGCCGTCATCCTGCAGGTCCGAACAAGCTGTGACGCGCTCTATGCCTCGCCTCTGGAACCGTGGAGCGAATACTTATCTGGGCGGATGGGTGTAGCCCCATTGCCGGCCTGGGATCCCCTCGCCTTCGCCGTCACCGAAGCCCACGCCCGCAGCCTCGAACTGCATGCCTGGCTCAACCCGTTTCGAGCCCGCTACAGCCAAGCCATCTCGCCGGTCGCCGCCCAGCATGTCAGTCGTACAAAGCCCGATCTGGTGGTCCAGTACGGCAAGTTCCTGTGGCTCGATCCAGGACTCGCTGAGTCCCGCGACCATACCCTCAAAGTGGTGGCCGACTTAGTCCACCGCTACGACATCGACGGCATTCATATCGACGACTACTTCTACCCCTACCCTGAGAAGACCCGTCTGGGGGCCCAGGCCCCGTTCCCCGATGACCGCAGTTGGAGCGCCTATCAGCGGTCCGGAGGAAAACTCAGTCGGCCCGACTGGCGTCGGGAGAACGTCAACACCCTGGTGCGGGCCATGAACACCGCGGTGCATCGGGAGAAGCCTTGGGTCAAGTTCGGCATCAGCCCCTTTGGTATTTGGAAACCGGGATTTCCCGAAGGCATTAAGGGCCTCGACCAACACGAAGTACTTTACGCCGATGCGCGCAAGTGGATCCGCGAGGGCATGGCCGACTACTTCGCCCCCCAACTCTACTGGACGGAACGTCAAACCGAGCAGCGCTTCAGTCGACTTCTGGCATGGTGGGCCTCCGAGAACGTCAGTCACCGCCACCTCTGGCCCGGCATCAACACGGCCGATATCGGCAAAAATCGCACGGCCTCTGAAATCGTGTGGCAGACCGACCAGATTGGCCCCGAAACTCATTCTTCAGGCGTGATCCACTGGAATGCTTCGGCCCTTCAAGAGAACCGAGACGGTGTCGGCACTCGCCTGATCCAAGGTCCCTTCGCGCATCGTGCCCTGGTACCCGCCTCCCCGTGGTTGGGCTCCCAACCGCCCGAAACACCCTCTATCGAGGTTGGATACGGCGGGCAGGGTCCCATCACCATTGACCTGAATGCCGGCAAAGGTCGCCTGTCGGCAGTGGTCGTTCAAACTCACGGGGAGTGGGCTTGGAAAACCGAGATATTTCCCGGAAACACCCGCCGCATCCCGGTGCCCCGGACCTACCGGGGAACGCCTCCGAAGGAAGTTCGAGTCACCACTCTCTCGAGCCCGGGCATCGAAAGCGCTCCGGCTATCTGGCGACCCAAATGAATCCAGAGGCCGAAACCTCCTCCTGAATCGCCAACCACTCAGCGGGTCGAGAGGACGATGCGGAAACCGACGAAGTGGATGCCGTTGGAGGGCGACATCATGAAGCGGCTCGAAGCTCCGGCATACTGAAGGTCCTGATTCCATCCGCCGCCCTTGAAGACCTTGTACTTGTTGGTGCCGCTGGTGGCTGGACCCGTGGGATCGGTCAGGGACTTGGCCGGATAGGGCTCAAACCAGTCCGAGCACCATTCCCACACATTGCCGTGCATGTCGTGCAAGCCCCAGTCATTGGGCTTCTTGGCACCGACCGGATGCGTGGTGGCCTCGCAATTCTCCGCGGTCCAGGCATGGGCTTCTCCGCCGTCCAGAGTTGACCCAAAGTAAAACCGGTTGGTGGAGCCAGCGCGACAGGCGTATTCCCACTCGGCCTCCGTAGGGAGGCGATACTCGAAACCCTCGGGTAAGTGCCCTTGCCCCCGTTCCTGCGCCGTCACTTTCACGCAGTAATTGCTCGCCGCAACGAAGGACACTTTCTCAACGGGATGATTGCTCAAGCCCGTGAAGTGGCTCGGGCTGAGTCCCATCACCGTCTGAAATTCTCCCTGAGTGACCTCGTATTTCCCGATCCAGAAATCCCGAGTCAACGTCACCGGAAACCGGATGCGCTGAAAGGTTCCCGCAGTGATGCGGACCATGTTGGTCAAGGGTACTGGTACCGGCACGGACACCGAAACCGGTGCGGCGGCCTTGGCCGCATCATTGCCACAGCCGACACCCGTCCCCAGCAGCGCAATCAGGCAGGCAGAGATCGAGAATTTAACAAAACACTTCATGGCGCAGGAGGCTGAGAGACTTCCACCGTCTTCTGGGACGGGGTCAAAGAAACCCGATGCTCGGGACGATTCGGCCATCGGACTCGCAGGGCAACCGCATTGTTCGAGCGGGTCAGAACCCTCACGGCCGCATCCTGCGACCAGTACCCGCTGCCTGCCCCAACCGTTTGCAAGGGACCGAGGCGCCCCTGCACGTCTTCGAGGCGGAGTTCGGCACCCACGCCGTCGGGATTGCCCGGGGTTCCCTTGAGCACCACTCGCAGTCCCGGCACCGCCGCGCGATTACGAAAGAGCCGGGTGGCTCCGTGGTTCTGACTGATCACCACATCCAGCCGACCATCGTGATCAAAGTCACCGAGGGCCGCACCGCGTTGTTCCCCAAACACTCGAATGCCGGAGACGTGCGGGTCCCACGCCTCAAAGGTACCATCGCCTCGCCCCCGCAGCACCAGGCCATAACCCCCGTCCTCACGGGTCAAATCGGAGGCTGTTCCAAAAAAGTTCTGAGAACACAGCAAGTCCTGCATCCCATCGCCATCCAAGTCGCCCACCTGGACCGAAAATACCGGAGCCCTCTGTGCCTCCATCGGCAACGGCACCGCATCAAAACGCGAACCGCGATTGAGAAAGACCATGGAAGACAACTCGGAGGCCCCTACCCAAGGCGCTGCGGTGACCCCTAGACGTTTTAGGAGGACCGGGATCGTGGCCTGGGAAAACTCGGCGTGGGATTTGAATTCCGAGGCAATTTTAGGAATACCCTGCGACAGCCAACTCCGATCATGGACTGGCCACCAATCGGATCCCGAGCGCCACGCCTCGAGGATTTGAATCACGCCATCCCCGGCCCAGTCGCCATAGTAGAGACGCAAGTCAGTGGGCTGGTTCCATTCATACTGCGAATTACGCCCCCAATTCCCACAAACCAAGTCCGGAAGTCCGTCGCCATTGAAATCACCGGTGGCCACACCCGACCAAAGCCCTGGGTGACCGGCCATCCCCCAGGCTTCGGTGGCCTCGCGGAAACCCGTTCCGTCATTGATGAAAATACGGACCGGACCCCATTCGGTGGCCACCACCAAATCGCTGTCACCATCTCGGTCGAGGTCCACCGCGCAGGCTCCGGTAGCCATGCCGATGGACGCAAACGCGGCGCTGCGGCGCGGGTCCACCACTAATCGCCCCTTCTCATTCAGCCACCACTGCGACGGCACAGATTCGGGATACCGGGCCATCCGGCTGCGGCCACCGACCCAGACATCCAAATCCCCATCGCCATCCACATCCATGCTGACCAGGGCTCCAATGGCATTGGTCCCCGCAGGAAGACTCTCCGGCTGAGCCCAGGCCCCGTTGGAATACACTTCGAGCTTTGAGAGCGATCCCGGGGGGAGTTCGCCATTGGACACCGAAACCAATACCCGGCGGCCGCCCAGACCATCCGGCCATCCCATCACGGCCCCTTGATCCCCACTGGCTATTGGCGCATTCGTCACAGCGCTCCACACCGGTCCCTGCGAGCTTTGCTGAACTCGAAGAACACCTAAGCCACCTCCACGCCCACCGGCCACCAACAACTCTTCCCAGCCGTCGCCGTCGATGTCGTACCACCCCACACCGGGGCCGAGACGACCCAGGCGTCGGGGCAAGGTGGGCTGGCGGGCCCAGTCATCGAATTCGTCGTCTACGTGATGGTGATTCAAGGCCGCCGTCTGGTCTTCAAACCATGTCCCGGGAACCTCGGGCGCAGGGACTGGAACCACGGGCCCGTCCGACGGCTCGGCCACTTCGTAAATAGCATTGCCCTCAATTCCCTCGATGAGCGTTTCGCGACCACTGCGCCAACGCACCTTGAGCCGAGCGCCCGCATCCGCCCGAGCATCCCAGGCAAAGACTCTCAAGGTCTCATCGGCCGACAAATAACGGCCACCGGCAATCATTTCCTGCGACTGGGTGAACCGAGGCGATATTAGCGAAATTCGTGCCCCGATCCCCTGCGTGTTGGGAGCCTGTCCCCGCAACCGGACCGCAACCCGGGAACCTGGACCGGTATTTTGGTAGATCGATGCCGGGGCGTTGAGATTATTAACGACCAAATCGAGGTCTCCGTCGTTGTCGAGATCCCCGGCCGCCATGCCGTAGGAAATCCCCTCCAAGTCAAAGCCCCACTGGGTGCCCGCGGGCTGAAACCGACCTTGGCCCTGATTACGAAAAGCAGCGTTGCGCGTGCGCCAACGGGGATGCAGTTGCATGGAGCGCTTGAGCTGGTTGTCGGTGAGGCGACGGCCCGAGTCCTTGATTTCAGTGTGACTATCCTGATCCATCACATCGAATTCGAAGCCATTGGTGAGCAGCAGGTCTTCGTAGCCATCGAGGTCGACATCGAGGAACAGGGTGGACCAAGTCCAGTCGGAGGCGGCCAAACCTGCCATCCAAGCCACGTCGGTAAAGTACCCGCCCGGACTCCCCAGGAAGAGGGTGTTTCGGTTGAACTGAGGCCGCGCCTCGGAGAGATCCAGCTCAGCCAGCGTGGGACGATCCCGAACCAATTGGGTCATCCGGAACCGGTGTTCCCGGGCCAGCATGTCGACGACGAAGAAATCGTCGTATCCGTCCCGGTTGATGTCGGCGAAATCCACCCCCATGGCCGAGCGGCTGGTGTGGCGCAGCTTGAGCGCCTCCCATTCACGAAACCGACCCCGGCCTTGATTGATCCAGACGCGGTCGGGCGAGGTGTTGTCGTTGCAGACATAGAGATCGGGTACTCCGTCACCGTTGATGTCGCGAAACATCACCGCCAGCCCCCAATCGCGATAGGGCGGTATCGGCTTACCCAGTGCATCCGAAAACGTGCCGGGCTCGTTCTCGATGGCCCGGAACCGGCCTTGCCCCTCATTGAGGTACAACCCGTGTACCTCCGGCAACTCGCGCACCTTGCCGTCGGGCAGCGCCTCGAAGCGGCCCTTCCATTTGGCGGAGCGGGTCGATTCGCCGTTGATCTTGGAAACCTCCCAACCATCGCCCTTGCGGGTAAGAGCGAACCGGGTGGTGGGATCTGCCAGACGCATCACATCAATGAAGTGCGTGCAGTAGAGATCGAGGTCGCCGTCGCCGTCGATATCGGCCAGCGCCATCGAGGTCGCTGAGGCCGTCGGGGACAGGCCTGAATCCTTCTTTTCAGAAAAGGCTCCACGCCCGTCGTTCAGGAAAAGCCGGGTGCCGACGCCGATGCCATTGACTAACAAATCGAGATCCCGGTCGCCATCGACATCCACCAGAGCGGCCGCGGTGGAGCGCTGGTCGGCGCAGGCGATCTCAGGCAAGTCCATGGCTTCAAAACGCCACTGACCCCGATTGCGGAACAACCGGTTGGGCCCCTCCAAATTGCACAAATACACATCGGCCCAACCGTCGCCATCCACATCTCCAATGGCCACGCCGGCCCCGTTGTGAGCCACCGCATTGGTTAGGTACAGGTCGCCCGTCATCGCGTTGGTGAAGACGAGCCCAATCTCCTGGGGAACCATCGAACGGAACCCCACAGGACTATCCGAGGCCGGGGAAAGCTTGCGAACCGAGGAAGCGATCGCCCCAGTCTTGGGCGGCAGGTCAGCAGCAAATCCATCGACCCCGCAAAAAAGTAAACCGAAGAGGAAGAGTCCAACGAGCGAAAGGACGGCATCAACGGCGCACAGGGTCCTCTGGCCGCTCACCGGAAACGTTTCTGGATTGAACCGTCGCATGCTTTGGAATTGCCACCAATCTGCCTTGGAACGCTGAAATTGACCACTCCCGGAACGTCCAGGAAACCGACAGGCCCGCCCTGCCGGGCGCACCATAAAAAAGAGGGGCTGGTCCGAAGACCAACCCCTCCTGGATTCAAGCCACGAAATCCGTGGCCCAATGGCTTACTGGTACTTGATGACCAACTTGCCGCCCTCGTTCTTGATCGAGATGATCGTCACCGAGGGGGTGATGGTGAGGAAGCCAGACGTGCCGGTGGTCGGCAGATCAGCCGTCACGGTCTTGGTAGACTCAGACAGCGTCACGCCAGTCAGCGCCGTGCCGGTCAGGCCAGCCGGAACCTTGCCCGCGGCAACGCGGGTGGACTTGGCCGGAGCGACACCCACGCGGTAGGCCTTGAAGCCACCGTTGTCGAGGTCGTTCACCAGCACCTTGTCGCCGTTGGCCTTCACACTGGCCAACTCGATGTGAGCGGCACCACCGTTGTCCTGGAACAGGATGCGCACCGGGTAGATGCCGGCGTCCTGCACGAAGAACTTGGTGAGACCCGTGGCGGTGTTGCCGTTCAGCTCGAGGCCACCCTCACCGAGGAGGATACCATCGGTCGCCTTGCCAATCGGGCCACCCTGAGCGCGGAAGCGGTCATCGCAAGCGATTCCCAGCGTTACCACACCGGCGGGAAGCTCGACGAAGGTCGTGATTTCAGCAGCGATGCCGTAGTCCAAACCGCTGACTCCCGGAACGCCGGGCATACCTTCGTCTTCAGGGAAGGTTCCAGCGCTGCCACCGGCCACGGCATTGAGGTTGATCTTGGTGGCAATCTCGAACTTGACGGTCTTGCCATCCTTGACGCCCGCGGCCAAGGCATTGCCCGGCTCGTTTTCGTTGGCCAAGTTGTCGATGACCGTGCCGGTGTCGTCCTTCAACGTACCGAGCTAGGCCAACTCCACGTCATCCAAGACCTTGGAAGTCATGACCTCGTTCTGAACGATGCGCCAGATGAAGCCCGCCTTGGTCTTGTCGACCGACACTGCCTGATGAGCGGCCGTCAGAATCGCCACCTGCGCGGCGGTGAAGGTGCCTGCATCGGTGACCGTGTTACCTTGGCTGTCCTTAACCTCGATCTTGTAGGTATGTTCACCGGCGGCAAACGGAGTCGTCCGGGTGTAGGTCACGTCGGTCGCGTCCGCATTCTTCGGAGCCACGGTCGCCGTCACGACTTGTCCGTCGATGGTCAACTTGATGCCGTTGGCGGCAACGACTGAACCGCCCTTGTCATTCGCGCGGAACGAGAAGGTCACGATGCTCGGATTGATGGCCGAGAGGAACAAGCGCTCAGCGCCCGAGGAGGCCGTTCCGAGGGACACCAACGCGGTTTCCTTCGGGGACTTGCCGAACACGAGCGCGTGGGCTCCCAAACCGCCCCAGCCCTTCTGACCGTTTTGGCCAGCGCCGTTGTCACCGTCGTTGATGGCCATGCCCAGACCGAACTGCGTTCCCAAGGTCAACGCGGTCTTGCCGATCGCGGCGGCCGGCAGCTTGATTTCGTAGTAGGTCTTCTTGGCCGCGGAGTCGCGGGTCACGACCGCCTCGGTACCACCGGGGCCGGCCTCATGGTTCACGATCACATCGGCGATATCACCGTCCACGCCACCCAGGGCGTAGTTGTAGAGGGCCACCTGCTGCTGACGATCGGAACTGGCGATCATCAACTGGATGGAGTCACCGTTCCACGCGCTCTTGGCGGCGTTCTCGTGGTAGTCATCGGTCACGACAAAGCCGAAATACACGTTGTCGATATCATAGGCCACCTGCACGGCCGAGGTCTGGTCATCCGGACCGGACCAAGTGCCGCCACCGTACTCTTCAAACAGCACGTACTTGCCCGTGCCGGCCGCACCGGAACCCTTGGGTACCGAGAACTTGGGATCGGAGAGGACGGGCACGCCACCCCACTCATTGAGCTTGCCGTCGAGGACGATCGGCGTCGTCACCGCGCTGGCGGTGTAGTATTCCTTACCCGGCTCGATGTCGTTCGGAACGACAGAGCTCAAGGTGAACAGAGCGGTTTCGCTCGGAGACTTACCGAACACGAGAGCGTGAGCTCCCAAGCCGCCCCAACCCTTTTGACCATTCTGACCAGCGCCGTTGTCGCCGTCATTGATGGCCATACCCAGACCGAACTGAACGCCGCCCTGGAGGGTTTCAATCGCGAGGGAAGCCTTCGGGAGCTTGATCTCGTAGGTGGTGCGCTTGGTGGCTCCGTTGCGGGTCACGACCGCCTCAGTGCCGCCGGGGCCGGCTTCGTGGTTGACGATGGTGTCAGCGATATCCCCTTCCACGCCACCCAGGGCGTAGTTGTAAAGGGCGACCTGCTGGGTGCGGTCGGCGCTAGCGATCATCAACTGGATCGAATCACCGTTCCAGGCGCTCTTGGCGGCGTTCTCGTGGTAGTCGTCGGTCACGACAAAGCCAAAGTAGACGTTGTCGGTGTCGAAAATGACCTGAACGGCCGAGGTCTGGTCATCCGGACCCGACCAGGTACCGCCACCGTACTCCTCGAACAGCACGTACTTGCCATTCGGACCGGCGCCCTTGGGCACCGAGAACTTCGGGTCAGCTAGAACCGGCACACCCTTCCACTCGTCGAGCTTACCATCGAGAGTGATTGCGGCCTGAGCGCGGTTGACGGTGTAGAACTCCTTACCCGGCTCGATGTCATTCTTCTTCATCAACGTCAGCTCGGCCGTCTCGCTCGGAGATTTACCGAACACAAGAGCGTGAGCGCCCAGACCGCCCCAGCCCTTCTGACCATTCTGGCCAGCGCCGTTGTCACCGTCATTGATGGCCATACCCAGGCCGAATTTCACGCCACCCTCGAGCTTCGCGATGTCCAAGGAGGCCTTCGGGAGCTTGATTTCGTAGGTGGTGCGCTTGGTAGCCCCATTTCGGGTCACGATGGCCTCAGTGCCACCGGGGCCGGCTTCGTGGTTCACGATGGTGTCAGCGATATCGCCTTCCACGCCACCGAGGGCGTAGTTGTAGAGAGCCACCTGCTTGCTGCGGTCGGCGCTAGCGATCATCAACTGGATCGAGTCACCATTCCACGCGCTCTTGGCGGCGTTTTCGTGGTAGTCGTCGGTCACGACGAAGCCGAAATAGACGTTGTCAGCATCATAGACGATTTGAACGGCCGAAGTCTGGTCATCCGGACCCGACCAGGTGCCGCCACCGTACTCCTCGAAGAGCACAAACTTACCCGTTCCTGCGGGTCCAGAACCCTTGGGCACCGAGAACTTCGGATCGGCGAGCACCGGCACACCGGCCCATTCGCCGAGATTGCCGTCCAGAACAATGGGTTTGGGGGCGAACACTACCGAGTAAGTTTCCTTGCCCGACTCGATATCGTTGGCAGCTGATGCACTAAACCCAACGAGGGCTAGCGACAGAGCCAAAACTTTATTTTGTATTATGGTTTTCATACTGATCTTCACCTAGTTTTAACTTTCGGAGTTGCACATCAAAGTCCTCCCCTCGCAACTGAAATGTGGCGAAGCGCGTCAAAAAAAATTGAGACCAGAACAAGGAACAACAGGCTCCTATTTCCGCCCCCCCGGAAGCCTGTAATTTGATTCGACCAGGCGGGGGGATGCTTGTCGTGGTGCCGCGGGCGGGACTCGAACCCGCACGGCCTTTCGGCCTGGGGATTTTAAGTCCCCTGTGTCTGCCATTTCACCACCGCGGCAACTACGTTTTTGCTGGGGTTTTGAAGGGTTCCCCAACGATTTCGGCGGGCTTGGATACACTTTGGGCTACACCCAGCAACGCGTGCAACCCACCGAAACTTAAGCAATTGAAAGGAAACGGTACACGAGGGCCTTGGATCGTCGCAACACGCCGATTGGGTCTTTGTCCGTATTGAAGGCGTTCAATCTCAGGCCAGAATCGCCCGCACCACCCGACCATGGACATCGGTCAGCCGAAAATCGCGGCCACCGAAACGATAGGTCAGCTTTTCGTGATCCATTCCCAAAAGGTGGAGGACCGTTGCCCACAAATCATAAACCGTGGAGACATCTTGCACCGCGTGGTAGCCAAGTTCATCGGTGGCACCGTAAACCGTACCGCCTCGGATGCCCCCGCCCGCCAGCCAGACGCTGAAACCGAACGGATTGTGATCCCGCCCGTCGTTGGATTGGGCAAAGGGCGTGCGACCAAATTCTCCGGCCCAGACGATG
Organism: uncultured Verrucomicrobiota bacterium; assembly: GCA_903854475.1. Lineage (GTDB taxonomy): Bacteria > Verrucomicrobiota > Verrucomicrobiia > Limisphaerales > UBA9464 > SXXZ01. The sequence continues at coordinate 14,089 of CAINWP010000177.1, forward strand.
AGTGTTTCGTCGAAAAGGCCACGCGCCTTGAGGTCGTGGATGAGGCCAGCGATCGGCTGATCTACCTGGAAGGCCATTTCAGAGTGACCCGCCTTCAACACGCCGTGTTGATCCCATGGGTTGCCTATTTGCCCAGGATCACTGGATCGCGGCAGACACGTCAGCTCGATGAAACGCACGCCACGCTCAACCAACCGACGTGCGAGCAGGCACTGCCGGGCGTATTCCGCCTTCTCCCGTACCGGAGAATCCAAACCGTAAAGTTGTTTGGTCGCCGCGCTCTCGCCGCGAAGATCGACCAGATCCGGCACGGCCGTCTGCATTCGATAGGCGATCTCATAATTATGTATGGCGGACTCGACTTGTTCATCGCCCTGCAAGCGGGCGAGGTGCCGGTGGTCGAGCCCTTCGACGAACTGCAATCGCTTGCGTTGCAGTTTGTCGGCTTCGTGCGGCGTGATGTTGGCGAGCGGCTCCTTCTGGGTCGGGTCGATGAACGATGCTTGGTGCACGGCGGGAAGAAAGCCGTTGCCGAAGATACCCATGCCGCCCAACGGCGGACCACCGCTGGCCAACACCACGAAGCCCGGCAAGTTCTGATTCTCGCTGCCCAGGCCGTAGGTCATCCACGCACCCGCACTGGGATAGCCGGCCTGTGAGAAGCCGGTATGAATGAAATAATTTCCCTGCGCGTGCTCATTGGCCACGCTCGTCATTGACCGAATCACGGCCAGGTCATCGGCACAGGCGCCGATGTGGGGAAATAATTCGCTGACCGGGAGCCCTGACTGACCGTGGTTCCGGAACTCCCACGGGCTGGCCATAATGTTGCCATTCTGGTTGAACATCGTCGGCCGCACGGGCACGGGCATGGGTTTGCCGTGATCCTTCTTCAAGCGGGGCTTCGGATCAAAGGTGTCAACATGGGACACTCCGCCCGACATGAAGCAGAAGATGACGCTTTTCACCTTCGGCGGCAGATGCGGCACCCGTGGAGCAAAGGGATTGGACTGAGCCGCTGCGAGGGCCTTGCCGCCACTCATGAGGCTGGACAAGGCCACCAGGCCAAAGCCCGTCGAGCATTTGGACAGCATGTCTCGCCGGGAAATCCCCGATGCCGGGCGCAGTTCGAATTGGCGGCGATCAATCGACATAAATGAACTCCTTCAAACAAAACAGGGACTGGGCAAAATCTTGCCAAACGCGTTCGCTCGACGGGAGGTCGTGCGGTGGGATCGAGTGTTCGGCCGCTAGCTCCAGCAAAAACTCCCGGCTGCCTGCCAAATCCTCGGCCGAGGCGGGGCGTCCCAACGCCTGAAGGATCATCGCCTTCACCCGTTCGTCGGGGTTGTGGCCGTCTTTCATCAAGGCTTTGGCCCACTTGGCCGACTGGTCGATCACGAACGGATCATTCAGCAAGGTGAGAGATTGCGCAGGCACGTTGGTGGCATCGCGGCGGCCGCGGGTGCTCACCGGTTTAGGGGCATCGAAAGCCTCTAGGAACGGGTTGGCGGCATTCCGACGAATTCGCTGATACACACTGCGGCGGCGTTCGCCATCTAGCGGTCCCTTGGGCCCACCTCCTTCGGTCTTGGCGGTGTAATACACGTTCACCCCCGGGCCATACATCTTCAGGTCCACCTCTCCGGACACGGTGAGCATCGCGTCGCGAATGGCCTCGGCCTCCAAGCGGCGCACGGGTGCGTGAGAATGCAGAAGGTTGGCCGGGTCGATTCGACGCGCATCGCTGGATGGCATGGCTTCTTGGCGAAAGGCCCGGGAGGTAACCAAGAACCGAATGGTTTCCTTCATCGACCAACCCTGCTCCACGAAACGGGTCGCGAGATAATCTAAAAGCTCCGGATGCGTGGGTTTGTCACCGAGTCGGCCAAAGTTGTCGACCGTGCCGACCAGACCGCGGCCAAAGAGATGATGCCAGAGGCGGTTGACGATCACCCGAGTCGTCAAGGGATTGGTCGCACTGGCGACTTTGTTGGCCAGTTCCAGTCTGCCGCTCGAGGATGTTTGGAACGGCCGATCGTCGAACATCTCCAAAAACCGGCGCGGCACCGGTTCACCCGTCTGGGTCATTTGGCCCCGAACAAACAAGGGTTGGTTGAATGCGACGGCTTCATGAACACCCGGTGCGCGGCGTGGGACGGGGATCTCGGCTTCTAACCGACGATACGACGCCACTGAATCACGCAATCGGGGCAGGTGTTTCAGCGAGGTCGGCAGCAAATCCTGACGGACAAAGTAATCGAGAAACCCTTGTTCTTCCTCACTCAGAGAACCGTCCCGCCAGTGCTGGACGGCGGCGGCGAGGCGGCGGCGGTAGAGCTCAGCCAACTCGGCCAGAGAGACCGGCGGTTGGCTGGCACCCAAGAAGAACGCGGCGGGCTCGATGAGTTCTTTGGGTGGCAACGGACCCGTGTGAAACACCACCTCGGCCGCTCCGAAATGAGCGCGCCCGCCCTCTGAGGAGCCCGAGTTCGGAGAATCATCCGCGCTGACAAATTCAAGGTAGGCGTTTGAACCCTTACGGTAGGCGGTATCTAGGCGACGCCACCGCATTTGATCGGCATTCAGGTTGGCGGCGGGATAAAGACCACCACCGCCAATGGCATAGTTTTCAACCACCAACCGAACCATGCTGCGCTCACCGAGGCCGCGCACGCTGAGGCTGTCGGTCTCCACTTTGAATCGAGGTGAGGTGAAGACTCCGCTGTGTTTTCGAGTGAGCGCATGGCTAAAAACACCCGCCGGATAAAGCCCGCGCAACACCCGGTCGCCCTGGAACTCGACGGAAAAACCGCCCACCGGCTCGGGGTCGCCCTTTTCAACTCCCGCACCCGGCCTCGCGTCACCACCATCCATGAACCACGTCCGTGATTCTTGGGTGCGTAGATCCCATCCTGAGGTGAAATTCGTTCGATTGAATTCGCGGCGGCCGGCGAGCTCGCTCTTCCAAAATAGTGCAAGTTCGGACCAACCCGCTTGAAACTCCACACCGGTCAGGCTCGCCAATTTGGCCCAGGGATGAAGGGGGTTGGCATTATTTTTGGCGGCATCGGCCCAGGCGCTTTTCCACGCCTCTGTCAGGTGAGGCGACGCCAAGATCCGCGCCTGAGTTGCACGAAGCTCATCCAACTCTCGATTCAAGTTCGTTCGTTTTGCGAGCTCCGCGGGGGTGAGCGCTTTGGCAAGGGTTTCGGCCGCCATGCTGACTGCCCCCGCCCGAAATGAGGCCGCCACTTCATCAGTGGTGAGGGCACGGTTATAAAGTCGGGCTTCTTCAATTTCTCCGGCCAATGCGGTGATACCCGCAGCCAGATGACGTTTGCCAAAAACGACCCGTGCATGGCCCGCGGAGAACGGTTGCACCGTGCCGCGCTGGTAGCTTTTGCCGTAGGGTACTCCGTTGCGATAAAGCGCGATGGAATGGTCGGATCCATAGACCGCCACCAGGTGGACCAGTTCGCCCGGCTTGGCGGTCTCGGGCGGACCATCGACATCTTGGGTGCGGCGAAAAAAATCGCTGCCAGCAATCCAACGAGTGGCTTCCCGTTCGCCAAAAACGATCGAGTC
>CAINWP010000178.1 GCA_903854475.1 uncultured Verrucomicrobiota bacterium
CCTGCCAGCCCGTCTTAGCGCAAGCCTCGCCCAGCGTGTCGACGAAGCGCTGGCGATCCGCATCATCCATGAAGATCCGTTCGCGCCGGTCACCGCGATTCATGACGTGATAAATCGCGCCAGCATACTCGACTCTCAACTTGCGGGCCATGATGGGAGAGTGGCTTTAGCCGCTTTATGTATCAATATCAAGAACTGACCCCTTTTTTTCCTTTTTTGACCCCTTTTCCATTTTTAAGGATATGTTGCCGCGATTGCCGTAACGGTCCATGAGACGAGGTCGCGATTTGCCCACAGGCTATTCACTGAACCCTATTGGAAAAATAGTTCCCCGCCCCCTTCACCTTCACTTGGAACGCCGGGAACTCGGTTTGTATCCCGCGCGACAATCGGCCACGCTAGCGGCATGAGTTCAGCGGGGTTTCCGGCCCTTCGGGCGCGACGGTTGCGACGCGGTGCGGCCATCCGTGAAATGGTGCAGGAGATCCGGCTTCATCCCTCGGACTTCATCGCGCCGCTCTTTGTCCAAGAAGGTTGTGGGGCGCCGACGGCCGTGGGGTCGATGCCTGGGGTCTTCCGGCTCAACCTCGATGATCTGGTCCGCGAGGCGAGGGAACTCTTCGAACTGGGCATTCGCGGCATCGCGCTCTTTCCAGTCACACCGACCGAACTCAAAACTCCGAACGGACGCGAGGCGTTGAACCCCGACTGCCTAGTGCTGCGCGCCGTGCGGGCGATCAAGGCGACTGTGCCCGAGTTAGTGCTCTTCACCGACATCGCCCTCGATCCGTACACCAGCCACGGTCATGACGGATTGCTGACCGCCGATGGCCGGGATGTGGACAACGACGCCACGGTTACGGTGCTGGGAGAAATGGCCGCCTTGCACGCGGCGGCGGGCACCGACTTCGTAGCCCCCAGCGATATGATGGACGGCCGGGTGCGCACTATTCGCCACGCGCTCGATTCGGCAGGGCACGGAAACACCGGTATTCTGGCCTACAGCGCCAAGTTCGCCTCCGCCTATTACGGGCCGTTCCGCGAAGCCGTCGGTAGTGCCCAGGCGGCCGGCACCCGGTCGCTCGACAAGCGCACCTATCAACTCAACCCAGCCAATCCGCGGGAGGCCCTGAAAGATGCTCTGCTGGACGAGCAGGAGGGGGCCGACGCGCTAATGGTCAAGCCGGCGGGTCCCTACCTCGACATTCTGGCGGAACTACGGCGGCAAACTCGGTTGCCCTTGGCTGCGTATCAGGTGAGCGGCGAATACGCACAAATTCACGCCGCAGCCCGCGCTGGTTGGCTCGACCTTGTGGCCACCCGCAACGAAAGCCTCTTAGCCATCAAGCGGGCCGGCGCCGACTGGATCCTCAGTTACTTCGCCCGCGACATGGCGACTGCGCTGCGAAATGAAGGCTGATCGAAACGTCTGACCGGAGGAGCGTCTGACCGGAGACTGCAAACACTTTGATCAATGATTCGAATCATCAATTCAATCGTTGCCAACAGCTCTTCCCGGGAGGCTGATGTGGCCAAACTCCGTTGATATCCTTTCATGACACCGGCTGATCCCACTCCCCTTCCTCCCGCGGTTCGCTGGATTGACCCGATTTGGCCGCTGGAATCCGCCTTCGCCACCACACGTCGAATTCTCTTCAGCCCCTTCCAACTTTCGCGGTGGTTGCTGCTCGGATTCATGGCCTGGCTGAGCCAGTTGACCCATTTCGGGATCACGGGCCTCCAGACTCAGGCCAGCCGAACCGAATCTAAGCTCGGCCCCATCCGCTGGGACGTCTCATCGAGATTCGCGAGTGATCTGGTCGAGTGGTTCGAGCAGGTCCTCTCGACCGTTCGTGATCATTGGATCTGGATGGTACCGTTGCTCGCTTTTCTGGGCGTGCTGGCACTGACGGTCTGGGTGGCGCTCATCTGGCTCAATAGCCGCGGCGATCTCGTCTTCGTGGCTGGAGTGACTCGAAACGAAACCGGCCTCTCAAGCCCCTGGCACGAATTCGCGCGCGAAGCCAACAGCCTGTTCCGGTTCCGGCTGGTGCTCGGCCTGCTGCAAGCGCTGCTCATGCTCGCTTTTGCAGGAATGATGCTTCTGGGAGGCTTACGATACATGACGCTGTTCGACATCGAACTCCTCATACTGCTGACACCGATGGGTGTGGGGACCCTCTTCCTTTTACTGGTCGGCTGGCTGACCACGGAATTCGTGGTACCGATCCAATTCACGCGCCGGTGCGGGTGCCGGAAAGCCTGGGGGGTGCTGGGGGCTCAGATGATCCGCTTCCCGACGTCCTTCCTGCTGTACCTGCTGGTTCAAATCCCGCTAACCATCGTCACCGTGCTCGCGGTCGTCTCGTTCGCGGTCCTCACCTGCGGTGCCTGTTGCCTGCTACTAGTGCCGTTTGTCCACGTGGTTATCCTCCTGCCCGTGTATGTCTTGCACCGGGCCTATCCCTTACACTTCCTCGCCCAATTCGGAAGCGGTTGGGATGCCTTCGCAACGGGCGGATCTCAGCCCGGTCACTGACGCGCGCCTGCGGCGAGAGCCAAGTTCCGTTGCTCAGCTTGTGCGGGGCCCAACAACGGACGAACTATCGGTTCAATAGCTTCAAAATCGCGCCCGTCACCGTCCTTCGGCGCGTGCCTGAAGGGGCTCGCCGGTCTCGAGGCGCAGGTCGGCCCAGTAGCCGAATTCCCAGGACCAGTCGGTGGCGGCGTTCTCTAGGCGAATGACCACGCGGCGGCCGGCGTAGCGGGTCAGATCGAGGGAGACATCCTTCCAGCGGGGGACCTCGTGAGTGACCGGTTGTCGGAGAATCACTTCACCGTCAATGACCACCCGAAGCTCCCAATCGCCTTGGTCATGGGCGGCGACCGCGAACTTCAAGGCTGTCTTACCTTCCCGCGGCAAGTTGATCGCACGAACGAGAGCCGCCGGTCGCCGGGCGTCGATGGGATGGGTCATGAGCACATTGCGCCGACCCACTGCTTCCGGGTACTTGGCGGGCGCGCCCTCGAACTCGGGGCAATCCACCTGCCAACCCGGGGCCCAAAGGGCAATGGACTCACCATCAGTGGCCGCGGCCAGGCCCTTGTTGTTGGCATCGGGGAGCACGGCAGAGGTTTCACCGATGAGTTCCTTGCGGCGCTGCGGCGTCAGAGGCTTGCCATCTTGAGGCGGCGCGAGAATGAACCAAATGAGGTTGCGGAAATCGGCGTCGGGCATCTGGTCCAACCCTTCAGGCATGGCCGAATTGGGGGTCACGCGCACCGTCTTCACATTGGATCGATCGATCACCACTTCATTCGAACCGGCCATGAGCAGTTTCACCCGGTTGGCCGTGTTCTCGACCATCCGCCCGCTGTGGGTCTGACCGTCGACGGTCTCGACCTCGACGTTCTCATAGCCCTGTCCGATAATTTCGTTGGGGTTGATGACGTTGTGCAGGAGCGCATCGAGCGAACTACGACCCACGCCTGTCAAATCGGGGCCCACCGCCGCGCCTTCTCCGTGCAACTGGTGGCAGACCAAGCACGTCTTGGCGGCGAGCTCGTGCCCTGCCTTTAAATCCACAGGGCCATCGATCACCACCTTCCGCTTGGCGGCGATACGCTGAAGGATCTCCGGGCCGGAGGCCTGGAAACGCCCGAACAGACGACCCGCCTTCTCGCGTTCATCCGGATTCTGCGAACCCAACAACGAACGCACTGTCGTGGCCGGAATGTCGGCCTTGGCGATGTCGCCCCGGTCGAGGGCGTTGTAGAGGGCCCACTTCCAGGCGCCCCGGGTGGTGGAGAACTGGGCGGCGGCCGTACGCACCGCCGGGGTCATGGCCTTCCAGTGTGAGAGCAATTGGCGGGCGGTGTCGTCGTTGCCCGTCTCGGTCAATACACGGACGGCAGCCACGCGGAGCGCGTCGGAAGCATCGGATCCGGCCAAGGACAAGAGCACCCGCCGCCCCTCTTCGCCACGCTGATTGCGGAGTCCCTGAATGGCCTCCATTCGTTCGATCTCCGGAAGAGCGGTGTTGTCGACACGGGCCAGCAACGCCCGCAAAGCCCCCACATCCCCCCACAAGGCTCCCAATTGCCGCGCTTTGGCCACAGTGGCGAGGTTCGAGCTCGAAAGGAGCTTCTGCAGCAGCGCCTCCGTGGGTTTGGTGGGAGCCAAAGCCTTGCCCCGCTGACCATCGATCAGGCCATCCAGCAGGTATGGGATAAGCGGCGAGGCCGAGTCGAGCGACTGAACGATCTCCAGCGTCTTATCCACGAGCCAATCCTTCCGGGCGTCGCAGAAACGGCGGACCATCTTGTAGGCCAGTTTGCCGGACAGGGGCAGGTAGCGTTCTCCCTTCTCCTGGAACCAGGCGGCCGTGATGTTGGGATCGTAGAGCAAGTTGGGCTCGAGGGCCATCCACAACAAAAAGGGCAAGTCGCGATCCGTGGAAGCCTTAGCGGTCCCGAGAAGTTTTTCAGCCACCGAGGTCACCGCCGGGCCCAAAACAGCGATGTCGTGGGTCGGGGCCGTATTGACCGTCAACGAGCCGCCGGAGAACTGCCGCAAAGCCGTAGCCACTGCAGCGAGCACGGTCGGATTTTCATCGGTGGCCAACAATTCGAGACGCTTGTGGACTCGCTCGGTGATGCGGTTGTTCTCACCGCTGAAACGCGCCGCCCACATGCGCAGCGACGGCACGGACGTATCGGCCGCCTCGTCCAAGACCACATCATCGGCCAAGCCTGCGCTGAACAAGGTCCAGAGTGCGGCCAAGCGGGCGTCTTCGGAGCCCGAAGACTTCAGGCGGGTGAAGAGTACGGATTTCTGAGAAGCAACATCCGGGCGTTCAGAAAGAATTCGCTGAGCCATGCGACGGTGCCAGACGTTGGAGTGACCCAAGGTCTGGACCAGTTCAGCGGTGCTCCGCTCGGCCAAGGCGAGCCCAGCAGGCCGCGACGGCACGGGCCGACCGGGCTGGTCTCCGGCCCAGACAATGCGCCAAATGCGTCCACGCTCACGATCCACGCCTTCCGGGTCGGCTCCGGCATTTTGATAGCAGGGGTACTTGTCGTACCAGTCCATCACCCACACCGCGCCGTCGGGGCCAGTTTGCATGCTTACCGGCATGAACCACCCGTCGTTGGCCCGCAAAAAATCACCATCAGCCGAGGCAAGGAACGTGCTGCCTTGGGCGGTCAATCGATCGCGATGGATGGCGTTGTCGTGAATATTGCCCTGAAGGGCCATGCCGCGGAACTCCGCCGGATACTGATCGCCCTGATAAATATTCACACCCGCGTACGCCGCCATGGAGTGCTTGTGGTCCACAATGCTGGGGAGCAGGTCGTAGGCGTAGGGATAGGGCGGCTGCCCTGCCTGGCGCTGGTAGAGACCTCCCGGAGCGAGGTGAAAGAAGTGATCGATGACGCAGGCGCTGACGAAGGCGTTGCCGCGGGCATCGAAGTCGACGCCCCACGGATTGGACGTTCCCTCGGCGAAGATCTCCATGCGCCGGGTCTTCGGCTGAAAACGCGCCACTCCCGCCGTCAGCAACACGGGTTCTCCAGGCTGGGCCGGATCCACGGCCTGGGTCCGGGTGAACACCCCGTGGGTCATGTACATCTGTCCGTCGGGTCCCCAAGTAAAGCCATTGAGGAGTTCGTGCCGGTCTTCGAGACCAAAGCCGGTCTGGACAATGGTCTGCTTGTCGGCGACGAGATCTCCGTCGGTGTCTTCGAGGAAATACAAATTCGGAGCAGCCCCCAGATAGACGCCGCCATTGGCTACCAGAATGCCGGTAGCCAGAGTGAATCCATCGGCGAACACCTTGACCGAGTCGGCTCGGCCGTCGCCGTCGGTGTCTTCGAGCACCTTGATGCGGTCGCGCCCCTTCTCTCCCGGCTTGGCGCCCAGCGGATACTCGTAAAGTTCCACCACCCAAAGGCGCCCCCGGTCGTCCCAAGTCATGGCCACGGGGTTAACCACTTCGGGCTCCGAAGCAAAGAGCCGTGCCTCAAATCCTGGCAGCAAGGTGAAGCGCTTACGGGCTTCTTCCGGGCTGTAGGCCGGGTTGTCGGCCGGCTTGTGCTGGCCCGCCAACTGCCGCCCTGACGGAGCATTGGTGTACACCGGAAAACCGAACTTCGGATGCCGGGGCACTTCGGCCACCAGGGGAAGCGCCATCAAGAAAACCGCGGTGAGAGCGAGAACAGGCAAGCTGGGCATGGCGATGAAGTGAAGTGATGGAATCCGAAAATCTGTCCGACGTCCGTGAGGGTTGTTCAGGGTTGTTCAATGCCTTCATTCGTGGTCCCGAGCCTTCGAAACGGGATTCGTCAGCGGTCGAGCATCACGACTCCGCTGAAAGTCCCGAATGCGCCAAAGGGTTCGAAAGCCTCCAAAGATTCATCCTTGAGCCGCAGCCGGAGCCACCGCTCGGCTTCCACAATCTTTTCCGACAATCAGCACCCCTGCCCCGGGATCAAACCTTGCGCCCATTGCCGAGTCCGCGGGGCGCTGTAGCGGTCAAAAGCCGTTTCCTGCCCCGACTTTAGGAGGCGAAGATCTGGTCCATCTCGGTGGAGAGCTTCTTGAGTCCCTCCGGAGAGCCAGCGCCTCCCTGTTCGGCGATGCCCCACCCATGATAACCGATCTCGTCGATGGCCTTCATGACCGCGGGCCAGTTGTTGTCGCCTTTGAGGAACTCGGCATCGAAGCCCGCCCACTTGCCCTGCTTGTCAGACTTAGTCCGGCTATACTCCTTAATGTGCAGCGTCGCGATGCGCTTGCCCAAGATGCGAACCCACTGTTCGGGCCATCCGTAGTGGATGAGGTTACCGACATCGAGGTGCCAGCCCACCATGGGGCTCTTGAACTCGTCGATATAGCGGGCGGCCTCGAGGGGGCTCAGGAGAAAATTATTCCAGACGTTCTCGATGGCGATCTTCACACCCAATTCTTCAGCCAGCGGCACCACCTTGCGAATCTCGGCTTGGGAGCGGGTGTACGCGTCGGCGTAACTAATGGATGCATTCACGACGGCGGGCACTAGCAGCACCGCCGGAGCGCCGTAGGCCTTGGCATCGCGCAGCGACAGCTTAAGACCCTCAACCCCGACCTCGCGAACGGCCGGATTCGGATCGGACAGGGGCTTGGCCCAATGCGTGTGGCAACACACGGAGCCGGCCTTGAGACCGGTGGCCTTCAGGGCGGCGTTCATCTCGGCATTGTCCATGCCGCCCATCGGCTCCACCCCGTCAAAGCCCGCCGCCTTGACCGCCTCCATTTTCTGCATCACCGAACCAGGAACCCCAACGGTGCCCCACATGATTCCCTTGAGGATCTTGCGCTTCGGGCCGGCCTGCGCGAAGGCGGGCACGGAGGCTCCGAGGAGGGCGGCTGTCTGGAGAAAATGACGGCGATTCATGACAATGAAGAACTCTAAACGGGGGTTGAGACCAACGGATCCGGAACGAACAAGGAAGAGACCGACGAGACAAAGACCAACTGGGCCCGATAAAAAGCCCAGTTGGTCTTCGGTTCAGATTAAGACAATTTGGTCTTACCCGGAATCGGCAGGGGCTCGATCGGCAGCTTCATGTCCCAAGACATATTGTCCGGAACGAGCTTGATCTGGGAGTTGAGCGCCTGCTCCCAGGTCACTTCCTGACCGGTGTAGGCGGCCAAGCGCCCCATGATGCCAGCCAGCGTGCTGTTCACCATACGGTCACCGTCATTGTGCAACTCACCGTTGCGGATGGCCTTGTAGAGGTGCTGGTGCTCGACCACATACATGTCGGGCTTCTCACCGCGATAACGCCAGCCGTTCGAACCGTCGGCGCTCTTGAAATACGAGTTGGACCAACCGTTCCATCCCTTGCCTTTACCGCCGAGCACGTAGTCGCTGTTGTCGCTGTAGCAGTTGGCGATCTGGCGCTGGGCGATGACACCCCGAGCACCATTGGCCCACTCGTAGGTGGCTGTCATGTGATCGAAAATGTTGCCCTCGTAGTTCGGGTGCACGCGTCCGCCGTTGGCGACGACCTTAGCCGGCGGCTTGTCACCGAAGGCCCACATCATCTTGTCCACGGTATGGATGCACTGCTCGACGTAGCCGTCGCCGGCCAGCCAGGTGAAGTTCATCCAGTTGCGCATCTGCCACTCGAGGTCACCCACGCCCTCCTTGCGTTGCGAAGGGGCCTGCATCGGCTTAACGGGGCCGGTCAGGTAGGTGCCGTACATGGCCAAGACCTCACCAATCTCACCCTCGTTGATGCGCTTGAAGAACTCGCGCTGCGGGAGGGAATAGCGCCAGCAGTAGCCCGCCACCAGATTGAGCTTCGCTTCCTTGGACATGCGGACCGACTCCATCACGTGACGAATGCCAGCGCTGTCAGTGGCCATCGGCTTCTCGCAGAAGATGTGCTTCTTCTTCTCGACCGCATAACGGAGGTGGGCGGGACGGAATCCCGGAGGCGAGGCCAGCAACACCACGTCCACACCGGCGTCAATCACCTTCTGGTAGGCGTCGAGACCGACGAAGCGCTTGGAGGGCTCCACCTGCACGCGGCCGGGGAACTGCTTGTCCAGGCTGGAGTGGCTCTGCTTCAACTGGTCTTCAAAGGCGTCGCCCATGGCCACGAGGACCAAGTTCTTGTCGGCCTCCAGCGCATTGCCGGCGGCACCGGTGCCACGCCCGCCGCAGCCCACAAGGCCGATGCGAAGGGTGTCGGAGTTGGCGGCAAAAGCGCGATCTCGCATCAGCAGGGCCGGCGCGGCAAATGACAGGGCTGCGGCGGTTGAACTGGACTTGAGAAAGTCCCGGCGGTTCTCGAGTGGTGAATTCATGACTGGGAAGTGACGACACTCTTGGTCCGAAATTCAGCCCTCTGCGTCAAGCTTGCCGCCCAGAAACTCGGATAAATTTTATCACGAACTATGCATCGCTCACGGCATGATGCCGAAGACCCCTTCGAGAAACCCCATCCGAACCCTCGAAAGAGACCCTCCGACTGCCGCTGCCCACGCATTATTGCAAAGTCTTCTGAAAAGACTCCTTGCCGCCGACACTGAGCCCGATACCTTGCGCATCCGCTTTATGGCGGGTCGGTAGCTCAGCGGTAGAGCAGCGGCCTTTTAAGCCGTTGGTCCAGGGTTCAAATCCCTGCCGACCCACCAGTTATTTATGGCGTCAGTTTATAGTGCGAATTTATAGCGTGACAATTATGGCGATAGTCTGCGAAAGACACGCCGCTCTTTTAGACCCCATCGTCTAGCGGTTAGGACACCGCCCTTTCACGGCAGTAACCGGGGTTCGATTCCCCGTGGGGTCGCCATTTAAAACCCTCGGAAACAAAACGTTTTCGAGGGTTTTTTGTTTTTTAACCGGCGATCCTACCCGTTCTGACCCGTTCTGAGCGAAACCAGACCGGTCCAAACTCAGCTAGGCCAAGATGCGCCGGATGACCTCAGGCTCCACCACGCCGGTGAGTTTCTGGTCGAGGCCGCCGTAGAAATAGGTGAGCCGCTGGGGATCCAGACCCATGAGGTGCAAGATAGTGGCGTGCAAGTCGCGGATGTGATGACGATCCACAGCGGCCTCGTGGCCCAGTTCGTCGGTCTCGCCATAGCTGGTACCGCCACGGACGCCCCCGCCGGCCATCCAGTACGTGAAACCTTTGGGATTGTGGTCGCGGCCGCCGTTGCCGCCTTGCGAGACAGCCTGCCGGCCAAACTCGCCGCCCCAAACGATCAACGTCGAATCGAGGAGCCCTCGTTGCTCGAGATCGACCAAGAGGGCAGCAATCGGGCGGTCGATTTCCGGCCCATGGATGCGGAGGTTTTCCTCCACGCCGTTATGAGCATCCCAGTTCTGCTGCTGGTGGCCGCCGCCGTGGTAAATCTGGATGAAGCGAACACCCCGCTCGACCAGTCGCCGGGCGATAAGGCATTGACGACCGAAGGGCGCGGGCCCGAGGGCCAGCGGGTGATCGTCGGGGCGCGACTGGTTTACGCCGTAGTTCTCCAAAGTGGCGGCCGATTCCTGAGACAAGTCGAGGGCATCCGGGGCGCTGCGCTGGAGTTTAAAGGCCAGCTCATAGCTCGCGATTCGGGCCTGCAGTTCACTGAACCCGGGACGCGAGGCCAAGTGCCCGGCATTAAGAGCGTTGAGTGTGGAGATGGTGTCACGCTGAACCTCGGTCGGTGAGCCGTCCGCCGGATCCAAGTTCAGGATGGGATTTCCCGAAGCCCGGAACACGGTCCCCTGGTAAGCGGCAGGCATGAATCCGCTGGACCAATTAGCCGAACCACTAATGGGTCCGCCGCGCGGATCGAGCATCACCACATAGCCCGGCAAATTCGCGTTGGCCGAACCGAGACCATAGGACATCCAGGAACCCATCGACGGCCATCCTTGCAAGACCCGCCCACTGTTCATCTGGATCATGGCCGAGCCGTGGGCGAAGGAATCGGCGTAGAGCGACTTAATGACGGCCAACTTGTCCATGTGAGCCGAGAGATGCGGCAGCACGTCGCTGCACCACAAACCCGACTGGCCGCTCTGACGGAACGTCCGCTTGGAACCGAGCAAGGTTCCAGGCTTCACGTCGCGGCGGCGCTGTTCGAGCGACGCGGTCTGACCGTGGCGACGGTTCAATTCCGGCTTGTAGTCGAAGAGGTCCATTTGCGAGGGACCTCCGTACATGAAGAGGAAGATGCAGGCCTTGGCCTTCGTCGGAAGGTGGGGCGGTTTCACGCGCATCGGATCTGATGACGCGCTGGCAGCCACGTCGGGGCGCGCAAAAAATCCGTCGGCCTCGAGCATTCCGGAGAGAGCCAAGCTGGTGAAGCCTGCACCGAACTGAGCCAAAAAATCGCGGCGCGAACCTGAGCAAATGGGCTGGTTCTGAAGGCGGGAGTTAGTCGACATAGGCCACTTCGTTGAGGTTAAGCAGGAGGAGACAGGCGCTCTCAAAAGCCCGGTGACGGGCCCAATCGTGGGGGAGTTCAGGCCAGAGGGGCTGGGTCACACCGCCCAAAGGCGTCCAACGGAATTGGTCGAGGCTGACACCCGATCCCCAAGCGCGGACACCCAGACGTCCGGAAGCCGGCCCTCCCGATCGGGCCATGGCCTGCAATGTCGGTGCGGGTTCG